>ONHE01000129.1 GCA_900317545.1 uncultured Prevotella sp. | reverse complement strand
GTGCCCAGAACAGGACTCGAACCTGCACGTCGTTAAACACACGCACCTGAAACGTGCGCGTCTACCAATTCCGCCACCTGGGCGATTGGAGTCTTACCCCATCTTGGTTTATTCAGAATGTTGAGCGGCAAACGGGACTCGGACCCGCGACCTCGACCTTGGCAAGGTCGCGCTCTACCAACTGAGCTATTGCCGCATATCCTTTTGCAAGGAACATTTCCCTAAATGCGGTTGCAAAGTTAATGCTTTTTTCTGACTTCACAAATTTTTCGTCTGTTTTTTTACTTAAAAAAGCAAGAATATGGACGAAATACGAATGATAAAGCATTATGACTTTGCGTTCAGATGCTTCTTTTAGCTTGTTTGCTTTATTTCGCTTCTGTGAGAAGATGCTCCATCTGCTCACCTAAAATGTTTTCGGACGCTGCACTTCTTCTGTATGTCAAACATCCATTTTTCTTCTTTTTACTTTTTATAAAGTATAATCTATCATCTTATTTCCTATCTATTAATGCTTCCTTTTCGCTTCTCTTTCTCTCGTTTTGCAGTCACCTCAGTTATTCACAACCTATTTTCCATTGACGATGTAGATGTCCTTAAGTGTGGCGTTCGTGTCGGTTCTGCGGAGTATTTCTTCAAAAAATCAGACCCTTCGGCAGTTGTCACATCGGGATCGTCTTACTTTGGTGTCCGCTTTTTCCTTATTATATGCGGTTAGCCATATCTTCAGCGTTTGATTTCTTGCGATTATATCAATTGTCTTCATATGGCTTGTAGGGAATATGGGATCACCTTATGCTATGAGGGGTGCTGCTTCTTTTTACCTTTTTACCTTTTACGTCTTTTATGCTTGTCAGTCCATCCGGTCCCGGTAGTCTTCATAGCTATATTCACGGAGTATTTTCAGTTCGCTTTCAGGGGTGACGAGGGCGAGAGCGGGATGGGCGATGCCGTTGAACATGTTGGTCTTTACCGTTGTGTAATGGATCATATCCTCGAAGATGATGTTTTCTCCGATCTGCAGTTCGTGGTCAAACTGCCAGAATCCCATATAGTCGCCGCTCAAGCAGGAGTTGCCTCCGAGCCGGTAGCAGTGTTCCTGTGCCGGCGCTGTCATACCGCCGCCGGGCTCGCTGAGCGTTTTCGCGCCGCGCACGGCCGGCCAATACGGCATCTCCAAACAATCCGGCATGTGGCAGGTAAAACTGACATTGAGGATCGCAGTCCGTATGCCCCTGTTCTCCACTATGTCCACCACCTGCGAGACGAGGCATCCTGTCTGCCACGCGAAGGCACTTCCCGGTTCGAGGATCACCTTCAGATGGGGATAGCGTTTGTGGAATTCGCGGAGGATATTGATCAACAGCGGAACGTCGTAATCAGCCCTTGTCATGAGGTGTCCGCCACCAAAATTGATCCATTTCAGTTGCGGGAACCACTTTGAGAAATGGCGTTCGATGTGCGACAGTGTCCGCTGAAAGACGTCCGCGCCGCTCTCGCAGTGGCAGTGGCAATGGAATCCGTCGATGACGGAAGGCAGTTGCGCCGGCAGCTGATCTTCCATGACGCCGAAGCGGGTGCCTGGTGCACAGGGATTGTAGAGTGCAGTTTCCACCTCGGAGTATTCCGGATTGACCCTGATCCCGATGCTGACTGCGGGATTGGCAGCCTTGGCACGACCGGACAGCCGCTGCAGTTGCGTGAGCGAGTTGAACGTCAGGTGACTGGAACAGCGTGCGATAGCCTCAATCTCGTCGTCCGTATAAGCTGGAGAATAGGTATGGGTGCTGGCTCCGAACTCCTCGAATCCCAACCGCGCTTCATTGAGCGAACTGGCTGTCGTGGCCGAGATGTAGCTGCGGAAGATGGGGAATGTCTTCCACAGCGCAAAGGCCTTGAAGGCCAGGATGATCTCCACGTCGGCCTCGCGCGCCACGCGGGCTGTGAGTTCCAGGTTGCGGCGCAGGCGCCACTCCTCCAGCACGTATGCAGGACGGTGCAGATCTTCGAATGTATCTATATTGATTTTCATTGCGTTACGATATGTGATGCTTTGTTTGAATGGGCAAAATTAGACAAAAAACACGAGTTATCGGCCGTTTTTCCGAAAAAAAACGCGCAGACAGCGTCAATGTGCCGGGATGGTCGCGGCCTGCGTGTGGTCGGGACAAAAGGCCTATTCGGCGTCCTTGTGTCTGATCTTGAACCGGTCGAACCCCTTGCCGTAGACGCCCATGACCTGGCTTTGGGTGACGAAGGCATGCTCGTCAATGTCATCGATCATGCGGTAGAGAAGGCCGGCCTCGCGTTGTTTGGTGACCACGATCAGCACCTTCATGTCATTTCCTGTATAGTAGCCGTGCGCGTCAAGGATAGTACAGCCGCGATGTGGAGGTTCCTCGGTGATCCGTCGGCAGATCTCGTCATAGTGATCGGAAATGATCATGAACTGCACGGAGCGACGCCCCGAGTTGACCACTTGGTCGAGGACGAATGACGTGATGATCAGCACCACGTAGCCGTAGATGACCTGTTCCCAATCGTGAAGCACCACATAGCTGAGCGTGACGATCGTCATGTCTACGAGGAGGATGACGCGTCCTAAGGAGATGTCACGATACTTGTTGACGATGGCGGCCACGATGTCCGACCCGCCGGTGCTTCCGTTGAACGACAGCCCGTAGCCGATGCCCACGCCGCAGAACACGGCGCCGATGATGCTGCCCATGAACGGCTGGTCCGTAAGCAAGTCGGGGTGGGGGAAGAACTGCCGGAAGATGCCGGTGAAGATTGTCAGCAGCACCACGCCATAGATGGTTTTGATGCAGAACTTCAATCCGAGCACCTTCAAGGCGACAGCCAGCAGGATCGCATTCATGAGGAAATAAGAGATGTGGACAGGCATCCCGAAGCCCCAGAACAAGATGGACGACAGGCCAGCAACGCCACCTGTCGGAATGTTGTTGGGCAACAGGAAGATGGTCCAGCCAATGCAGTAGGACAACATGCCGACGGCGATCATGACATAGTCGAGAATCTCACGTCGGACCGACGATCTGCGTAATTGTTTCATGGTTCTGATCATTTTTCATAGTTTCAACTGCAAAGATAACATTTTATATTGGATATCATTGCAAGTTTAAGATAAAATACCTACATTTGCAGCTGTAAACAAGATAAAACCGATGAAGTTAGCGATCATGACGAAATCCGCATACTTTGTGGAAGAGGACAAAATCCTTGCCACATTGTTTGAGGAAGGAATGGAAAACCTACATCTCTACAAGCCGGGTGCATCTCCCTTGTATGCCGAACGATTGCTATCTTTGCTCCCCGATGAATATTATCGGAAGATCACAGTCCACGACCATTTCTACCTGAAGGATGAATACGGCTTGGCGGGCATACACTTGGACGATCCGGCGGCTGAGGTTCCCAAAGGTTACAAGGGGCGTCTGGGAAGGACATGCACGGATCTCTCAACGCTCAAGGAGCTGAAGAAGCAGTCCAATTACGTGATCTTGAAAAATCTCTTTGACAGTCAGGAGCTGAAGGACGAAAAGTCAGACTTCACGCTCAACCAGCTCGAAGAGGCCTCCCGGCAGGGACTGATCGACCGCCATGTGTTTGCCCTCGGTGGCATGAACATCGACAATGTGAGGCTTGCCAAGGACTTGGGATTCGGCGGCATCGTCATACGGGGTGATCTGTGGCGCCGTTTCGACATTCACAACGAGACCGACTTCAAGGAACTCATTGCACATTTCAACCGGCTGCGGAAAGCGGTCGGCTAAACCGGAATACACTTCTATAATATATTAATGTGAATTTGAAATGAGTGATAAGAACTCTTTTTTGGTGTTCTCGGGTACAAAAACGAGATACCTTGCAGAAAAGATCTGTGCCAGTTTGAATTGTCCGCTCGGAAATCTGGTGGTAACCCGATTCTCCGACGGTGAATTTGCGGTCTCCTACGAGGAGTCTATCCGTGGTCGGGATGTCTTTCTCGTTCAGAGCACTTTCCCTAATTCGGACAACCTGATGGAGCTCCTGCTGATGATTGATGCCGCCAAGCGCGCCTCTGCCCGCAACATCATCGCCGTCATTCCCTATTTTGGATGGGCCCGTCAGGACCGCAAGGACAAGCCGAGAGTAAGCATCGGGGCCAAGTTGGTGGCCGACCTGCTGGGCGTTGCCGGCATCGACCGTCTGATCACGATGGATCTCCATGCTGACCAGATCCAGGGTTTCTTTGACGTTCCTGTCGACCATCTCTATGCCTCAGGCGTGATTCTGCCCTATCTCCAGAGCCTTCACCTGAAGGATATGGTCGTGGCTTCGCCTGACGTAGGCGGCTCGAAGCGCGCCAATACCTACGCCAAGTATTTAGGTTGTCCGCTGGTATTGTGCAACAAGACGCGTGCGCGGGCCAACGTCGTGGAGAGCATGCAGATCATCGGTGACGTGAAGGGCAAGAACGTGATCATCGTCGATGACATGGTCGACACGGCCGGAACCATCACCAAAGCAGCCAACATCATGAAAGAGGCTGGCGCACTGAGCGTCCGGGCCTGTGCTTCCCACTGCGTGATGAGCGGTCCGGCATCGGAGCGCGTGCAGGATTCGTGTCTGACGGAAATGGTCTTCACCGATTCCATTCCCTACACTGACCGTTGCTCGAAGGTCAAGCAGCTGTCCGTCTCAGACATGTTTGCCGAGACCATCCGTCGCGTGGTCAACAACGAGAGCATCTCCTCGCAATATCTGGTCTGATCCTTCGCGGTCGGCCTGCCCATACTGCAAGGCCGGCATCTGTGATGCATCCCGCATCCGGATGCCGGCCTTTTTTTGCCTTGGCGCGCCGTCAGCCTGACGGCGAACTGTGTCCGGCGTCATCGGCGTTTTTCGTTCCTGCCGGTCGGCCATGTCGGATATTTTGTGTATCTTTGCCCGCAGCAAGAACGAATGAATGTCTTTTCGCATGATCAATTACCGATTACTGACAGCCATGCTGTTGCTCTGCTGCGGGCTGCGGGCCGCTGCGCAGGTTCTGCCGGCCGACGGTCCGCTGACCGTCGATTCCGCCCTGCAGGCGCTCGGGGAGCGCATCATGAGCAACAAGCAGGGCAGCATCGTCGCCATAGAGCCCTCGACGGGAAAGATCTTGGCCATGGTGAGCCGCGACAAGGTGAACGACGGCGTCAACAGAGCCATCAGCACCGCCTATGCGCCTGGCTCCACTTTCAAGACCGCACAGGCGCTCACGATGCTTTCCGAGGGCGTACTCGTACCGGAGAAGACCTATCCCTGCCACAAGGGATTCTACTTTGACAAGATCCGCATAGGCTGTCATCCTCATCCGGCACCGCTCGCTTTGGTGCAGGCCATCAGCCAGTCGTGCAACTCCTACTTCTGTAAGGCGTTTCAGGAGATGATCGACAACCGCGGGAAATATCCCACCAAGTTCCGCGCCATCAACCGTTGGCATGACTACATGTCAAGCATGGGATTGGGGAAACCCTTAGGCATAGACCTGCCAGGCGAAGCCTCCGGCACCATCCCCGACTCCGCCTTCCTGCAGCAGACACATCGGGGGAGATGGAATGGGACCACCATCATGTGGATCGGAATGGGGCAGGGTGAAGTAGCCACGACGCCTCTGCAGCTCTGTAATCTGGCTGCCGTGATCGCCAACCGCGGCTTCTTTCTGACGCCCTACATCCACCGGAAGCCCACGGGCGGGCAGGGCGAGAAGCACATGAGCATCGTCTGCCGCGATGCCTTCGACACGGTGATCGCCGGCATGCGTGCCGCCGTAGTCGACGGAACCTGCGCGGGTATCAACACCAGCGCCTATGAGATCTGCGGGAAGACAGGCACTGCCGAGAACGTTGGCGAGGATCACTCCGTCTTCATGGGGTTCGCGCCTAAGGAACGGCCGCGCATCGCCATCAGCATCTATGTTGAGAACGGTGGTTTCGGAGCCGACTTAGCTGCCCCGATGGCGGCGCTCATGATCGAGCAATACCTCACGGGCCGTCTCTCTGAGCATTCCGACCGGCTCGCGAAGCACTGGGAGAAGAAGCGCGTGAAGATCACTCCCGTGGAGATCCCCATCAGTCTGGACGATCTGTAGACCTTCCGCCCGATCCCCGCAGAACGCCCTTCTGCAAAGGGCTTTCGGCCTCTTCCGAAACCGCATCGCGCAGGTGTTTATCGCGTCCCTTATCTGCGCCTCGCGCGGAGCTATCCTCCGGGCCGTTCAAAGCTATCCTCTGGAAGCCCCAAAGGATAGCTCCGCGTAGACGAAAAAACAGCTGTCCTTTTTCCATATCAAATTTTTTTTTGTAGCTTTGCAAAACTAAACCAAAAGAATATGCCAGAGTCACGTACAGCAAGGTCGACAAAACGCCAGCCGGCACCCATCGACCCGACCTACGCCCACCTGCAACCGCAGGCTCCGGACGTTGAGAAGCTCATCTTGGGAGCATTGATGATCGACAAGGATGCCTTCTCGATGGTGTCTGAACTCATCCATCCCGAGACTTTCTATGAACCCCGCAACCAGAAGATATTCCATGCTATCCAGACGCTGAACATGGAGGAACATCCCGTGGATATTGCCACTGTCACCGAGCAACTGAAGACCGAGGGGACGCTCGACAGCGTGGGCGGTCCGGCTTATATTGTCGAACTGAGCTCGCACGTGGCATCGTCTGCCCACATCGAATACCACGCCCACATCATCGCGCAGAAGTATCTGGCACGGCAGTTGATCTCCTTTGCCAGTCAGATAGAGACCAAGGCGTTCGACGACACGATCGATGTGGATGAGCTGATGCAGGAAGCCGAAGGGTCACTCTTCGAGCTTTCGCAGAAAAACATGCTGCAGGACTACACCCAGATCGACCCGGTCATCAAGCAGGCTGTGGACATCCTGCAGAAAGCCTCGGCCAATTCGGGCGGACTGACGGGCATCCCTTCAGGCTTCACAAAACTCGATGACATGACCTCCGGATGGCAGAAGTCGGACCTGGTCATCATCGCCGGGCGACCCGCCATGGGCAAGACCTCGTTCGCCCTGAGCATTGCCAAGAACATAGCGGTGGACTATCGTGAGCCGATCGCTTTCTTCTCGCTCGAAATGAACAATGTGCAGTTGGTCAACCGACTGATCTCCAACACCTGCGAGATCGCTGGCAACAAGATCCTGAACGGCCAGCTTACGCCCGACGAATGGGAACGATTGGACAAGAATCTGCGCAAGCTGACAGGTGCGCCGGTCTACATCGACGACACGCCGGGACTCTCTGTCTTCGAGCTGAGGACCAAGGCGCGCCGCTTAGTGCGTGAGAAAGGGGTGAAGATCATTATGATCGACTATCTCCAGCTGATGAATGCCAACGGCATGAAATTTAACAGCCGGCAGGAGGAAGTGTCCACCATCTCCCGCTCGCTCAAAGGTCTGGCCAAGGAATTGGACATCCCCATCCTGGCTCTCTCGCAGCTCAACCGAACCGTCGAAAACCGCGAAGGCATTGAAGGCAAGCGGCCTCAGCTCTCCGACCTGCGTGAGTCAGGTGCCATCGAGCAGGATGCCGATATGGTGCTCTTCGTGCATCGGCCGGAGTATTACCATATCTTCCAGGACGAGAAGGGAAACGACCTGCACGGAATGGCACAGATCATCATTGCCAAACACCGTAAAGGAGCCACAGGAGACGTGTTGCTCAACTTCCGCGGAGAATACACCCGGTTCCAGAATCCGGAAGACGCATACCTCGCATCGCCTGATGGCGGCGGAGGGGAAATCATCGGAAGCCGGATGAACGCCGGCGATCCGCTGCCACCTCCGTTGCCGTCTGACGGACAGGTTCCATTCTGATGAGAGTCCGAAAGTAATAATCATGCTTTTTTATAAAACAGAAAGATAAATTCTGCAAAAAGTTTTAGATTATTTTGTTTGTTTCATCTGAAATGTTTACCTTTGCACTGTAAAATGAATAAAGAATGACAGGCATTATCATACTATTGAGCATTATTCTCGGTATTCGACTGCAGTGGGCAAGCGGAAGTGATGAGGTGTGCATATAGTATAGGTGTGCTTGATGTCAGAGCCTTTCTCACTTCCGGGAGTGTGAAAGGCTCTTTTCATTTGCGGACTAAACACTTAAAGATCAGATAGAGATTATGAGCGACAGATTATTTATTTTTGACACCACGTTGCGTGATGGAGAACAGGTGCCGGGATGTCAGTTGAACACGGTTGAAAAGATTCAGGTAGCCAAGCAACTCGAGCAGTTGGGCGTTGACGTCATAGAGGCCGGCTTCCCCGTTTCGTCACCTGGCGACTTCAATTCTGTCATAGAAATCAGCAAGGCAGTTACCTGGCCGACGATCTGCGCGTTGACCCGGGCTGTCGAGAAGGATATCGACGTCGCGGCCGAATCCCTCAAATATGCCAAGCATAAACGCATTCACACCGGCATAGGGACCAGCGACAGCCACATCAAATATAAGTTCAACTCGACCCGCGAGGAAATCATTGAGCGCGCGGTGGCCGCTGTCAAGTATGCCAAACGATACGTAGAGGACGTGGAGTTCTATGCCGAAGATGCCGGACGCACGGACAATGAATACCTTGCCCGCGTCATCGAGGCCGTCATCAAGGCCGGTGCCACGGTGGTGAACATTCCTGACACGACCGGCTACTGCTTGCCCCATGAATACGGAAACAAGATCAAGTATCTCATGGAACATGTGGACGGCATCCACAAAGCACAGATCTCGACCCACTGCCACAATGATCTGGGCATGGCAACCGCCAACACCCTGGAGGGCGTACTCAACGGGGCGCGCCAGGTGGAGGTCACTGTCAACGGCATAGGAGAACGCGCCGGCAACACCTCTCTGGAGGAGATCGCCATGATCCTCAGGTGTCACAAGGGCTTAGGCATTGAAACTAATATCAACACTACAAAGATCTATCCAGTCTCGAGGATGGTCAGCTCGCTGATGAACATGCCCATCCAGCCCAACAAGGCCATCGTCGGGCGCAATGCCTTCGCCCATTCGAGCGGCATACATCAGGACGGCGTGCTCAAGAATGCACAGACCTATGAGATCATGAATCCAAAAGACGTCGGGCTGGATGACAACGCCATCGTGCTCACGGCACGTTCAGGCCGCGCCGCCTTGAAGTATCGGCTTCATGCGAACGGCATCGAAGTGGACGATGAAGCAAAGTTGGACAAGCTCTATCAGAAGTTCCTCAAACTCGCGGACCAGAAGAAGAACATCACCGATGATGACATCCTGATGCTTGCCGGCGCTGATATCGCTGACACGCATGCCGTTCGACTCGACTTCCTTCAGGTCACTACGGGCATGGGAGTGAGGAGTGTTGCCAGCATCGGACTTGACATATCGGGCCAGAAGTTTGAAGAAGCAAGCACCGGAAACGGTCCCGTCGACGCGGCCATCAAGGCCTTGAAGAAGATCATCCAGAAGCAGATGACGCTGAAGGAGTTTACGATCCAGGCCATCAGCAAGGGCTCGGACGACGTCGGAAAGGTGCACATGCAGGTCGAATACAATGGCAGCGTCTACTATGGATTCGGTGCCAATACGGACATAGTGACCGCTTCGGTCGAAGCATATATAGATTGTATCAATAAATTTAGGAAGTAATGAACACACTGTTTGACAAGATTTGGGATCAGCATGTCGTGCAGATCATCGATGACGGACCTACTCAGCTCTACATCGACCGTCTCTATTGCCATGAGGTAACGTCGCCCCAGGCTTTCTCGGGAATGCGTGAGCGGGGGATAGAATGTTTCCGTCCGCAGCAGATTTTCTGCATGCCCGACCACAACATACCCACTCACGACCAGGATAAACCGATCCAGGATGCCGTCGGGAAGCATCAGGTGGACACGCTCGACCGTAACTGCAAAGAGTTCGGACTGACGGAATTCAAGATGAATACCAAGGACAACGGCGTCATCCATGTCGTCGGACCTGAGAAGGGATTGAGCCTCCCGGGCATGACCATCGTTTGTGGCGACTCGCATACCTCCACGCATGGCGCTGTCGGAGCGGTGGCTTTCGGTATCGGAACCTCCGAAGTGGAGATGGTGATGGCCTCACAATGCATCCTCCAACAGAAGCCCAAGTCGATGCGGATCAATATTGAGGGACGGCTGAAGGAGGGCGTCGTCGCAAAGGATGTGGCCCTGTATCTCATGTCGAGGCTCACGACGTCGGGCGCGACCGGCTACTTTGTCGAATACGCAGGTGAGGTGGTGCGCAACCTGACGATGGAAGGACGGCTGACTCTCTGCAACCTTTCGATCGAGATGGGCGCACGCGGCGGGTTCGTCGCACCTGATGAGACGACGTTCGAATATATCAAAGGTCGCGAATATGCACCCAAGGGCGCCGACTGGGACAAGGCTGTCGCCCGTTGGCGGACGCTGAAAAGCGGAGCCGATGCAGTCTTCGACAAGGAACTGACCTTTGATGCGGCCGACATAGAGCCGCGTATCACCTACGGCACAAACCCCGGCATGGGCATCGGGATCACCGATTCGATTCCGACGGTGGACAGCATTGACGCGGCCGGGCAGGCTTCTTTCATGAAGAGCCTGCAGTATATGGGCTTTGCTCCCGGTGAGCATCTGATCGGCCATCCTATCGACTATGTCTTCCTTGGGGCATGTACCAACGGACGGGTGGAAGACTTCAGGGCATTCGCAAGCATCGTCAGGGGCAGGCAGAAGGCCGGTGGGGTCACGGCATGGTTAGTGCCCGGCTCATGGGCAGTGTACAGACAGATCTGCGACGAGGGCATTGACAGGGTCCTGAAGGATGCCGGTTTCGCGCTCAGACAGCCCGGTTGCTCGGCCTGCCTGGCCATGAATGACGACAAGATACCAGCAGGGAAATATGCGGTGTCTACATCCAACCGCAACTTTGAGGGTCGCCAGGGCCCCGGCTCGCGCACGATTCTTGCCAGTCCGTTAGTGGCTGCGGCTGCCGCAGTGACGGGCCGGCTCACCGATCCAAGAACTTTAATGTAGAAAGGAAGATGAAACAGAAATTCGATACCATCATTTCGACCTGTATTCCATTGCCTTTGGAGAATGTCGATACAGACCAGATCATCCCCGCCAGATTCCTGAAGGCGACGGACAAGCAAGGCTTCGGCGACAACTTGTTCCGCGACTGGCGCTACAACAAGGACGGTTCGCTCAAGGAAGACTTTGTGCTCAATGATCCTTCCTATGGCGGATGCATCCTTGTGGCAGGCAAGAACTTCGGCTCGGGATCCAGCCGTGAGCATGCCGCATGGGCCATTGCCGGCTACGGCTTCCGTGTCGTGATCAGCTCATTCTTCGCGGATATCCATAAGAACAACGAGCTGAACAACTTCGTTCTGCCCGTTGTCGTCAGTGAAGACTTCCTTCAAGAGCTCTTCGAAAGTATCTCGCGCGACCATCAGACACAAGTCAAGGTGGATCTGCCCAATCAAACCGTCACCAATCTGTCGACCAATCGCAGCGAGCATTTTGAGATCAACGGCTACAAGAAGCATTGTCTGATGAACGGACTCGATGACATTGACTTCTTGATCAACAGCAAGGAGAAGATCGAAGCATGGGAACAGCAGAACAAATTCTGATCAAGCAGCAGGCGATCCGGCCCGAGATCGAGATCATGGACTCGACGCTTCGGGACGGCGAACAGACCAGCGGCGTCTCGTTCCTGCCCCATGAGAAGCTGATGATGGCACGTATGCTGCTCAACGATGTGAACGTGGACCGCGTCGAGGTGGCTTCGGCGCGGGTATCAGAAGGCGAAAAGGAAGCCGTCCGGATGATCACCCGTTATGCCGAGAGGACCGGAAAACTTGAACGGGTCGAGGTGCTCGGCTTCGTGGATCATCATCAGTCGATCGACTGGATTGCCGATTGCGGCGGACGGGTGATCAATCTTTTGGCCAAGGGAAGCTACAAGCACTGCACGCAGCAGTTGAACAAGACAGCGGAAGAGCATATTCAGGACATTCTCGAGAACGTGGAATATGCCGCGCAGAAGCAGATGACGGTCAATCTGTATCTGGAAGACTGGAGCAACGGAATGAAGGACAGCCCCGAATATGTCTATCAGTTGATGGATGCGCTCCGTTACTCTCCCATCCGCCGATACCTCCTCCCCGACACGCTCGGCATCATGAATCCGCTGCAATGTGTGGAGTATATACGCAAGATGCTGAAGCGTTACCCTGACAAGCATTTTGATTTCCACGCCCATAATGATTATGACCTGGCCGTCTCCAACTCGTTGGCGGCCGTGCTGAGCGGCTGCAAAGGCCTGCATGTCACGGTCAACGGATTGGGCGAACGATGTGGCAATGCGCCGCTGGCCAGCGTGCAGGCGATCCTGAAAGACCAGTTTCATGCCAAGACCAACATCGATGAGAGCCGCCTGAACGACATCAGCCGCCTCGTGGAGAGCTACAGCGGCATTGCCGTAGCGCCCAATACGCCCATCGTAGGTGAGAATGTCTTCACCCAGGTGGCCGGTGTGCACGCTGATGGCGACAAGAAAGACAATCTCTATTGCAACGACCTCGTGCCCGAGAGATTTGGCAGGAAGCGTGAATATGCCTTGGGAAAGAACAGCGGGAGGGCCAACATCGCCAAGAACTTGGAAGAATTGGGCCTCGAACTGAGCCCGGAGCAGACGAGGAAAGTGACTGCCCGCATCACCGAACTTGGCGACCGGAAGGAGCTCGTGACGCAGGACGACCTGCCCTATATTGTCAGTGACGTGCTGAAGCACAACGTCCAGGAGGACAAGGTGAAGCTCCTCAGCTACATGGTCAGCACGGCTTACGGGCTGAAACCGATCGCGAGCATCAAGGTCGAGATCAACGGGCGGCAGTATGAGGCCGACTCCACGGGCGACGGACAGTATGACGCCTTTGTCAAGGCACTGCGCAAGATCTACAAGGAGAACCTGGACCGCACCTTCCCCTTGCTCACCAACTATGCCGTGTCCATTCCTCCCGGCGGCCGGACGGATGCCTTGGTGCAGACCGTCATCACGTGGGGGACCGGCGAGAGGATCATCCGCACGCGCGGATTGGATGCCGACCAGACGGAGGCTGCCATCAAGGCCACGTTCAAGATGCTCAATATCGTAGAGAATGATTTGCATGAAATAAAAAACAAACATCACAATGAAACTGAAAATAGCAGTATTGTCCGGTGACGGAATCGGACCTGAGATCATGAGACAGGGCATCTCTGTCATGGATGCCGTGGCCGTTCGCTTCGGCCATCAGTTTGAATACACAGAAGCCCTCTGCGGTGCCCGGGGCATCGACGAGGTAGGAGATCCGTTTCCGGAAGAGACGTTCCGGGTCTGCATGGATGCCGACGCGGTGCTCTTCGCGGCTGTAGGCGACCCGCGGTTTGACAATGATCCGACGGCCAAGGTGCGCCCCGAGACCGGCCTGCTGGCCATGCGCAAGCAGCTGGGGCTGTTTGCCAACATCCGCCCCGTGGCCACCTTCGATTGCCTGCTCCACAATTCGCCGCTGAAGGAAGAACTTGTTCGCGGGGCCGACTTCGTGGTGATCCGCGAGCTGACGGGCGGTATGTACTTCGGAGAGAAGTATCAGGACAACGACAAAGCCTTCGACACCAACTACTACACGCGTCCGGAAGTCGAGCGAATACTCAGAGTCGGGTTCGAGTATGCACGCAAGCGCAACCGGCATCTGACCGTTGTCGATAAGGCCAACGTGCTCGCTTCGTCCCGCCTCTGGCGTCAGATTGCCAAAGAGATGGAACCGCTGTATCCGGACGTGACCACGGATTATATGTTCGTCGACAACGCCTCGATGCGCGTGCTGACTGAACCGCGCTTCTTTGACGTGATCGTCACCGAGAACACATTTGGGGATATCCTGACCGATGAGACGAGCTGCATCACCGGCAGCATGGGCCTCCAGCCGTCGGCCTCCTTAGGAGAGCACACACCGCTCTTCGAACCCGTGCACGGCTCATGGCCGCAGGCAGCAGGGAAGAACCTTGCCAACCCGATCGCGCAGATCCTCTCGGCCGCCATGCTCTTGGAGCATTTCGGGCTCAACGACGAAGGTGCACTCATTCGGCAGGCTGTCACCGCCAGCCTCGATGCGCATGTGCGCACGCCGGAAATCCAGGTCGAAGGCGGTGCACACTATGGCACGGCGGAGGTTGGAGCATGGATCACCGACTACGTGAGAAACGGGAAGGGAAACCTTTAAGAAGTAATAAAATTCGATGAATAATTCTAACGGCAAACCGTAATTGCTGCGGTTTGCCGTTTTTTGTCTACCTTTGTCTCCATCGGTCCATGGCGACAGGCTGCCCTTAGGAGAGAAGCACAGCGCCGGGCGACCGTTCCACCCACAATGTCAACAATGAAGAAATACGGCCTCATCTTAGTTTTATCCCTTCTGCTGACGGCTTACGCACGTGCACAGTCGCCCCAGTCGTTGCGCGACTCGCTGAAGGCGGCGACTGAAGTCCTATCGTTTCATCCCGACAGCATCGACCTGCGCCTGCGCAAGGCGGCATGGAACCTGCTCCTCGGGCAGTGGCAATACGCCCAGGATGAATACGACTACGTGCTGCGTCGTCAGCCAACGAACGTGTCGGGCCTTTACTATCGGGCCTTCACCAACGAGAAGCTGGGACGCCTCAAGTTTGCCCGGATGGACTATGAAGCACTCTTGCAGATCGTCCCCGGTCACTTCGAGTCGCAACTCGGGCTCGCTCTGCTCAATCAGAAGGACAAACACTACACCGAGGCTTACGATCAGATCAACCGCCTCGTCAACCAGTTTCCCGACAGTGCCGTTGCCTATGCGGCCCGGGCCGGCATCGAGCGGGAGCGCGGCATGCGCGAACTGGCTGCCTATGACTATGGAGAGGCCATCCGCCGCGATCCCACCTGCACCGACTATCTGCTCAATCACGCCGACCTGTGCATCGACTTAGGCCGGTCGAGAGAGGCGCGCCGCGATCTCGACACGATGGTCCGGTTGGGCGTTCCGCGGGCCTCACTGCGCCCCTATTACCGCAGGTTGAAATAGGGCCTGACAGATCTGTTCCGGACGGAAGATACATGCGCCCTGCGCAGAGCTATGCTCCGGGCCGTCCAAAGGACACATATGGGCGGCCCGGAGCATAGTTTTTGACGCCCGAAAGCATAGCTTTGCCAACCCGTTGATTATCAATCAGTAAGGAGGCATGTTTTGAGCCGCCCTCCTGAATCGCTCTCAGGCTATTTTAAAAGGGCCTTCCCCGGCCCCTCCGAGGAGCGGAGAGATGATGGTGCAAAGGCCCGGCAACCGTAGGGGCGGATCCGTGTATCCGCCCGCAATGGGCTCTTTCGTTTTCCGCCGAGGTGTGTGGAGCCGCTCATGGATGTATTTCTTTCAATGGTGGCATCGCGGTTCGTGGATTGCGGGCGGATACACGGATCCGCCCCTACGATTGCCGGACCTCTCGGGTATCTGTTCCCTTCCCATTCGAGCGTCAGGAGGAGGCCCCGCCGAACGGGCTAAACGGCTTTCAGATAGTGCCATCGAAGAAAAAAGAGCACAGATGAATGCCGATCTCACAAATAATTTGTATCTTTGCGCGGGCATTCTGCACAAAGGCAGATCAATAATTCATAAAACATACAATCATGACAGGATTAATCGGACTATTAGGCGTCTTCGTGCTTGCCTTGATCGGTTTCGCCATCGCGGAGCTGAAGGGCAAGAAAGACAAGTATGTCGTCAGCGAGGAAGAGATCGAGGCTGAAGAGCACGAAAAGGCTTTTCGCGGCCCCGATGACGGCAATGAAAAGAACATCCGTGATATCATGAAGGAGAATAGCGCAGGAGGCTATTCGGCCGTCTGAATCACATTTGAAAGCATGGTGCCGGAAGCGTTTGAAGCTTCCGGCATTCTTGTTCGGATGGGGCAGGCTTTTTGTGCGATCGGTTTATTTGAGCCAAATAAACGTAAAAATGCAATATTTTAGCTTTAAATGTTTCCGCTTATCGGAAATTTGTTGTAATTTAGCACCCTAATAATAATGCTAAAATCGCTTAGACGGCGTTTAAATGGCCTCTACGGGCATTTTTCATGTTTAGCAGGAAGATACTAAATACATATAACAATTAAATGGACGAAAATCAGACAATTGATCAAGACAGGATCATGAAGATCAACATTGAGGAGGAGATGAAGTCGAGCTACATCGACTATTCGATGTCCGTCATTGTTGCTCGTGCACTGCCTGACGTGAGGGATGGTTTCAAGCCTGTGCATCGCAGAATACTCTATGGAATGCTCGGGATAGGAAACACCAGTGACAAACCTTATAAGAAATGCGCCCGCGTTGTGGGTGAGGTGTTGGGTAAATACCATCCCCACGGCGACAGCTCCGTGTATGGTGCGCTGGTCAGAATGGGCCAGGACTGGAACATGAGATACAAATTAGTCGACGGACAGGGTAACTTCGGAAGTGTGGACGGTGATTCGCCGGCTGCCATGCGATATACGGAGTGCCGTCTTTCAAAGATGGGTGAGCACATCATGGATGACCTCGAGAAAGACACCGTGGATATGCAGAACAACTTTGACGACACGTTGCAGGAGCCGACGGTCATGCCGACCAAGATCCCCAATCTGCTGGTCAACGGCGGTAACGGTATCGCCGTGGGTATGGCGACCAATATCCCGACCCACAACTTGGGTGAGGTGATCGACGGTTGCTGCGCTTTCATCGACAATCCGGACATTGATACCGATGGCCTGATGAAGTATATCCCCGCCCCCGACTTCCCCACCGGAGCCACTATCTATGGACTCCAAGGCGTCAAGGAAGCCTATGAGACCGGCCGGGGACGCGTGGTCATCAGGGCCAAGGCTGAAATCGAGAGTGACGACAACCATGACAAGATCGTGGTCAACGAGATACCTTATGGGGTCAACAAGCAGCAGCTGATCGAATATATCGCCGAACTGGTCAAGGAAGGAAAGCTCGAAGGCATCTCCAACGTAAACGATGAGACCGGCCGCCAGGGCATGCGCATCGTCGTGGATGTCAAGCGCGATGCCAACGCCAACGTGATCCTCAACAAGCTCTTCAAGATGACGGCGCTGCAGAGCAGCTTCTCCGTCAACTGTATCGCATTGGTCAAGGGACGTCCGCGGCTGCTTAGCCTCCGCGAATGTATCAGATATTTTGTGGAACACAGGCACGATGTGACGATCCGCCGCACGAAGTTCGATCTCAAGAAAGCGCAGGAACGCGCACACATCCTCGAAGGGTTGATTATAGCATGTGACAATATCGACGAGGTGGTTCACCTCATCCGCAGCAGCAAGACGCCCGCCGAGGCACAGGAAAAACTGGAGAAACGCTTCGAGCTGGATGAACTCCAGTCGAAAGCCATCGTTGACATGCGACTCAGCCAGCTCACCGGCCTGCGCATGGATCAGCTCCATGCCGAGTACGAGGAGCTGGAAAAGCAGATCGCATATTTACAGCAGATCCTCGACGATCCGGAACTCTGCAAGAAGGTGATGAAGGATGAACTGCTTGAAGTGAAGGAAAGATACGGCGACGCACGTCGCACGGAGATCAAGCCCGAGGAACATGAGTTCAACGTGGAGGATTTCTATCCCAATGATCCCGTCATCATCACCGTGAGCCATCTCGGCTATATCAAGCGCACGCCGCTGAGTGATTTCCGTGAGCAAGCACGTGGTGGCGTAGGCTCAAAGGGCGCAAACACGCGCGACAAAGACTTCACCGAATATATCTATCCGGCAACGATGCATCAGACGATGATGTTCTTCACCAAGAAAGGACGTTGCTACTGGCTGAAGTGCTATGAGATTCCGGAAGGCGACAAGACCAGCAAGGGCCGCGCCATACAGAATCTGCTCAACATCGAAAGCGACGATGCTGTCAACGCATTCCTGCGTCTCCGTGGCAGGGGATTGGAAGATCAGGAGTTTGTCAATTCGCACTACGTGGTCTTCGCGACACGTAACGGAACGGTCAAGAAGACCAGCCTGGCCGCCTATTCCCGCCCACGCGCTAATGGTGTCAATGCTATCAACATCGTCGAGGGCGACGAGGTGGTGGACGTTCGGCTGACCAACGGGCGCAACGAACTGATCATTGCCAACCGAAACGGACGTGCTGTGCGCTTCCATGAAAGCGCGATACGCGCCATGGGACGGACTGCAACCGGTGTGATCGGTATGCGTCTCGACGAAGGCGATGATGCCGTTGTGGGCATGATCGTGGTCAATGATGCCGAGACTGAGAGCGTCATGGTGGTCAGTGAGAACGGCTACGGCAAGCGCTCACAGATCGAAGACTATCGCGTCACCAATCGTGGTGCGAAGGGTGTGAAGACCTTAAGCATCACCGAAAAGACCGGTAGACTCGTGGCCATCAAGAATGTGACCGATGAGAATGACCTGATGATCATCAACAAGAGCGGCATTGTGATCCGCATGGCCGTGGCAGACGTGCGCGTCATGGGACGCGCAACGCAAGGCGTGCGGCTCATCAACCTCGCCAAGAAAAATGACATCATCGCAAGCGTATGTAAGGTGATGAACTCAGAACTGGAGGCTACGGTCGAAGAGGAGAGCCGCGCGCAGTGGGCGCAGAAGAGTGTCCAGATCTCCTCGGAACTGAGTGAGTCGGCTCCGGAAAGACCCACTGACGAAGGGAGCGCAGGCCAGAACGATGAAATGCCCGGCGATCCTGACGAAGCACCGCTTGTGGATTTCGCGGACGAAGAACCGGAAAATGAATGACGCACCCGCAGTCACCGGAGTAGGCAGTGTGCCACTCCGGTCGATCGCGGACACGGATCTCATAAACTGATGTAACGGATATCATAACCTTTAAAAGAATTTGTATATGAAAAAAGTAATGATCGCGGCATTGATGATGTTATCTTCGTCAATGGCATTTGCAGGTGACAGCGACGTGCTGAAAGGCATCTTGAAAGCTAAAACCTATGCAGAAGCAGAGAATCTGTTGAAATCTGGTCTGACCCAACTGGCCAACAGCGAAGAGAAAGCCAAGGCTTACAACCGACTGGTGGATCTTGCCATGGATAAGGTAAGCAAGGAGCAGGCGACGATGAATGCCAACCAGATGGCTACTCAGTTCAAGCAGGGAAAGGTGGAACCGGTGGATACCGCAGGCCTCTACGATGCTGCTTACAATGCATTGAAGGCAGGTTTAGAGTGCGAACAGTTTGACCAGCAGCCCAATGCTAAGGGAAAAGTCGCCCCGAAGTTCCACAAAGCCAATCAGGCACGTCTCTCACAGGTTCGTCTGCATCTCGTCAACGCAGGCCAGGATGCAGCCAAAGCAAACAAGAATGCTGACGTGCTGAAGTTCTGGGGCATGTATGTTGAAAGCGCATCTGCACCCCTGTTCGCCGACATGGAGAAGCCCGCGGCTGACCCCTACATCGGTCAGGTCGCTTCGTTCGCTACACGTTATGCCATCCAGGAGAAGGATTTCGAGAGGGCTAACAAGTATGTGGACGTTGCACTGAAAGATACGGCTGAATACAAGGATGCCCTTAACCTGAAGTTCTACATCGCCCAGCAGGGCCTGAAAACCAAGGAAGACTCTCTGAAATACTTGGCTACGGTGAAGGAGTACTATCAGAAAGATCCCAAGAACGATGTTCTCTTCAACACGCTTTCCAACCTCTACAGCTCCTTCAAGCAGAAAGATGAGATGAATAAGCTCATCGACGAGAAGCTCGCAACGGATCCCAACAACTACACTGCATGGGCTTTGAAGGGACAGAATGCAATCAACGAGAACAAGATAGATGAGGCTATCGTCGCCCTGAAGAAAGCTGATCCAAAGAATGTCGTTGTGTTGACCTATCTCGGATTCGCACTCAACGCCAAGGCCCAGAGCCTGAACGACAAAGAGCAGCAGAAGGCTCTCTACAACGAAAGCAAGGACGTCCTCGAGAAAGCACGTGACATAGACCCCACACGTCAGCAGGCTAACTGGAGCTATCCGCTCTATCAGGTTTACTACAGCCTCTATGGAGCTGCTGATAGTCGCACAAAAGAGATGGAAGCACTTAACAGCAATCGATAAATAAAACAAGGAGCTGGCTGGAGTGCGTGAATCTCTTGTCAGCTCCAATTGTTTATATGAGGATCGGATATTTGATCATATTGTCCTTGTTCACAGTGCAGCAAGCCATGGGCGAGGATCTTGATGATAGGGAAATGGCTCGGTCTCTCAACGATCAAGTGGGCCTGTTGATGCGCCGATTGGACGTTGTCACCGACTCGGCTGCCTACTATGCGACCGTCGCTGACATAGCCCGGACAGCCCTCACTTGTGATGAATACGATTCACGGCCTGACCGAAAGGGACGTGTAAATCCCAGATTCCGATCTGAAAACGGAAAGCGGGTCGGCCCGCTGCTCGGCAAGATTGAAGAAGCAGGATTCTTCAACTATCGCCGAAGACAGAATGACGCGGCCCTGAATGACTTTGAACTGTTTCTCAAATGCGCTGAAAGCGAGCTCTTCAGTAACCAGACGCAGCTGACAGACGCAGTGGGACAGGCTTCCTATTACGCCGCCTTGCTGGCTTATGCGATGAAAGACTTTGCAAAAGCGGACCGTTATGCGGATGTCGCTTTGCATGATATCGGCTACGCAAAGGAAGCTGCAGAAATCAAGATCCTTTGCATGAAGGCAGGACTGAACAATGAAGCGGATTCGACGCGTTATCTGATCGCGTTGCTTGAACTCCATGACAAGGATCCGAAAAACAAAAATTACATGAGGCTACTGCAGGAATATTTCTCATCTCCGGGTCATGAGGACGAGATGAGGCAGTTTGCTTCAGATGAGATAAGAAAGGATAAACGGAACGTCATCGCATGGATGTTGCTTGGAGAGACATATATGCGCATGCACGAATGGGATGAGGCCATAAGGGCCTATAAAACGGCAGGCGAACTGGATTCTGTATCTCTGGCTGCTATATATAACATCGGCATATGCTACAGCTCTAAAGCCATCGAGATGAGAGACAGCCTTTCGAAAGGAGATCGCTTGACTGACGGGCAGATAAAGATCGTGAAAAGATATTTCGAAGATGCCAGGAAGTTTCTTGAGAAGGCAGCTGAGCTGGATCCAGAGCGGAAACAGATCGACTGGGCAAAACCACTGTACCTGGTCTATTACGTGCTTGACGATGAGCGTGCTGAATTAATAAACGGACTGATTAAATGAGTGTTTGTAATAGATATAGCTTTTTTAGGATTTACGCAACATTGTTACTCTTGTTCGTGTCCATTATGCTTTATGCTCAGAAGAAGGACATCGCGCAGGCCAGAGAGTATATAAAAAAAGGCAACAACGTGGAAAAAGCCGAGCAAATGATGCGCAAACTGTTGACGGATTCTGTCAACCGCAACAACATGAAGATATGGATTACTTTGTCTGATGCCGTCAAGAAACAGTATGAAATGGGCAATGAGAAGCTCTATCTCAGGCAGAAGTATGACACGGCGGCTCTGTTTGTCACGGCCAAAAACATGTTCTCGGTCATGGAGCAGATTGATTCCATTGAGACGCAACTGAACCAGACGCAGAACGGAAAGTACAAGTATCGCGACAAACATGCTGATTATCTTGTCACGTACCGCCCAAATTTATACAACGGAGGTCTCTTCTTCATTCACAAGCAGAAGTTTGCGGATGCCTATGATTTCCTCAATCAATATATCGAAACTGCCAACCTGCCGCTCTTCAGAAAGTATAATTTCAACGAAACTGATACTTTGATACCCCAGGCAGCTTATTGGGCGGTTTACTGCGGCTATAAGATGAAAGATCCGAAAGCCACGCTGCATCACACATATCTGGCCTTAAAGGACACCACCCATCGCATGCTGATGCTCCAGTACTTAGCGGAGACCTATAAATTGGAGAATGATACGGCACGCTATCTGGCCACGTTGAACGAAGGATTCGATAAGTACCCCAGTTTTTCTTTTTTCTTTCCGCGGCTCATTGCATATTACAGCGGACAGGAAGACTGGAAGTCAGGATTGGAAATAGCCAACAGGGCACTGAGCGTAGATGCCCGGGATAAGATCTTCCGTATAACTAAAAGTTCGATGTTGCTCAACTTAGGCTTCTACACCGAATGCATCTCGATTTGCGATAGCTTGATTGCAGAGGATAAGGAGATGGCGGAAGCTTATCTGAATGCAGGCCTGAGCTATTTCAATCAGGCAGTGGAATTGGATAAGGCAACAGGCGTTTCCCCCAAGCGTCAACAGAATGTTCTTGCCTTATATCGGAAGTCTCTGCCTTACATGGAGACCTATAGGAAGCTCGCCCCTGACAAGCAGGAGAAATGGGCCCTGCCACTTTACACGATCTATCTGAACCTGAACAAAGGGAAGGAGTTTGAAGAAATTGACAAATTAATTCGAAATAGGAAACGGACATGAACAAGATCCAGACCATCATTGATAAGAAAGGCATTCGACTCAATGCCATGCAGGAGGCTTCGGTCGATGCAATCCTGCACACAGATAAGGATCTTGTCATCCTTTCACCGACAGGATCGGGTAAAACCTTGGCCTATCTTCTGCCACTGGTTCAATGCTTGGATCCCGCTTCTGACCAGCTGCAAGCCATCGTGATCGTACCGAGCAGGGAGCTGGCCATACAATCCAATGTTGTGTTGAATGACATGGGGACTGGCCTCAGGTCATTTGCTGCCTATGGAGGTCGTGCGGCCATGGACGAGCATCGGCTCATCCGCAAGACGCTCCCGCAGATTCTGTTTGCCACGCCGGGACGTTTAAAGGATCATTTAGAGAAGCAGAACGTTCACGCTGAAATGATTAAGTGGGTCATTCTTGATGAGTTTGACAAGAGTCTGGAAATGGGCTTCCTCAACGAGATGAGTGCTGTTTTTCATCTCCTTCCATCATCTGCCCGTCGCATATTCCTTTCTGCCACGGACCTGAAGGATCTTCCGGATTTTGTGAACATGTCAAGAACTACGAAGTTGAACTTCCTTTCGGACGATGAGAAAATTCCTTCGCGCATACAAATGTTCAAGGTCATCAGCCCTGAAAAGGACAAGCTCAATACGCTCTTTCATCTTTTGATGCAGGTGGGAGATGAAAGCAGCATCGTCTTCCTCAATCATCGGGAAAGCGTGGAGCGTACGGCTGGATTTCTCAGACAGAAGGGATTCTGCGTCAGCAGCTATCATGGAGGACTTGAGCAGAAAGAACGTGAAGCAGCCATATATAAGTTCGCCAATGGCAGTACGAATGTGCTTGTAAGCACGGACCTGTCTTCCCGCGGCCTCGACATGCCCATAGTCGGCAACATTATTCATTATCACATGCCTGAGACCGAAGAAATCTACATTCATCGTGTGGGCCGTACAGCCCGTTGGGATGCCTCTGGTCGCGTCTTCTTCATATTGGGAGGGAAGGAAGAAAAGATTCCCGAGTTTATTACAGACGAAGTCTTGCCCTACGGCTTGTCTGATTCGGACCAACGGGATGTACCCCCCGTGCCTCGAATGGAAACCATCTATGTCGGAAAAGGAAAGAAGGACAAACTGAGCAAAAAGGATCTTGTCGGTTTCCTATGTAAGAAAGGAAAGCTGAGAATTGATGAGATCGGTCGCATAGATGTGAAAGATTATTATTCATATGCTGCAGTTGTACGGACGAAACTTAATCAAGTGCTGCAACTGACAAAAGGCGAGAAAATAAAAGGGATAAAAACCATAGTGGATATTATACGTTAATATTGAATATTTTTTTGATATTTATCTGTTACAGTGTCATAATAACAATAGATCAGATATAACGAGAAATACTTGCAAAAATATTTGTCGTTATCAAATAAAAAATGTATCTTCGCCCGTGAAATAGATAACTCTAACTAAAAAAATTATCAAATGAAAAAGTACAACTTTAATGCCGGCCCTTCGATGTTACCCAGAGAGGTGATTGAGAATACCGCGAAGCAGATTTTGGATTTCAATGGTGAAGGTTTGTCTTTGATGGAAATCTCCCATCGGGCAAAGTATTTCCAGCCTGTAGTTGATGAGGCTGAGGCTCTGATTAAGGAATTGTTAGATATTCCCGAGGGTTATTCCGTGATCTTCCTTGGCGGTGGTGCATCATTGCAATTCATGCAGATCCCTGCTAATTTCTTGATTAAGAAGGCTGGTTATGTCAATTCCGGTGTGTGGTCAAAGAAGGCCATCAAGGAGGCAAAGTTGTTTGGCGAGGTTGTAGAAGTTGCATCCAGTGCGGCTGAAAACTTCACCTATTATCCTGAAATCAAGAATATTCCTGCAGATCTCGATTATCTGCATATCACGACCAACAACACTATCTACGGTACAGAATTGCGTCAAGACATCGATGCACCTGTTCCGTTGATCGCAGACATGAGTTCTGACATTATGAGTCGACCGATTGATGTGTCCAAATATACCGCCATCTACGCCGGTGCCCAGAAAAACATGGCCATGGCAGGTGTCACTTGCATCATCGTAAAGAACGATATGTTAGGCAAGGCACCTCGTGAATTGCCGACAATGCTTGACTATCGTACCCACGTTGACAAGGGCTCGATGTTCAACACGCCTCCCGTTGTGCCCATTTACAGTTTGCTTGAGACCATGCGATGGGTGAAGGCCCAGGGCGGTGTAGCCGAAATGGACCGGCGTGCGCATGAGCGTGCTGACATCTTATATGCAGAGATCGACCGCAATAAGTGCTTCCGCGGCACTGTAGCAGAGGGCTCCCGTTCACTGATGAACATCTGCTTTGTCATGAATCCTGAGTATCAGGAATTGGAGAAGCCTTTCTTAGACTTTGCCACAGAGCGCGGAATGGTCGGCATCAAGGGCCATCGCAGCGTCGGAGGTTTCCGTGCCAGCTGCTATAATGCACAGACCATTGAAGGAGTCAACGCATTGGTTCAGGCCATGCAGGATTTCGAAAAGCAGCATTAATCACTCGTCTCCTCCCCCAAAGGGAGGAGAATCCTCGGCGCATTAGACGCTTATTTTCACTTAACACGAATAATTTAATAAAAGTCCATTCTTCCTTTGGGCTCCATACGTGGGGAGAGTCTGGCGATGAATGGTTATATTACTATGAAAATTTTAGTTGCTACCGAGAAGCCATTTGCAGCAGCAGCTGTCCAAGGCATCAAGAAAGAGATCGAAGAAGCAGGTCACGAATTAGTACTATTGGAAAAATACACCGAGAAGGCTCAATTGCTTGAGGCTGTCAAGACTGCCGATGCAATGATCGTGCGTTCGGACAAAGTGACTCCCGAAGTGCTCGACGCAGCCAGTCAGCTGAAGATTGTTGTCCGCGCTGGAGCAGGCTATGACTCCATCGATACCGCCTATGCGAAGACGAAAGGCATCGTTGTCGAGAATACGCCTGGCCAGAATGCCAATGCCGTAGCAGAACTTGTGTTTGGCTTGTTGGTATATACAGTGCGCAATTTCTTCAATGGAAAGTCTGGCACAGAGTTGAAGGGTAAGAAATTGGGTATCCTTGCGTTCGGTAATGTCGGCCGCAATGTGGCTCGTATTGCAAAGGGCTTCGGCATGGATGTATATGCTTTCGACGAGTATTGCCCGGCACAAGCCATCGAGGAAGCAGGCGTTCACGCCGTAGCCGATCGTGACGAGCTGTTCAAGAACTGTGATGTTGTCAGCCTCCATATACCTGCGACGCCCGAGACGATCAACAGTATCAACTATGCGGTTGTCAACCAAATGCAGAAGGGAGGCATCCTCATCAACACCGCCCGCAAGGAAGTCATCAACGAACCTGAATTGCTCAAGTTGCTCGCAGACCGTCCCGACCTGAAGTTCATCACTGACATCAAGCCTGATGCTGATGCAGATTTCATGCAGTTTGATGGCCGCTACTTCTCCACGCCGAAGAAAATGGGCGCTCAAACTGCCGAGGCCAACACCAACGCAGGCATCGCAGCCGCACGGCAGATCAATGCTTTCTTCAAGGATGGATGTACTAAATTCCAGGTTAACAAGTAAGAATGAACCGACATGGCTGTTCATCCGGGCCGGCAGGTCCTGATGAGCAGACCATGCGCGTTTGAATCCTTTACGATACGATTATGGCAACAGTTAAACCTTTCCGTGGCTTGCGGCCACCCAAGAATCTTGTAGAGCAGGTTGAATCCCGTCCTTACGACGTGCTGAATTCAGAAGAAGCACGCGCCGAAGCAGGTGACAACGAGAAGAGCCTCTATCATATCATCAAGCCCGAGATCAACTTCGAACCGGGCACATCTGAATACGATCCGCGCGTCTATCAGAGTGCGGCCGAGCAATTCGAGCTGTTCCAGCAGAAGGGCTGGCTCGTCCAGGACGACAAGGAGCAGTATTACATCTATGCGCAGACCATGAATGGCAAGACCCAGTATGGCTTGGTCGTGGGCGCGTATGTCAACGATTATCTCACCGGAGTGATCAAGAAGCATGAGCTCACACGCCGTGACAAAGAGGAAGACCGTATGAAGCACGTGCGCGTGTGCAACGCGAACATCGAGCCGGTGTTCTTCGCTTATCCTGACAATGCGGCCTTAGACGCGCTGATCATGCGCTATGCAGCTACGGAGCCCGAATATGATTTCATCGCCCCGATTGACGGATTCCGCCATCGTTTCTGGGTGATCGCCGATCCGCAGGACATTGCCGCCATCACTGCCGAGTTCGCCAAGATGCCGGCTCTCTATATTGCCGACGGCCATCACCGCTCGGCCGCAGCTGCCTTAGTGGGCGCGGAGAAAGCCAAGCAGAATCCTCACCATACGGGAAAGGAGGAATACAACTACTTCATGGCCGTATGCTTCCAGGCTTCGCAGCTGACGATTCTCGACTACAACCGCGTGGTCAAGGATCTTAACGGCATGACTTCGGAGCAGTTCCTGAAGGCTTTGGAGAAGAATTTCGTGGTCGTTTGCAAAGGTCCCGAGAGCTATAAGCCGCAGCATCTGCACGAATTCTCCCTCTATTTAGATGGACAGTGGTACAGCCTGACGGCCAAGCCGGGAACCTATGACGATAAGGATCCGATCGGCGTACTTGACGTGGACATCTCGTCCCGACTGATCATCGACGAGCTGTTGGGCATCAAGGACCTGCGTTCAGACAATCGCATCGACTTCGTCGGCGGTCTGCGCGGCCTCGAAGAACTCAAACATCGTGTCGACAGCGGTGAGATGCGGATGGCACTCGCGCTCTATCCGGTTTCGATGCAGCAGATCATGGACATCGCCGACAGTGGCAAGATCATGCCGCCGAAGGCTACCTGGTTTGAGCCGAAACTGCGTTCCGGCCTGATCATCCACAAACTCCAGTAACCCATCACTTTGTTTCCCCTCCCGATGAAGGAGGGGAACATTGTTTCCGGGAATATCCTCTTCCCGGTCCATCCGTATAAGCATGAAGAAAGAAAGATTCAAGCTGACCGACGAAAAGCTCCGTGGCAGTGTCAATGAGGCATCGCTTCACGAAACCCAGCAGGCTGCTGCCGA
Source organism: uncultured Prevotella sp. (assembly GCA_900317545.1). GTDB lineage: Bacteria > Bacteroidota > Bacteroidia > Bacteroidales > Bacteroidaceae > Prevotella. Next base: position 20,336 of record ONHE01000129.1, on the reverse strand, counting down.
CGAGTATCTGACCGTCTCCGCTGTCGGCAAAGGTCTCTATACCGAGAAGCGGAGCAAGTTTCTCGCCTTCGCCCATCATGTCACGACCGTTGACGAAGCGGTGGCTCTAATCAAGAATTATCGCAAGACGTACTATGATGCGCGCCACTGTTGCTATGCCTACATGCTCGGGCCGGAGCGGCAGGAGTTCCGTTCGAATGACGATGGAGAACCATCCTCGACGGCCGGAAAACCGATCTTGGGCCAGATCAATTCTCATCAGCTGACGGATATTCTTATTGTTGTGGTGCGCTATTATGGTGGCGTCAACTTAGGCACAAGCGGTCTGACCGTCGCCTATCGCACGGCGGCGGCCGAGGCCATCGCCGCCTCGGAAGTCGTGACCAAGATAGTGGAAGAGACGGTGGCCTATTCTTTCGCCTACCCGTTGATGAACGACGTGATGCGGGTCGTGAAAGAGACAGGCGCGCGCATCGTCAGTCAGCAGTTCGACAACACCTGCTCGGTCACGCTGGCCATACGCAAGAGCCAGCATCAGATGCTCTGTGACCGCCTCGGCAAGCTCTCCTTTGAATAGCGCCTGCCGCAACAATGCCTCTTCGGCGTGATCCCCGCGCCGGCGCCCGTGGCCGGAAGTCAGTCTTTCGGTTGTTTTTTCGAGATTACTCTCAGCAGTTCAAAGGTGTACATGCTGCCGTCGGCCGGTGGGTTGGCCAATGTTGTCCGCTTCACGAGCAGCACATATTCGTATCCCTTCTCATATTCGAAGCCCTGAATCGTCTGCAGGGGGACGCACTCCCATCGCTCCTCGGGGCTGTAACGGATCTTCATACCCTCCATCGGTCTTTCCCTTTTGTCGTCGAAGAGATCATAGTATGTGCCAGTTTCAGCCGACACATAGATCGTCACTTTTTCCACTTTGTCCTGCTTCTCGTCATCCTCTAAGTCGAAGCAAGCAGTGAACAGGCTGACAGACAGCAGGCAGATGAGGCCGAAAGCCCAGCTCTTCGCCGGTTTGATGTCATTGATTCGCATGATGGTTATTGTTCTTTTTGGCTATCTGTAAAACTGCCAATCGGCCCGGAAATTGCTTCGCAATATGTTAAAAAAGACAAATATCCGCTACACGCATCTGTGATGACTTCATCAATCATTCATCCCGAAATGCCAGCGTAGGATCACACTGCCATAGCCATATTGAATGTCAGCTTTGACCACAAGCCCTTTCTCCGCTTTGCAGATAGCTGCGGCGGGGACGGCCAAGTAATGGAGCGGTCGTGTGGAGGGCGTGGGGCGCATGTCCGGTTGCCCCTCTGTGGACCACCTTGGCAGAAGTTTCTCGGTGATTGATGTATATGTTTGATTATCAGATAATTATCGTTTCTTTGCGTCGGAGCGCTTTTCCGCTTTCCGCAGAGCTATGCTTTGGGCCGCCCGGAGCTATGCTTTCGGCCGCCCGGAGCTATGCTTTTGACCGCCCGGAGCATAGCTCTGCGGAAGCCACTCGACAGCTATGCTTTTGGAGGGGAACGGCCATCCCGATCCGCCTCTATGGAGAGGAGGGCGAAGGGGGAGCCTTCCCCCGGCTCTCCTCGGTGGAGGAGGGGGCTGAAATGCTTCCCCGGCATTCTGGTTCCCTTCTTTCCGGAGGAGCCGGGGCGGCTTCCGACTATCGTATATATATGATGTGTAAATGTTAAAATACTGATGAACTGTCGATTTTCTGCCCAAATGTTTTGCAGAAAGAATTATTCTCTATATATTTGCAGTCGGATTATAAACAAACAGATATGACATTTGCAGTTTCTACAGCATGGTGGTGGCGTTGCTCAAGATTGATACAGTCGTGAGTTACGAAGCCGTGTAGATACTCCAAACAGATATTTCAGAGGCCTGTCGTTCTTGCGACAGGCCTCTTTTTTTTGATTCGAACGAATGATTAAACAATAACAATATGGAAACGAAAATGATTTTTGAACGTCTGTTGGACCATCAGGAGCTGACCCGCGAAGAGACAAAGCAGATCTTGGTCGGTATCACCGAAGGCCAGTTTACAACCGAGGCGATCACCGCCCTGATGGCTGCGATACAGATGCGCGGCATCTCCGTCGACGAGCTGTTAGGCTTCCGCGACGGCATCTTGGCCACAGGCGTCCCCGTCCCTTTGGATGCCGACCGCTACATTGATGTCGTGGGGACGGGCGGAGACCGTAAGAATACGTTCAACATATCCACCACCTCCTGCTTCGTCATCGCCGGTGCGGGCTATAAGGTGGCCAAGCATGGCAACTTCGCAGCGACCTCCGTGAGCGGCGCCTCCAATGTGATCCGCGACCATGGCGTGGTCTTCACGGACGACATCGACAGGCTCAACCGCTCGCTCGACGAGTGTGGCATCGTCTACCTGCATGCCCAGCTGTTTGCCAAGGCGATGAAGTTTGTCGGCCCGATCCGCAAGGAGCTGCCGTTCCCGACGTTCTTTAATCTCCTCGGACCTATCGTCAACCCCTCCGTGCCGCAGTGTCAGCTGCTCGGAGTGGCCAACCTTGACCAGATGAGACTCTACAAGGGTGTCTATCAGAAGATCGGGATCGACTACGGCATTGTCAACAGCATTGACGGCTACGATGAGATCTCGCTCACCGGCGACTTCAAAGTGACGACCAATCAGTATGAGCGCGTGTTCAAGACAACGGATCTTGGCTTCACCCCCGTCAGCCCCGAGGAGTTGGTGGCAGGTGCGACCGAGGAGGAGGCTGTTGCCATCTTCGATGCCGTCTTGGAGAATCGCTGCCTCGAAGGGCAGAAGAACATCGTCCTTGCCAATGCCGGATTCGGCATCCAGGTGCTTGAGAAAGGCCGCAAGGACATCGATGAGTGCATCGCCATTGCACGCGAGTCGCTCGAGAGCGGCAAGGCTTTGGCGACGTTCCGGAAATTCGTTGCGTTGAACAGTTAATCCCTCCCGAGCGTATGGATATTCTGAATGAGATCGTGGCGCATAAGCGCAAGGAGATAGAGGAGTTCAGGCAGTATGTCCCGGTCGACATGCTCTATGGGCTCGTGGAGCCGCTTTTGCCCCAGCCCGTGGCTTCCCTGCGCGAGGCACTGATGCAGTCAGCGACGGGCATCATCGCCGAGTTCAAGCGCAAGTCACCGTCGAAGGGATGGATACACCGTGAGGCAAAAGCCGACGAAGTGACCCTGTCCTATGCCGCCAACGGCGCCTCCGCGCTCAGCATCCTGACTGACAGCCACTACTTCGGAGGCTATGACGAGTATGTGCAGATCGCCCGTGCAGCCGGCGTGCGCATCCCCATCCTCTACAAAAACTTTGTCATCGACACCTATCAGCTGCTCCATGCGCGCCGCTGCGGAGCCTCGGCTGTGTTGCTCATCGCGGCTGCGCTGTGCAAGGATGAGGCCCGGACGCTCTGTGAGGCTGCACATGAGATCGGGCTCGAGGTGCTCCTCGAGATGCACGATGAGCGTGATCTCGACTACGCAGACATCGGCCCCGACCTCTATGGGATCAATAACCGCAACTTGGGATCATTTGTCACCCATGTGAGCAATAGTTTCCGTCTGGCGGAGTTATTACCAAAGGAGGTCTGTAAAGTGAGCGAAAGTGGGATCTCCGATCCGCAGACCGTGGCCGAGTTGCGCCGGATGGGCTTCCGTGGGTTCCTCATCGGCGAGCATTTCATGCAGCAGCAGGATCCGGGCATGGCACTGCGCCGCTTTGTAGAAGCATTACATGAACATGAAACCAACAGATAATACGATGGAAAGAATAGCAGTGAAGGTTTGCGGAATGCGCGATGCGGATAACATCCGGGCCGTCTCCGAGTTGGACATTGACATGATGGGATTCATCTTCTGGCCCCGTTCGCCGCGCTTTGTGCGCATGATCTCATCCTCGGCAGGCATCATTCCCGACTACAGCGCGGAGCGTCTGAAGACCCAAATAGGCAAAGTTGACGATGCGGCTGCTGCCCTCCGCGGCATCAAGCGCGTAGGAGTCTTTGTCGATGACATGCCCCAGAACATTGTCACGCGTACCTATAATTATAGCTTGGACTATATCCAGCTCCATGGGGACGAACCACGCGAGACCTGCGAAAACATCCGGGCGACCATCGATCCCGACATTCATCCGGGCATCCGGATCATCAAGGCCATCAGCATCTCGGATCCCCGCGACCTCGATCGGTGCCGTGACTATGCCGGAGTGGTCGACTTGTTCCTCTTCGATACGCGCTGCAGCACCGTCGGCGGGAGTGGTATGCCGTTCGACTGGCATATTCTCGATGCCTACGATGGTGACATCCCGTTCCTCCTGAGCGGCGGCATCGGCCCCGAGAGTGCGGCCCGTGTGAAGGCTTTCAGCCATCCCCGGTTCGTCGGCGTGGATCTGAACAGCAGGTTTGAGACCTCCCCCGGCGTGAAGGATGTGGACCTGTTGCGGACGTTTATCAATGAAATCAGAAACGAAAATGAATAAGATCAATCAGTTGTTTGCCGATCGCGGCGAGCGCAAACTGCTTTCCCTGTATTTCTGTGCCGGCTGTCCGACCCTCGAAGCGACGGGCCATGTCATCAAGACTTTGCAACAGCGGGGCATCGACATGATCGAAGTGGGCATCCCGTTCAGCGATCCGCTGGCCGACGGACCGGTCATCCAGTCGGCCGGGACGGTGGCACTGCACAACGGAATGACGTTGGACCGTCTGTTCGGACAGTTGCGCGAGATCCAGAACGAGGTGCATATCCCGCTCGTGCTGATGGGCTATCTCAATGTCATCATGCACTACGGCATCGAGCGTTTCTGCCGTTCGTGCGTCGAATGCGGCGTCTCGGGCGCCATCATTCCCGATCTCCCGTTCAAGGACTATATGGATGTGGTCAAGCCGATTGCCGACCGCTACGATCTCAGAATCATCATGATGATCACCCCCGAGACATCGGAGGAGCGCATACGGCTGATCGATGATCACACCGACGGATTCATCTATATGGTCAGTTCGGCCAGCATCACCGGGGCGCAGGATCACTTCGACGACGCCAAACAGGAATACTTCCGCCGCATCAACGCCCTTGAGCTGCGCAATCCGTGTATGATCGGATTCGGTATCAGCAACCGTCAGACCTTGGAGAGCGCACAGGCCAATGCGGCAGGTGCCATCATCGGCTCGAAGTTTGTCACGCTCTTGAATGAAACCCGGGATCCAGAGGCAGCCGTGGACAGGCTCTATGAGGCGTTGGAGAGATAGTCGGGAGTTGCCAGTTTTTTGATTTTTAAGTTGAGAGTTTATAAATTTTGAGTTGTTAGATTATAGGTATTTGTAGGGACGGATCAGCTGATCCGACTGCAAGGATACCATATATATAAAAGGAAAAGGAGAGAGAAAGATGGCAAATAATTATTTTGTCGACCGTCAAGGGTTCTACGGACCGTTCGGCGGCGCATACGTTCCGGAAATCCTCTACAAGTGTGTGCATGATCTGCAGGATGCTTATCTGCCCGTCATCGAGTCGGATTCGTTCCGTGAAGAATACGAGTCGCTGCTCAAGGATTATGTCGGGCGCCCGTCCCCGCTCTACTATGCGCGTCGCATGAGTGAGAAATACGGCTGCCGGCTGTATCTCAAGCGGGAGGATCTGAACCACACCGGCGCCCACAAGATCAACAACACCGTGGGTCAGATCTTGCTTGCGAAGCGCTTGGGGAAGACACGCATCATCGCCGAGACAGGCGCGGGGCAGCACGGCGTGGCCACTGCGACGGTCTGTGCGCTGATGGATATGCAGTGCGAGATATTCATGGGCAAGACCGATGTGGAACGTCAGCACACCAATGTGGAGCGCATGCGGATGCTCGGAGCCACCGTCCATCCGGTCCTGACGGGCAACATGACGCTCAGTGACGCCTGTTCGGAAGCCATAAGGGATTGGTGTTGCCATCCCAAAGACACCTTCTATATCGTCGGGAGCACCATGGGGCCGCATCCATATCCCGACATCGTGGCGCGCATGCAGAGCGTCATCTCGAGTGAGATCAAGTGGCAGCTGCGCGAAAAGACGGGCCGGGACTACCCCGATTACCTCATTGCCTGCGTCGGAGGAGGGTCCAATGCGGCCGGCACCGTGTATCACTACGTCGACGACGAGCGTGTCAGGATCGTGCTGGCGGAGGCTGGCGGAGCGGGCATCCACACCGGCCGCACGGCCGCGACGATGCATTGCGGGACGGAAGGGATCATCCACGGCGCACGCACATTAGTCATGCAGACGCCCGACGGACAGATCGAGGAGGCGTTTACCATCAGTGCCGGACTCGACTATCCGGGCATCGGACCCATGCATGCGAACATGGCGCGGGCCGGACGGGAGCAGGTGCTGGCCGTCAATGATGATGAGGCGATCTACGCAGGCTATGAACTGACGCGCATGGAAGGCATCATCCCGGCTATCGAAAGTGCACACGCCGTGGCCGCCTTGAAGAAGATGACGTTCCGGCCCGATGACATTGTCGTGCTGACAGTCAGCGGACGGGGCGACAAGGATGTGGAAACCTATTTGAAAAACAAGTCATTGGCAAAAGAGTATGGACAATTCTAAATCACCCGTAGACAAAGTATATTCCTACCGGACCAGCATCCGGACCATTCTGGCGGACCTCTATACGCCCGTGAGCATCTATCTCCGGCTCCGCGATCTCTATCCGCAGTCGGCACTGATGGAAAGCTCTGACTATCACGGTCATGACAACAGCCGCTCCTTCATCGGCATCCATCCGATCGCGAGCATATCCGTCAGCCACGGCATCATCACGGCGGGCTATCCCGACGGCACCGTCGCCGAGACCCGCATGGCAGGCTATGCGACGGCCGAAGACGGCGGCAGCACGGACCGGCCGGTCAAAGGACAGGGCAAGGAGATGGTCATTGCCGGCATCGGTGATTTCATCCGCCATTTCCACGTCACCGGCGAAGGCCACGCCTACTGCGGCCTTTACGGCTACACGGCATTCAATGCGGTACGCTACTTTGAGGACATACCGGTCAGGGACACGAAGGCCGAGCGCAACGATGCGCCCGACATCCTCTACATCCTCTATGAAACGGTCATCGTGTTCGACCATTACAACAACATGATCCAGCTCATCACGATGGTTCCCAACGGTGAAGCGGAGGCTGCAGGTGCCGCCCGTCTCGACGCCATCGAGAAGCTGATGGCGAAGGAGAAGAATCCTGTCTGCGGCTTTCACCCCATCGGCGAGACCACGAGCACACTCACCGACGAGGAGCACAAGGCCAATATCCGCCGCTGTGTGGCCCACTGTCTGCGCGGCGATGTGTTCCAGATTGTCATCTCCCGACGCTTTGTACAGCGCTTTGAGGGTGATGATTTCAAGCTCTACCGCGCGTTGCGGAGCATCAATCCCAGTCCTTATCTCTTCTATTTTGACTTCGGCGGCTTCCGCATCTTCGGCTCCTCGCCCGAGACCCACAACCGCATCGCCGGCGAAAAGGCCTACATAGACCCGATCGCAGGCACCACAAAGCGCACCGGCGACACGGAGCAGGACCGACGCAATGCCGACTTCCTGCGAGGCGATCCGAAGGAGAACGCGGAGCATGTGATGCTTGTGGATCTGGCGCGCAATGACTTGAGCCGCAACTGTCACGGCGTGAAGGTCGACTTCTACAAGGATATGCAGTTCTATTCGCATGTGATCCATTTGGTCAGTCGGGTCAGCGGCACGCTCGATCCGGATGCTGACCGGATCCGGACCTTTGTGGACACATTCCCCGCAGGTACCCTCAGTGGGGCACCAAAGGTGCGGGCCATGCAGATCATCAGTGAGCTGGAACCTCACAACCGCGGTGCTTACGGTGGCTGTATCGGCTTCATCGGATTGGACGGAGATCTCAACCAGGCCATCGTGATCCGCACTTTCATCAGCCGGAACGGCGAGTTATGGTTCCAGGCAGGCAGCGGCATCGTGGCCAAGAGCAATGATGCCTACGAATTAGAAGAGAGCAACAACAAGTTAGGAGCGCTGGTCAAGGCCATCCGCATCGCCGAAACGTTATAACCCAATCAGATCTTTTAAGCTATGAGAATAGTCATCATCGACAACTACGATTCGTTTACGTACAATCTGGCCCATGCTGTCAGACAGCTCGGAGCCGATGTCACCGTCTACCGCAACGACCGGTTCACGGTCAGTCAGTTGGAGTCTTTCGACAAGATACTCCTCTCGCCTGGCCCCGGCATACCCTCGGAGGCAGGCCTGTTGCTGCAGGTCATCAACGCCTATGCAGGCCGGAAGTCCATGCTCGGCGTGTGTTTAGGCCATCAGGCCATCGGAGAAGTGTTCGGCGCACGCCTCGTCAATCTCCCGGAGGTCTATCACGGGGTAGCCACGGAGGGCACGCAGTTCGGCAATGATCCGATCTTCCGCGGGTTGCCTTCCCGTCTGATGATGGGACGCTATCACAGCTGGGTGGTCGACCGGGCACAGTTTCCGGACTGCCTCGAGGTGACTGCCGTCAGCGATGACGGGTGCATCATGGGGCTGAAACACAAGCACTATGACATCCACGGGATCCAGTTCCATCCCGAAAGTGTGCTCACGCCCGACGGCTTGTGCATCCTGCAGAACTGGATAGAAGGTTAGGAGCAACCTGCGCGGCAGCATTTTTACAGTGCGGAATTTGTCAGCTCCGATTTTCTTATTATCTTTGCAGGAGTGAACGAAAACACCATTCCGGCCACCCGCCCACGCATCCATGAGCTCGACTTCATGAAGAGCGTGTTCATATTGCTGATGATTGCCTTCCATTTGGTCTACATCGGCAACGCTTATCCCTATGCCAAGCAGCTCGTCTACACATTCCACATGCCCGGCTTCCTGCTCATCTCCGGCTATCTGTTCAACATTGCGAAAAGGCCGCGCCAGCTCTTTGCCACCTTGCTGTGGATCTTCATCCCTTACGCCGTGATGGAAACGGGCTACACGGTGATGGCCTCCGTGCTGCCCATCCGGGATCATATCGACCGGCTGACAGTGGCCGTTCTGGCTGAGAAAATCGTGCTCAGTCCCCTCGGACCCTATTGGTACCTGCACACGCTCGTGCTCTGTGGGGCCTGTTATTATGGCGTGTTCCGTCTCGTCCGACTGCATACGGCAAGCCGGTTCATCCTCCTCGGCCTGCTGTTTTATATCCTTTCCGAATGGTGCGGGGTTGTTTCGATGGCCAATGCAGGCTACTTCATGGCTGGCTCCGTGGTCAGACAGACTGTCGGCGATGCCCGTCGGCTTCAGTTGGGGTCATGGTTTGCGCTGATCCCGTTGGTGCTGCTCTGCCTTGATCCTGCCCATCTTGACAAGACGGAAATGACAGGCGCCGCCATCGTCGTGCTCGTTTTCAGCGTGCTCTTCCGTATCTATCCGCTTCTCAGAGGCCGCCTGCAGCTGTTGCTGCTCTATGTGGGTCGCAACACCCTGCCGCTCTTACTCTTCTCCCCACTGTTCACCATCCTTGCCAAGAGCTATCAGCCTTTTTTGCTGCAGATAGATTCCACCGGGATGATTTTCATGGTCGTGAGCGTCGCCTTGGCCGTTGTCGGCTCTTATGCGATCACCTATGGCATGGACAGGACCGGCTTCTCCCGTTTCTTCTTCGGCAAGTCGCGCGCACTCAACTGATGCCACAACTCCCCAGCTCATACCTCCCCAACTCATAACCTCACAACTCCTAACTCAATACCTGATAACTTCAAACTCATAACCTCAAAACTCATCACCTCACATCCGCATCTTTCCGCACGGCACATAGGAACGCTTCGGATTGTCGAAAGGAGCGCTTATTAGCAGCCTCATGTGGCATCCGCTTCAAAGATCACCTATGACAGGCCACCTCAGAAATATCTGATGCCGTTGCCCGAACATGGATCCGTCATTCATGCAAACAGATGCTGACAAAAACATTCTTTACATTAAAAGGATTTAAAATCCGGTTATTGATATGGTATGTATAAGAAAAATTACTATCTTTGCGTGGAAATGTGATTAGATGACCCTTATTATAGTAGTCATATTCGTCTTAGGTTGCGTTCTCATTGCTACCGAGAACCTAACTAACATCAACAAGGCAGCAGTCGCGATGTTCGTTGGCACGCTGGGTTGGATGCTGTATATCGCCTACGGAACAGACTTCGTGATGGCTCAGCATCCTGATGAATATCTTGCTTTTCTGCATGGAGCAGCACCCTCGAGCACGGCTGTCAAGGAGTTTATCGCACAAAACATCTTCCTGAAATATGTCGGCCGGGCATCCGAAATCGTCCTCTTCCTCATAGCCACGATGACTATTGTTGAGATTTTGAACAACAATGGGTGCTTCGACTTTGTCAGGCAGTTGCTCAAGACACGCAGCAGTCGGCGCATGTTGTGGATGCTTTCGGTCACTACGCTGGTCATCTCGGCCAACTTGGACAATCTGACAACAACGACAATGATGCTTGTGCTGACGCGCGGCATCATCTCCACGCGTCGCCAGCGGCTCATCTATGGATCGGCGATCGTGCTTGCTGCGAACTGCGGTGGAGCGCTGACCGTGATCGGAAACCCTGCCGGACTGGTGCTGTGGAATATCGGTGCCGTAACGCCGACCAACTATTCGATGACGCTTCTGATCCCTTGCCTGACGGCATGGATCATCCCGACATGGTGGTTGGGACGCAGCTTGCCAGAGCGGGTGGAAGGAGAGTGGATCACGATGCCTTATCGCGGCGATGACACCCGCCTGACCCCGTGGCAGCGTCTGCTGATGCTGTTTGTGGGAATCGGCGGCTTATGGTTCATCCCTTCATTCCACAGCATCACCAAGCTCAGTCCTTTCCTCGGTGCACTCTGCGTTTTGTCGGTGCTGTGGATCGTCAACGAGATCTTCAACCGTAAGCTCATGAACGTCGACAAGCTCATTCAGCGGCCCACGCTGCGTGCCCTTCAGTATGGCACCATCAAGATGATACTCTTCGTGATGGGCTTCATGCTGGCGGTGGGCGTGCTGGAAGAGAGCGGTGTCTTGGGCCAGTTTGCGGATCTGATGGAGCGTGAGGTGCACGATGTGTGGTTCACCGGTCTGCTGACAGCAGGCGTGAGCGCTTTCTTGGACAATTTTGCGACGGCCATGAGCATGATTTCTCTGCATGACATAGTAGACGTGGAGACCTTGGCGAGAGGCCTTGACGGAGGCTATCTCCATCAGTTTGTCCAGAACGGAAGCTACTGGAAGATCATGGCCTACGCATCTGCCATCGGCGGCAACATTCTTTGCACCGGTTCGCTCAGCGGTCTGGCGCTGATGAAGGTTGAGCATATGCACGTGGGATGGTATTTCAAGACGGTAGGCATCAAGGCTGCGTTGGGCGGTCTGTGTGGCTTTGTAGCCATGTGGCTGATCATTTATTTTTCTTAAAGATATATTTTTCTATCCATGACAAAGATAAAGACAATAGGCGTTTTGACATCTGGAGGTGATGCTCCGGGAATGAACGCTGCCATTCGCGCGGTTACTCGTGCAGGCATCTATAATGGTTTTCAGATCAAGGGAATCTATCGCGGCTACGACGGTTTGATCAATGACGAGGTCAAAACATTCACGACAGAGAATGTCAGCGGTATCATCTGCAACGGCGGAACCATCCTGAAAACAGCCCGGTCGAAGGAGTTCATGACTCCTGAAGGTCGTCAGAAAGCTTATGAGAACCTGCAGAAAGAAGCGATTGATGCACTCGTCGTGATTGGTGGAAACGGTTCGTTGGCAGGTGCGCGATGCTTTGCCCGGGAGTATGATATCTGCTGTATCGGTCTGCCGGGTACGATTGACAACGACCTTTACGGCACTGACAACACGATAGGCTATGACACTACGATGAACACCATCATGGAGTGCGTGGACCGAATCCGTGATACGGCCCAAAGTCATGAGCGCATCTTCTTCGTCGAAGTGATGGGGCGCGATGCTGGTTTCCTTGCGCAGAACAGTGCAATAGCCTGTGGAGCAGAGGCCGCCATTATCCCCGAGGACTCAACTGACGTAGACCAGCTTGCCCGGTTCATGGAACGCGGCATCCGCAAGTCAAAGAAGAGTTGCATTGTCATCGTCTCCGAGAGTCAGAAATGTGGTGCTCTCTATTATGCTGACCGTGTCAGGAAAGAGTTCCCGGAGTTTGATGTGAGGGTGTCAATCTTAGGACATCTCCAGCGCGGAGGACGCCCGACGGCCCGCGACCGCATCCTCGCCAGTCAAACAGGTGTGGGAGCTGTGGAAGCCATCATGCAGGGCCAGCGCAATGTGATGATCGGAGTCAGGAACAACGAGGTGGTCTATGTGCCTTTCTCGGAAGCCATCCGTTCCGATAAACCCATTGACCGGAAGCTTATACAGGTGCTTGACGAATTGAGCATCTGACAAGACTGCGAAAGTTGAAATTATTTTTAAGAAAACCTACATTTAATTTGTAGTTTCTAAATATAATTGATATTTTTGCAAAATATATCGAAATACTAGAAGCAATAATAATCATTAAACAGTAAAAAAGTTTATGTCACAAATTAACGGACATATTTCCCAGATTATCGGCCCGGTAATTGATGTCTACTTTGACACCAAGGGCGAGGATCCCGAGAAAGTGCTCCCAAAGATCTATGAGGCTTTGAGGGTAAAGCGACCGGACGGTCGTGACCTGATCATCGAGGTGCAGCAGCATATCGGAGAGGATACGGTCAGATGCGTAGCAATGGATAATACAGACGGCTTGCAGCGTGACCTCGAGGTGATCCCGACAGGTAGCCCGATCACAATGCCCGCCGGTGAGCAGATCAAAGGGCGCATGATGAACGTCATTGGCAGCCCTATCGACGGCATGAAAGAACTGGACATGAAGGGCGCATACCCCATTCACAGGGAGGCCCCGAAGTTTGAAGAGCTGTCAACGCATAAGGAAATGCTGGCAACAGGAATCAAGGTGATCGATCTCCTCGAGCCTTACATGAAGGGAGGAAAGATCGGACTCTTTGGCGGAGCCGGCGTAGGCAAGACCGTGCTCATCATGGAGCTGATCAATAACATCGCAAAGGGGCATGACGGCTACTCCGTTTTCGCAGGTGTGGGAGAGCGTACCCGCGAGGGTAATGACCTCATCCGCGATATGCTTGAGTCTGGTGTGATCAAGTATGGAGAGAAGTTCAGAAAAGCCATGGATGAAGGCAAGTGGGACCTCTCGCTTGTCGACCCCGAGGAAATCAAGAAGTCTCAGGCCACCCTTGTATATGGTCAGATGAACGAGCCGCCCGGAGCGCGTGCTTCAGTGGCATTGTCCGGATTGACCGTAGCTGAGGAATTCCGCGACCATGGAGGAAAGAACGGCGAGCCGGCAGATATCATGTTCTTCATCGACAATATCTTCCGTTTCACCCAGGCTGGTTCTGAAGTTTCGGCATTGTTGGGCCGTATGCCGTCGGCAGTGGGTTATCAGCCGACATTGGCCAGTGAGATGGGCGCGATGCAGGAACGCATCACTTCGACAAAAAAAGGCTCGATCACGTCTGTGCAGGCCGTTTACGTGCCGGCCGACGACTTGACCGACCCAGCTCCGGCAACGACCTTCACCCACTTGGATGCCACTACAGAGCTTTCGCGTAAGATCACCGAGCTGGGTATTTATCCAGCTGTCGACCCGTTGGGCAGTACTTCGCGTATTCTGGACCCGCTCATCGTGGGCAAGGAACATTATGACTGTGCTCAGCGTGTGAAGCAGTTGCTCCAGCATTATGCCGAGTTGCAGGACATCATTGCCATTCTCGGTATGGACGAGCTCTCTGATGAGGACAAGATTACCGTGGCCCGTGCCCGTCGCGTACAGCGTTTCCTGTCGCAGCCCTTTGCCGTTGCGGAGCAGTTTACCGGTGTTCCCGGCGTCATGGTCAGCATCGAAGACACCATCAAGGGCTTCAATATGATCATGGATGGCGAGGTGGATGACCTGCCCGAACAGGCATTCCTCAACGTGGGAACCATCGAGGACGCGATTGAAAAGGGTAAGAAACTGCTCGAAGCAGCGAAAGGATAATCCATTAGATTCTGCTATATGTTGAGACTGAAAATTATTTCTCCTGAACGGATCGTGTTCAATGGCGACGTCGAGAATATTCTCGTGCCGGGGACATTGGGTGAATTTGAAATCCTCCATGACCACGCGCCGATCATCTCTACGCTCGAACCGGGTCGTGTGGTCTATACGACGCAGGAGGGAAAACAGCAGATCGATATACAGGGAGGATTCGTTGAGGTCAAGCGCAATGAGGTCTCTCTCGCTGTGGAATTATAGAAACGGGATGAGGAATGGTCACTCCTGAAAGGATCAAGCGCATCAGCCGGAAGTATCAGTTGACCTCTTTGTGGATCACATTTGGATTGCTTATCCTCGGTTTACTGATGGTTCAGGGATTCAGACAGTATGCGTTAGTCAGCGGTCTGCTGTTCTCGGCGGCTTATTCGTTGATCACCTGCTTCGCCTATGGCAAAGCATGGGTGGCCGTGGCCCGTCGTTCTCCAAATGTCCTGAGCCGCTTCTACATGGCTGCTTCGGTTCTTCGGATGCTTTTAGCATTGGCGGTCGTGCTGGTCGCAGCAGTGGTGATGAGGAACGATACAATGCAGATGCTGAGCTTCATCGGCGTGTTCGCAGTTTTCTATCTGGTCCTGCTCGTCTTTGACAGTATATTTTTCGCTCGCGTAGAGAAAACAAAAGAATAATTTGGAAGAAATAGATATGAAATCAATCAGACAATATTTCATCGTGTTGATGTTAACCCTGATGGCCTTGCCTGCATGTGCCGCCAAGATGGACATTGACATGAAGGATATCTTGTGGGGACATATCAAGGATTCGTATGAATGGCATATCACCAACGTAGGTGAACACCCGGTTGTCATCAACCTGCCTGTGATCGTGAAAAGTTCTACAGGTTGGCATGTCTTCAGCAGCAGTCAGTTTGCCGAGGAGCCTGATGTGAATGGCAATAGGGTAGGTCCTTATGGGCTCTTTATCAACAACAAGGAGGCTGATGTCTATCCTGGGCGGATCTGTGAGATGGTCAACGGGCAGTTGGTAAGGCCGTTCGATATCTCGATCACAAAGACAGTATGTGTCCTGTTCATTGATGCCATTATCCTCTTGCTGTGCGTATTGCTGCCCGCCAGATGGTGTAAACGGCACAAAGTGGATGATCCGGCACCCAAGGGATTTACGGGTTTGATGCACATGTTCATCATGTATGTCTACGACGAAATCATCAAACCGGTCATGGGCGAAGAATCTCCGAAGTATGCGCCTTATCTGCTTACGTGTTTCTTTTTCATCTTCGTGGCCAACATCATGGGTATTGTCCCCTTCCCTCCGGGAGGTGGCAACTTGACTGGAAATATCGCATGCACCTTCTTCTTGGGTGTCTGCACTTTCCTGATCACAAACTTTACCGGAACCAAAGGCTATTGGAAAGAGATCTTCTGGCCCGAAGTGCCGACCTGGTTGAAGGTTCCCGTGCCTCTCATGCCTTTGATCGAGTTCGTCGGGATCTTCACGAAGCCGTTGGCATTGATCATCCGACTCTTCGCCAACATGCTGGCCGGGCATGCCATCGCGTTAGCTTTTGCCGGCATGATCTTCATCATGTTCCACCTGACAACAAGTGACTTGGTGAACAATATCGCCGGTTCGGGCATGTCAGTGATCAGTGTCGGCCTGAGCGTATTCATGATGTTGCTCGAAATCTTGGTAAGTTTCATTCAGGCATTGGTATTCACCATGTTGAGCGCAGTATTCATCTCGCTTGCCCATGTGAAGGAAGAGGCTGAAGAAGCTTAATCATATTGACATATTGAATATAAATTATATCATAAACAATTAAAACTTACAATTATGTTATCATTATTATTAGCAGCAGAAGTTGCAAAGATGGGCGGTGCCCTTGGTGCTGGTTTGGCAGTAATTGGTGCAGGTCTTGGTATTGGTAGAATTGGTGGCCAGGCAATGGACGCCATGGCTCGTCAGCCGGAAAAGATGGGTGATCTTCGTTCTTCAATGATTATTGCAGCCGCCTTGGTCGAGGGTGTTGCCTTCCTGGCAGTCATCGTTGCCCTGCTTGCAGTAGTTATGAAGTAACTCCTCATACCGTATTTTTTTAACTTTAACCAGTACGTATGGATTTATTGATTCCTGAAAGTGGCTTGCTTTTCTGGATGACCCTCGTCTTCGTCATTGTCTTTCTCATTTTGTGGAAGTGGGGTTTTCCTGCTATCGTCAAAATGGTGAACGACAGGAAGAGCTTTATTGACGAGAGTCTCCGTAAGGCCCATGAGGCTAACGAAAGGCTTGCCAATATTCAGAAAGAGGGTGAATCCTTGTTGCAGCAGGCGCGTGAGAAGCAGGCGGAGATATTAAGAGAAGCCGCCACAACGCGCGATGCAATCGTCGGACAAGCCCAGGAAAAGGCGAAGGACGAAGGTGCCCGGCTCCTGAACGAGGCGAAAGCCGAGATCGAAGCTGAGAAACAGAACGCCATTCGCGATATCCGGTCTCAGGTGGCTGAGCTAAGTGTTCAGATCGCTGAGAAGATCTTGCGCGAGAAGCTGTCGAAAGACAGTGCGCAGATGGATATGATTGACAGACTGCTGGATGAGGTCTCTGTTGACAACAAGGAGTAGCTTATGGATTTAGGTGTAATATCGGTCCGATATGCCCGTGCCCTCTTGAAGAGTGCGATGGAGCAGAAGCTCGACGAACAGGTGTACAGGGAGATGCAGACACTCAGTGCGAGCTATCTCCAAGTGCCTGATCTGCGCTTTACGATAGACAATCCTATGCTTTCCAAAGACAAGAAACAGCTATTGTTGGAGACTGCCTGCGGGCAGCATCCGTCTGCTTTGACCGGCAGATTCATCACCCTTGTGCTGAAGGAAGGCAGGGAAAGCGCTCTCCAATTCATGGCTGCTTCGTATATCACTCTTTACAGGAAACAGAAGAATATCACCCGTGGCAAGCTTACAACTGCCGTTGCTGTCTCTCCCATGACTGAGGAGAAGATGAAGCAAATGGTAGAGCGTAAAACTCAGGGAACTGTGGAGTTCAATACCGAGGTCAATCCCGACATCATCGGAGGGTTTATCCTTGAGTATGACACTTATCGTATGGATGCCAGCGTGAAGACAAAGCTGAATGCCATACTCACAGCATTAAAGAAATGATGAAATGAACTTTGATTCATTACTAAACTAAAGATTATGTCAGATAAAATAAAACCAAGCGAAGTGTCGGAGGTGCTGCTCCAGCAGCTTGCGGATATCAACTCGAATGAAAAGTTCGACGAAGTGGGTACCGTCCTGACCGTCAGCGATGGCGTGGCCCGCATTTACGGACTTCGAAATGCCGAGGCCAATGAGCTGCTTGAGTTCGAGAACGGCACAATGGCCATCGTCATGAACTTAGAGGAGGACAATGTCGGTTGTATCCTTTTAGGTCCGACGGTCGGCATCAAGGAAGGTCAGACGGTGAAGCGTACACATCGAATCGCTTCGATCCGTGTGAATGACAACTTCCTCGGACGCGTGGTCAATCCGTTGGGTGAGGCCATTGACGGCAAGGGAGACATCGACCTGACCGGCGCCTTCGAGATGCCGCTCGACCGGAAGGCACCGGGTGTGATCTACCGTCAGCCTGTCAAGGAACCGCTCCAGACAGGTTTGAAGGCCGTAGACTCCATGATTCCGATCGGCAGAGGACAGCGCGAGCTGATCATCGGCGACCGGCAGACCGGCAAGACGGCCATTGCCGTTGACGCGATCATCAATCAGAAGAGTTTCTATGAGCAGGGGAAGCCTGTCTATTGTATCTATGTGGCCATCGGCCAGAAGGCTTCTACGGTTGCTGCACTCGTACAGACGCTCAGAGAGCATGGTGCCCTGCCTTACACGATCGTGGTCAGCGCCACGGCAGCAGATCCCGCAGCCATGCAGTATTACGCACCTTTCGCCGGTGCAGCCATTGGCGAATACTTCCGCGACCGCGGCTTCTCGGCGCTCGTCGTCTATGATGACCTGTCCAAGCAGGCCGTTGCTTACCGTGAGGTGTCATTGATCCTCCGCCGCCCGTCCGGACGTGAGGCTTATCCGGGTGATGTGTTTTACCTTCACTCCCGACTGCTTGAGCGCGCCGCACGTATCAACGACCAGCAGGAGGTGGCTGAAAAGATGAACGATCTGCCTAAGTGTATGATCGGCAAAGTGCGTGGCGGCGGTTCGCTCACGGCGCTTCCGATCATCGAGACCCAGGCAGGTGACGTTTCGGCTTATATTCCGACCAACGTGATCTCGATCACTGACGGACAGATATACCTTGAATCCAACCTCTTCAATCAGGGCTTCCGCCCGGCGATCAATGTCGGTATCTCCGTCTCGCGTGTAGGTGGTTCGGCGCAGATCAAGAGTATGAAGAAGGTGGCCGGCACACTGAAGATCGACATGGCACAGTATCGCGAGCTGGAGGCATTCTCCAAGTTCTCCAGTGATATGGATCCTGTGACAGCGATGACGATCGACCGTGGCCGCAAGAACAACCAGCTGTTGATCCAGCCTCAGTATTCTCCGATGCCGGTGGGCGAGCAGGTTGCCGTCCTCTATTGCGGTGTCCACGGCTTGATGCACGATGTTCCGGTGTCACAGGTAAGGCATTGTCAGGAGCAGTTCCTCGATCAGATGCGCACACAGCATCAGGATGTGATCGACACGCTTGCTTCCGGCAAGATCGACGATGCCTGTACCCAGACTATCGAGAACGTCATGGCAGGCGTAGCTGCGCAATATAAAGCATAATCGACTATGGCTTCACTGAAAGAGATAAAGACCCGCATAGCGTCTGTCAACAGCACCCGCAAGATTACGAGTGCGATGAAGATGGTGGCGTCTTCGAAGCTCCACCACGCTCAGGTTGCCATCCAGAACATGCTTCCATATGAGAATTTGCTGGAGCATATACTCAAAGCCTTCCTCGTATCGACGCCCGGAGCCCAGAGTTTGTTCGATGAGTCCGAGCGCAAAGTGAAACGAGTGGCCTTGGTGGTCTATTCCAGTAACAGTTCTCTCTGTGGTGGATTCAATGCCAACATACTGCGTCTGATGGAGCAAGCGATCAATGAGTATCGTCAGCAGGGTGTCACTGAGATCAAGGTTTACCCAATCGGGCGCAAGGTGGCCGAGCGGATTGCCAAGATAGGAATACCTTCAGCGGGCGACTTCCTTGAGCTGGCCGATAAGCCCAACGCCAAGGACTGCGCGCTGATCGCACAGGAACTGAGCGGCCAATTCCGCAAAGGCGAGGTCGACAGGGTCGAACTGATCTATCATCACTTCAAGAGTGCAGGATCACAGATTCTCACCCGGAGTCAGTTCCTGCCCATTGATCTCTCGACGGAGAATATCGGCGCGACCAATGACCGTGACCTGACGAGCAACCTCGCCACGGCCAAGGCGCAGGAATATCTGCGCAAGAAGGCGGAACAACAGGAGCGCAAGCAGGAGGAAATCAAGCCTCTGAACGATGATTTCATCGTTGAGCCAGATCTTGAAACGGTGATCCGAGTGCTCGTGCCCAAGTTGCTCAACCTGATGGTCTACACGGCTCTGCTCGACAGCAATGCCTCCGAGCACGCGGCTCGCATGGTTGCGATGCAGACGGCAACTGACAATGCGGACGAGTTGTTGAAGGGACTCCGCTTACAGTACAATAAGAGCCGACAGGCAGCAATCACCAGTGAGCTGCTCGACATTGTCGGCGGATCGGTCAACAATTGATGCGCTGAAGGCGCAAAGACTGAACACGAAGCAGAGATACGGACCTCGAGTCGCGTATCTCTGCTTTTTTTCGTGGATGCCGTTGCCGCACCGTCGTGGTGCCGGATCCCTTTTCTGGGTCATCCGCATATTTTTTCTTCCTTCTCTTCCTGATCGGACAGCCACCGGTTTCCTGCTGTATCCGGATCGGGATCCGGCTGCTTCGCAGGATCGGCATAATTTCTTTTGTATCAGCGTGTTGCAGATATCTGTTCGCCGGAAAATGCTCCTGTTTTCCGTAGCAAATAATACCCCCTTCCGCGGAGCTATCCTTTCGGCCGTCAAGAGCTATGCTTTCGGCCGCCCAAAGCATACATATCGACGGCCTAAAGCTATGCTCCGCGCCGGCCATGTCATAGCTATGCTTTTGGC
>ONHE01000112.1 GCA_900317545.1 uncultured Prevotella sp. | reverse complement strand
TTGCATGTGAAATGGGTGACACCGCCAGACGTGGTGATCACCAAGAATCTTGCCAAAGGCAGGCTTTATGTCCCCAAGGGTTGTAAGACTGCTTATGCCGCCGACAAGAACTGGGGCAAGTTCTCGGAGATCCAAGAGGAATAACGCGGGTGACATGCCTTGTCACCCTTCCTTTCATCCTCCACGAAGCGACAATAAAGAAATGAGGCTATCTATGGTAACTTTCATATCGCTCAAACGTCTGTAATGATAGGAATGCCATGACAGACGCTGGAAGAACAACAATATTCCGACGAACCAACAACAAGATCAACAACAAGAAAAAGAATATGAAAAAGATTATTGCCACTATTTTGGCACTCTTGACACTGATGCCTGGTCTTGCCACCGCCAAAAACAAGACCAGGACGGTGACCTACACTGAGGTGAGTAATTATTATCACAACAGAAACACCATCCCGTCCTACAACGAACTCATCACCACACAGGCCGAGTTTGACAAGTACTTCTCTCCTGCCGCTGTCATGGGCAAGGACGGTGAGCCCACAAAGATAAACTTCGGCAAGCAGGTTGTGGTACCCATAATGCTCTCCCCTACCGACCGCGACGCGGAGATAAAGGATTTGAAGATTGTTGACACAGGAAAGGATGAGTTCTCGGGCAAGGAAGCCATTCATCTGACATACACGGTGAACTACGGCCCACGGCGATCTTTCGTCATCGAGCCAATGTGTCTCGTGGCCATCGACGCGAAGTACCGTGGCGCCACGGTCTATAATGAGCCCGTCATACGACAGGCCGATGAGCGATCGACCGACGACTACCGCTACGTACACTACTTGGGCTACAACGGTCAAATTGACCTCAGTATCGACTGTCCACTGGCTGCCGGTAACCTCCGCAACGCTGTCATCGCCTATGAGGGTGACATCCTCAAGGGAGCCGTCAGCTACTTCTCCTTGGAGAATGCCCCCCCTTCGCCTGCCTATAACGGCGAAAACGGCGACGCCGACACTATGCTCAACTACTACATTGGGCTGCTCACCACAAACATCAAAAACATGGACAAGGCAAATGGCATGCCCTACCGTCCCTGCTCCATCATGTATAAGATACTGCGGACCGATGACACCGACCGCTATCTCACCATTGAGGCCAGCGGCTATGCCTACACCGGTGGCGCCCATGGCTCCAGCTTTGACAGAGGGGCCACCTTCAACAAAGCCACAGGACGGAAAGCATCACTCGTGAAAGACTGCATGGCTTTGAGAAAACTTATCACTGCCAAACTGCCCGCCGAGGTCACCACATATACGCAGGACAATCCCGTGCCATTACCTGCCAATGGTGTATTCTACAAAAACGGCACACTCGTATTCCAATATGAGTCGGACGAGATTGCCGCACACGCTGTAGGAAAGATCATCGTGACCCTCTACCCCGCTCAGATACACGACTATCTCACCGAAGAAGGGATAATACTCACGGAGATGAACTGATACTTAACTGCTTCAGTAAAAGCAAGAAAGGAAGTCAATTTCATGTTGGCTTAGGATCGTCCGCACAGCAAGACCATGCCAACCACTTGATGCGCACCAATCCTCAGCCGACGATGTATGAGGTAGCGGACCTGCCAGGGGCACTTCTGACCAGTCGTTTTTACAGTAACATTACAATGCTCCTATGAACAAGAAAGAATTCAAGTCAACTCGTTTCTATAAGGCTGGGACCGCTTTTCACCTTCTTCTGGCTCTGATTGCGCCCATGCATGTTTTGGCACAATACGCTGACCACCGAAACCGCAAAGTGGACTCGCTGGAGCATGTGCTGAAAACTCAAAAGCTTGAGAGCAGCAAGCTCTTCGAGGTATACGAAGGGCTGATGTACGGCTATCTCCAAACCAACGGCGACCGCTCGGCGATGTATGCGAAGAAAAGTATCGCCCTGGCCGAGGAAGCGAAACTACATGGCGGACTTTGTGAGGCATGGCGCATACTTGGACTCAATGCATACGGACGCTGCGACTACGACTCTGCGCTGCATTGCTTTGGTCATGCCTTGGATGCCATAGAACTGATGAAGGATGAAAAACGCTTCACCGAGAGCGAGATCGACAACCACCTCTCGGCACTCTATGGCACACTGGGCAACCTCTACAACATACAAGGGAAGTTGCACCTTGCCCTTGACTACTATCAGAAGGCCCTGCCCATATTCCAACGGCATGGATGGAAGGAGAGCGAGACCTTATTATATTATAACGTGGGAGAACTGTATCTCGAGCTTGGTAACGATAAAGCTGCTGCCGACAACTACCGCAAGGCGCTGAAGGCGGGCGAAGAGACCAAGGACTCGTTGATAATGGCCTTGCCGTGCTCCGGCATAGCGATGACGCTGCTCAACGAAGGTAAATACAAGGAAGCGCTGCATTACGCAGAGCGTCACCGTGAGTACTTTGTCCATCATCCTGCCGAAGAGCAGGAGGCTTTGCTTGACAACTACGTACTTACCTCACGCATTTACCAATTGGGCTTCAAGAATCTTGCGAAAGCGCAGGAGTTCATGGACAAGGCTCTCGACATTTGCCAGGTAGCAAATGGTCCTACGAATGCCAGCGACGCCTATGCCCAGCAAGCATCCCTCTGCCTTGAACGAAAGGAATGGCGACAGGCGGCAGCGTGGGCACACAAGGCACTGGAAGCTAATGACCAAGATCCACAGCACAACATCGGTGTATATGAGACTTTGGCTGAAGCGTACGCAGGAGTGGGCGATATAGACAAAGCTCATCTATACATCGAGAAGCTTCACGACACGATGCAGGAGCAGTCTACGACACGTTATCAGTCGGCCCTGTCGGAGATGGAAGTGAGATACAAGACGCTAGAAAAAGAAGCGCAACTGCGTGACATGGAGCAGAAACATCGCATGAGCCGCATGCAGAACTGGATACTTCTTGGTCTGATTATGCTGCTCGCTATTGCCGTCGTGGTCATCATAATTGTAGCACGTCAACGCCATCGCATCACTGCCATGCGGTCGCGGTTGATGGGGGAGGCAGATGAGCGCACGCGACTCGGACGTGACCTGCACGACCGTCTTGGTGGGCTTCTCACAGCCATCCGCCTGCAAGCAAGAGATAAGGAAGTGGAGGCCCTCTCGCTTCAGGCTGCAGAAGAGATGCGGCGTGTGGCACATCATCTGATGCCGGTTTCGCTGAAGGAATATGGACTTGTGCGTGCCCTTAGCGATTTCTGCCATGTACACCCAACAGTCAATTTCATCCATCACGGGCAAGAAGGACGACTCACGGAACAGCAGGAGGTGATGCTTTATTGTGCAACTCTGGAACTGGTCAACAATGCTCTCAGATATGCCGAGGCTTCGCACATTATGGTGCAGTTGTTCATGGATAACGATTATACGGCAATCATCGTTTCTGACAATGGCAAGAGCCCTCTCCAACTTCCGCAAGGGGAAGAGCCGAAAACAGGTTCCGGTTTGCGTAACATACGTGAACGTGCCGAACTCATGGGCGGCCGTATGAGCATCAGCAGTACGTCTGAAGGTACCGAGATAAATGTAGAAATACCCCGTTGAGCATATCCCCAAATGGGGGTATTTGAACTGCAACCCATGGTATTGTCAGTAAATCTCGCTATCTTTGCACCCATGATCAAGATAGCTATCTCCGATGACCATCGTTTCATCTCCCAAAGCTTGGACACGATATTGCAGCAGAACGGGATGATGAGCATCGTTGCGCATGCTGCCAGCATAGCTGAGTGCGAGACAATGTTGGAGCAACATGCTGACCTTGACGTGCTGCTCCTAGATATCGGCATGCCTGACGGAAACTCACTCGACTACGTTGAGACTTGGAAGAACCGTTACCCAAATGTCCGTATCCTGGTGCTGACGACTTATGCCGAAGCTGCCGTCATCAACCGTGCTCTGTCATGTGGCGTTGTCGGTTATATGCTGAAGACCTGTTCGAAAGAGGAACTCATCGAGGGCATTCAGACCGTAGTCCGCGGCGATCATTTCTTGTGTGCCGAAGCTTTAACTTTGCTCAGATCGCACCCACAGACGGGCGTTGTCGAACTGACGCCCCGCGAACGCGAGGTGTTGAAACTCATCGTCGAGGGATACAGCATCAAGATGATTGCCGACCGTCTTTGCCTCGCCTTCGAGACTGTCCATTCCTATCACAAATATTTAAAATTGAAACTTGGCGTGCCCAATACGGCAGCTCTCGTGCGTGTGGCAATGGAGCAGCGACTCGTATGACTTGCTTCTGTCCGACGCAAGCCCAAACATCAGTCATTAGACCACAGGGGCATCTTTATTCCTATTGATCCAAGCTTTCCGACTGCTTTCGTCCACTTGCCGGACAGATTGCCTGCCTTCGAATAAAATCAGTTCGGACGCTAACGACCGATCCGGGGTAATCTTTGCAGCAAGGCCTTCCTCATCGTAGATTCCGCTCTAAGCAGCCTTGACTTTCACGACTGGTACCTGGCTCGTCTCCTCTATTTTATTTGCCATGGCAGCAGTGCCAGCCATCTCTTTTACAATGCTCTCCCCGACTTGCTTGAGCGTAGCTTCGAGAGGCTCATGGAAATCAACTTACAAGCCGGGGGGATAACCGGCAGTGCCGTTGGCATGCTTGGCCATTTCTGCAGCCGAAGGAATAACCGGCAAAAGAGCCGGCACACCCTCCGGCATCATTGTGCATTGGCTGTCAATGACAGACCGGTTCTTATGGTAAAGATAAGTTTGTTCGACATAAAACTTACTATTGTGTCAGTACGAAACTTACCTCCAGATAGGTCTTGTTTTGAGTTGGGCTGAACAGGATGGACTGACCTTTGTAGTCATAGAACCACATTGAGCCGCTTTCCTTGTTGAGAGACTTATAGTCCGCAGCTTTATCCCCACGAGTCATCTTACCGGTGTTCCAGTCCATGTTGACGGCATGAACGCCATTCTCAGCAACGAAAGCGCATTTATTGAACAGATCTTCATTTACGACATCTTCCTCTGTTCCTTCCGGCAGCGTATAGACGAGCAAGAGGTTATTCACTCCATTAGGACTCTTGCCATTTTTCAATATCCATTCAGTCTTATCGCTGAGGTCGATGCCAAACTGCGTCTTAGCGATCTCCATACAATTATCCTTGTTGACATTCTTCAACGATGCTGCACCAGAATTTGAGGACTGGGATCCATCAGAAGGCAGATCAAGTTTCTCGACAATCTCCTTGACAGTGCCTACACTCGGGGATTTATGTTTATTACCACAAGCAACAATCATTACCATGCAAATCATACAGGTTATGGCGAAAATGATTTTTTTCATAGATATTCAAATGCTTACGGATTACTTCTTCAAAAACTCCACACGACGGTTCTTAGCTCGCCCTTCCTCAGTCTTATTGTCAGCAACGGGTTCGTGAGAGCCCTTGCCTACAGCCTTGAGGTTCCATTCGTCAACGCCCAGTCCAACGAGAGCCTTGACGATAGCCTCGGCGCGAGACTGAGAGAGAGGATCGTTCACCTTGTCGGAACCTTGATTATCACAATGACCTTGCACCTCGAAGCGAACGCCCGGATTCTTCTTCATGTAGTCGGCCACCTTTTGTATCTCTGCCATCGACTCAGGTTTGAGCGTTGCCTTGCCGGTGTCAAAGAGAATGTTGTTGGTGACAAACTTGCCTGTCTCGGCCATCGCCTTGTCGATGTCGCCGGCGTTGCGGTCGTAGAGAGCTACAGCCCCTTGTCCGATGCGCACATTGCTGATGCACGAATAGGGATAGCCTTCGCTGTTGGTGCTCTCGTATTCCATATACTTCGGAGCAAGCATGTTCGGCACATTGCACAGGCGTTCACCATTGACATAGAGCTTAAAGGCTCGCTGGTTGAAGGAGACGGCGAAATGATTCCAGCCCGATTTAAGCTTCCCATCCATTTGCTGTTCACCCGTAGTACTGCCTTGTGTCGGTTTCTGACAATTCCAGTCCACACGTGCCGCATGGTCATCCGGGCGATACCAGATCTCAACGTATGCGCAGCGGTCGTTGTGTGTGTTGATGCCCTCCTCTTTGCTCATCAATCGGAATTCGTGGTTCATGCCCTCGCCCTTATTGGCAATATATACATCCCATTCGATGGTGAATTCTTCGGGCAGATAGTTGTACTGGTTCTTCTTCATCAACGGGAAGATCGTGGCGTTCTGCGTGAACTTAGCAACCTTGCGGTCGCCTATCTGGGCAACTTCTACGGATCCTCCGTCCAAATCCCATCTGCTCGGGAACTCACCGAGTTGCTCACCTGCGAAATTGTCCTCAAAGAGCACCACGGCACCCTGCACGAAGTCACTCTTGCTTTGTGTCACGGACACATTCGCCGCCACCGTTCCATCCTTCTTTCCACGCTTATCTTTACCCTTTCCCTTCACGGCATCGTTCACGGTGTGGTCCACTTCGTCTTCTGCACCATCGATCACTTTGCCAATGGTACGGTCCACCTTCTGTTCCACCTTGTCCTTCACCTTGTCCACCGTCTTCTCCTTGAGTTTCTTTAGGAAACCCTGTGCCGACACGTCTACGCTACAGCAAACCATTGCCACAAATACCATGATAATAGTTCTTTTCATACTTATGCATATTTGTAATAAGTCTTGTTGCGAAGATACACTTTCTTTATTATGCGCGCAACCCCCCAAATGGGGGTATTTACGGTCATCATGAAATAGGAGGGATTTTTGCCACTTGCAATAACGCATGATGAATCAATCGGAATATTACAATTAAGCTCAGATTCAAAGCCAACTGTTTGGCAAGTAATTATGAAATATTAAAGTAGTTAAAAATAGAAAAGGATATTTCTCTAATTACTTGGAGGATATCGTAATAAGTACTAATTTTGCAACGTAAATGTAGCATTGTATTTAGTCTTGCGAAATATAGCTTCAATAGGTTCTGCCAAAACTTTATTAGTTGATAAAACAATTGTACATGGAATGTTTTATACTCAAAGATCAATTTCGTCGTATGACGTATGTGAGGAAAAACTTACGGGGTCTGTCTTATGCCTTTCTCTTGTGTGCCTTGCTATTGGCACCTGCTCATCTCTATGCTCAGGACATAGAAATCAACGAGACGAACTTTCCTGATGCGGCTTTCAGAACGTATCTAAATACCAAGTTTGGTGTTAACGGAAAGATACCTGCGAGCAGGATACTTACCTCTATAGTCTTGGACAAATTAGGAGTCACAAACCTTAAAGGCTTGGAGTTGTTTCCTGAGTTGACCTCGTTATCGTGCCAGGGTAATTCAGGCCTGACGAGCATAGACCTTAGTGTCGTTCCGAAACTTCGTAAACTGCTTATCGGGGACTGTGGTGTAACCTCGTTGGACTTTAAGGCTAATCCTGAAATGACTTATATTGATTGTAGCAATAGCAAGAATGCGGGTCAGTTGACTACCATCGATGTGAGTAAGTGTAGCGGATTGAAGCACCTTTCTTTGCGTGGAAACAAGCTTGAAAATTTGGATGTGACGCACAACCCAGAGTTGACAATGTTGTCTTTCTACAAAAACAACTTGTCGACGATAAACTTGTCCAACAACACTAAGTTAGACTCGCTTTATGCCAATAATAATCCCAAACTCACCAGTCTGGAGTTGAATAACAATACAGGTCTGACTTATCTTTCAGTTTACAGTAATAATATGCCTAAACTGGATGTCACTAAGTTGACCAAGCTTCAGCACTTACTTTGTTTTAGTAACAAACTGACAGAACTTGACGTGACCCAGAATCCTTCTCTAATAGAACTGCGTTGTTACTCTAATCAGTTGACCCAGCTCAATGTAAGCAAGAACGGTTCGCTTCAAACCTTAGACTGCTTTATTAATAGGCTGAGCGAGCTTGACGTAACTCAAAATCCTGCCTTAACTTACTTGGGGTGCTACTCTAACCAGTTGAGTCAACTTGATTTAACTAACAATCCGCGTCTTAGTACTTTATTATGTTTCACTAATAAATTCACGGAACTTGATCTGAGTAAGAATACAGCTTTGACGGGTCTGTCTTGTTATAATAACCAGCTGAAGACACTGGATCTAAGCAACAATACTGCTATCACGCATCTCGACTGCCACAACAACAGGTTGACATCCTTAACCCTTCATCCGACATCACCTTCGCAAATGTTTTTTCTCAGCGTATATGGAAATGCCTTGGCGGCTTTAGACTTGAGCGGCTTTACCCAACTGAAAGAAAATTATAACACCGCAACATTTGCCGGTGCAAGCGCAGTCAACCAGAAACGCCGCATGACGCTCTACACCGACGGAAACGAGGCTTATATGCTCGTTGGAGATGGTATTGATGCCAGTATGATAAGCGATGCGAGCATCAACTTAGCAGATGACCCCCAAAAACCAACATCAATACCCATCGCGTTTTCTGTCGGCAAGGAAGCCAATGGCCTTGTTCCGTTGAAATTCAATAATGGTAACGTGAGAAAACGACTTTTCAGCTGGAACAAGATAAACGTATCTACCGCCACCATCACTTACAAATACAACACACAATCCAAACTCTCCGAAATGGCGGTCATGGATGTCACCGACAGCGTAGAGTGCTACTTGCTGCCCATGTCGCAGGAGTATGGCACTGTCAACCTGCCTTATGATGTCGTTTTGCCGGAGGGTGCCACGGCTTATGCGGTATCAGCCACAAACGTGAAGGACGAACAAGGAAACAACACGGCTACGCTGACCGAGATCGCCACAGCAGGTGAAATTGTCAAGGCAAACACGCCGATGCTGATTCATCGATCCGCAGACACCTATACGCTTTTTGCCTTGAACCAAAGTACGGGTACGGCGTTGTCTGCGGCTACGAATGTGTTGAAGGGAACGCAAGACGCCGCAATCGACAATAAAGATAGCTATTATGTGCTGGGAATCAACAACTCCGCCAATTCTCAAAACAGGGGAAAGTTGGGCTTTTGGCGCTCTTCCAGAAGCCAGATTGGCAACTGGCGGGCGTACCTCGATTTAGGAATTGCCTCAAATGCGAAGGGCTTTGTCTTCGCATTAGATAACTCTACGACAGGTATTCCCCACATAGAAAATGCTGAGAATTGTGGCGATCAGTCCTGGTATACCCTCGATGGTCGTGCGATGGGCACGATGCCCTCGCAAAGAGGCGTCTATATCCATAACGGAAAAAAGATTATCATCAGTAAATAATTATAGGGAGGGATGACAATGAAAAAAGCTAACTATACAAAGCCGGCCTGCGCTGTGATCCTCCCGAGCGGTGATCTGATGGAGTCGATGCCGACAGGTGTCAGTGGCAATACGGACTCGGGAGATGACATTGGTGGCGGCCTCTCCAAGAAGGGATTTTTTTTCACAGATGAGGAAGAGAATAAATTCGAGAACTATCAGGTGTGGGAAGACGAGTAGACAAAGTGAAAACCGACAGAGAGACAAAAGATGTGTAGCTGTTTTTTTTAGACAGAAAGACATAAAAGACAGATCCACAACAAAGGAAGGTGAAGCACGATTCTTGGATGTTATACATACCACTTTCATGCTTCACAATTTTCATTTGTAAATTGCGACATGCGAATGCCCGTGAAATAAAGGAAGAAAACTGTTGTTAGAAGTATTCAGACCTCCCCCTTTACATGCGTCTTTGAAGACGATCAAAGGCGAAAGCCCTTCCGATTTTTTTCTGTGTGGTGATGTTCGTACTAATAAGAGTTAATGCTGACAGAATTGCCTCGATGAGGCTGAATTTTGTGTAACCCCAGTCTGCATTCGCTTCGCTCACTTAGACTGGGGTGGTAGCATGGCATAACGTCTGACGTAGTGTCTCGGAGCGGTACACTGCACACAGTGCGCCAATATATGCCAAACAGCTACACCCTATTGTTATCAATAGCTGTCCTCATCAGTTTTTCCTGCGCATCAAAGATGTATTCAGTCTCTTTGAGGCTTTTAACAAATGTTAGTTCGAACATCATCACTCAGAGTTTTTTTATAAATATTTAGCGCCGGTTAATCTCGTTATCTTTTGTAGTGATTTTTCTAAGCGTAAGCATCTACACCCGTCATAGGCTTACAGACTGCGTCCGAACCATAAGATTGAAGAAATAAAGGGGATAAAGAGCCGATTATTTTATATAAATATTATAAGATTGGAAAAAATTCATACCGTTAACACTAATTAAGCAACGCAATCCACTTTGTTTCATTAAACTTTATATAACTTTGCTTAATAAAGTTACTATTATTAAATAAAAAAATCATTTAGTAAAAAAATATGGAAAAAAGACTCTATGTAGTACCACGGTCTGTGAAGATATCCGTGGAGTTGTATGCTCCTATTGCTGTGAGCATAGATCCGGATAACAATGCCGATGCCAAGAAGTATTTTTTTGAGGACGATACAGACATGTCATCCGATCCTTGGGTCAATGCGGCGTGGAATAAAACAGAGACAAATCCTTACGATCTGTGACCTATTCGAAGGACAGCGGACAAAGCAACATGTAATGAAAACTCAAACAAATTAAACATGAATAAAAAATTTACCAAATTCATAGTTGGTGTCCTTGCCATGATATCCGCCATACCCCATGCGGAAGCACAGACACAACTTTTTACAAATGGGAAGGAGAACAATATAGATATATATTGGCGCATCCCTTCTATCGTCAGGATGAATGACGGTGCTTTGTGGGCTTTTACCGACAAACGCTATTATTCCGCAAAAGACCTCGGAGATTCTGATGGAAAAACGCCCCATCAAATAGAAATTTACGGACGTAAGTCTTTTGACAACGGCAAAAGCTGGGGTAAAGCTGAGGTTGCATTACAAAGCAATTTGAATGCCTCAGGTGCCAATGAGTATCTTTATGCTTTCGGTGATGCTGCTACGGTTGTAGACCGTGAAAGCGGTAGTATCCTAATGATGGCTGCCTCTGGGAAAATGGGTGTGAAAGCCAATCCTACAGGTCAGCCCTTTGTAACCCGATCGGTCTTTGATACTGGAAAGTGGTCTACATCTAATGTCTCAGACCAATTTTATGGTCCAAACAATCTTTATGGAACAACTCTGTTCGTGACCAGCGGCCGTATGGTTCAGAGTACTAAGTATAAGAAAGATAACTATTACCGTATTTATGCTGGTGTGTGCATGTACAGCAAGAGCGCCAGCTATGTGGTTTATTCAGATGACTTTGGCAAGACCTGGCAATACTTAGGTGGGTACGTTACCACACCTGTGCAGGATGGTGACGAATGCAAGGTAGAGGAGTTGCCCAATGGTGACATCCTACTCTTTACACGTAAACGGTCGGCAGCTGCAGGAAGATATATCAATGTATTCAAGTTTTCGGATATTGCAAGCGGTGCAGGCAGTTGGCAGACCATGGCCAACACGGGTACAAGTCAAACGGAAGGCGAAGCCTACGCCGTCGCCAATAATGGCGAGGTCATGCTCGTCCCTGCTCAGAATCGTGAGGGGAAACAGACCTACGTGCTTCTGCTTTCCGGTCCCATTGTCAATGACCGCTCCAAAGTACACATTTTCTGGAAGGAACTGCCCACTGACTATTCCAATCCAGAAAGCTATGTCAGCGGATGGAACAAATATCAGGTTAACAACGGCAATTTTTGGGGATACACAACCATGGTGCCTGACCGGAATGGCGACATTGCCTTCATGTCGGAGATGAGCCAATATGCCGGTCCGATTTCTTTCATTTCCTTGCCTCTCTCTACAATTACCAACGGTGAATATACTTATCACCGTAGTGCCAAAGGCACCTATCACACGACTTCAGAGCCTGTCGATGTGCAGCGTCCTTCGCTTAGCCTCAATGGTGGAGTATATACGACTGCTCAGACTGTCACCATCACTAAGCTTGAGGGCTCAACAGTTTATTACACTCTCGACGGATCTGATCCCGTGGTGCCTGTTGCAACATCAGCTGAGGCCAAGGGGATGAGACGTGTGCCGTCTTCCAACACAACTTCGGTGTACACCAATCCCATTGAGCTTACTTCCGGTGCCACTACGCTGAAGGCTGTTGCTGTGGATGACTATAGTGGAAATGTCAGCCCTGTTGTCACTGCCAGCTATCTGATCACCGATGCCAATAACAATTCTACCGTCAATACAAGTAAGACAGGTACCACCATATCGCTAGATCATAATTCAGCTACGAATCTGTTCACAAATAATGGAAGTGGCAGATTCTGGTCCTATCTGCGCCATAACAGCACCCATATTCAGTTGATATCTTCGACAGTAGCCGAGCTTGAGGATGGGCAGCAGGGATTCCATATACTCAACAATAACATGGTTTGGGATAGTAATAACCTTCTGGCATTGTATAATGGTAGGTTGAATGGTGGTGCAGTGCAACAGTACGGCCATTACGCCATCCTTGCCCCTAAGGGCTATCGCTTCCTGCGCTATGAGATCGTAATGGATAAGACCAGTGAGAATGGTGCCAAACTGGAACAGTACACTTATCAGAATGGCAGCAATACAGAGATTACTGTAGTTAATTCGGCTACAGCATCTTCCAGCGCAGAGGTAACATTGGAGAGAACGCTAACTGACGGAACTAATGCGCTTTACTTCCGTATGGATGGGCAGACTGCGAGTGATCAGAACCCCATCATCATCAAATCTTTGAAGCTGACCTACGCCATCGACAATTCTTATGCTGCACAGGTTCCCAATGCTAATGGCTCTCAGATTCACACCGGATTTATCGACCTCGGTACCTTCAGCAAACCTAATGGTAATAACTATGGCTTCAGTAATAATGGCACTTCCGACCTTCAGACCGTGAATGTAAAGAACACTTATGGCATTGTTCCACAGAACGTAACGGTTGATGGCAGCAACTACTTCATGGCTACCGCTAATGGCGACTACTATGTGGAGGCCCCTGCTAAGTTCCGTATCATCGGGGCTACTGTGAACTTCAAGCGCGCAGAGTCTACCAGCTTCGATACCTACATCCCCTCCGAAACTACTCAAGGCGTCAAAATTGTTCTCCGAGCCAGCGACAACACTGATAACTATTTCAAGATAGATGATTCCGGCAGTGTTTCCAATGTAACAAGCCGTGATCAAGCCACGGTATTCACTGTAGACTATCATACTGGGAGTGGCGAAAATCACTATAGCCTCAAGTTGCCCAATGGCAAGTATCTCGCTATGGATGCTAATACAAATATTGTTACTCTTGATAATGTCGACCAAGCTCTTTGGAGCTATAACAGTGGCTGGAAATTCCCTTACAAGAATAATACTACTGATTATAGATTTATAGGCGCTGCAAGTCCTGACTATTCATGGGGAGCAAAGGCCATGGCCTCAAAAACCGCCATAGCTTATAGAATGCCATTAACCGCCAGCGACTTCACAGCCACGGTCTACAACCGCGAGGATAATGGCACTGCCACCGATGGCGAGAAGTCTCTGACTGCCGACGCTCCTACGCAGAGCATCACGGTCAGCGACTTCAACAATGATGCTATTCACATCAATCTCAGCGGTATCACCAGTGGCAGCGCAGCCCTCTTCAACGTAGAGCTGACACTTCTGCCCCTCGACCCTGAGGTGGCTAAGGTAGAAGCAGCAGCAAAGGTGGGTAGTGATGTGGTAGGCAACTCGCCGGTGACCTCTTACAACTACGTCTTCAACGAAGGCAAGACAATTGGTGTGCCCGTGCCTTCCACTACCAATAAGGATGCAGATATAACTATGGTGTTCCGCAATGCCACGAACGAGGAGCAGACGCTGTGGTATACCACGGGTAACAACCAGAACAATCCTAACGTCAAGGGTGGCTACTCCAACGTTTATCTCATCGCAAGTACTGCTGATAAGGACAAGGGGCTGAACATCACCTCTCCCTATCCCGATGCACGTACGGCCGTTGATGAGCTGGGTGTCAACAAGATTAGTGCCACTAACATCGCTCAGCTGGCTGATGAGAAGAATACTTCGGTGAACAACCTTCAGGACAACACTGTGACAGCCTCAGATGCCGGCTATACGGATGTTACGATGACGCTCAATACTCCGTCATCTACTAAGACTACTGATGGTAACACATTCTATATCTACTCTGCCGACCAGCCCACTTATCAGATTATGCCGGCCTCGATTGCTCAGGGTAAGCATATTGACTTCCGCTTCTTCACCGTCAGTGTGAAGCCGGTGGTGGCAGAGACCCCGAATATTGAGATTGTGCCCATTTACACTACCACGATGAAGGGTGCGCTGCACAAGACATCGACTGCAAGTGATGGGGACAACACTGCCAATGCTCATTATGTGGGCATTAAGGTGACAGCCCAGCAGGCTGAGGGCACTACGACCTCGTACAATGCGCTGACTGCCGAGGATATCTATACTGCGATGAAGCAAGCATTAGTCAACAAGAAGGATGAACTCAAAATCTCTGACTCTGATCCGCTCCGTACCGTACTCTATGTTGACATGAGTGCCCTGTCAACGGTCACCACCGCCAACAGCACCACGATGGCAAACTATCTCAATGAGACCGCCGACAACTGCCTCTACTTCATGCCTCAGGGCTTTGCCGGTACGGGCATGGACAATGTCATCAGTAAGCAGTCGGATGGCACTTACCAGTCGTTCGGTGATGTGCGGGTTTACGACCAGCAGCCGTTCTTCTCGCCCTATGCTTTCAATACAGGTACCTACAAGGCCATCTACGAGCGTGAGGGAACCGTGAGGGGAGAGACCGTGAAGGCTAAGGTTAGAAATATGGCTGCCGTGCTGCCCTTTGACATACAACTCGATAGCGCAGGTCATCCCTACCTCGATGGCAGCGATCAGGCCACTAACTACATCACCTTCAACATGATCAACGGCTCGGGTAATCTTACTGGTGTCAAGAAGGACAGCGAGGGGTATCCGCTGACCTATGCTGTACTGGCAAGTCCAGTAACCACCCAAGTAGCTTCAGCAAACAATCCATATTATGTGTCAATCGATGAGGACCACGATGCAGGCTTCACATTCATAATTCCTGGAGCGCAGTTCGCCAGCAGTGGCACTATCAATGATACATATACAACTGTCACCCTGGCTGCACTGACACTCGCAAATACAGACGGAACTTGGACTGCCTATGGTACTTATAGCGGTGGCGCACAGAATATAGATCCCAACCTATGGTACTTCTCCAAAGATCTGTTCTGGAAATCGAGCCAGTTGGCGCCAGATTATGCAGTGGTCAACGTACGTCCATTCCGCGCTTGGTACACCACCACAACGAAGACAACCGCAGCAAAGGCAGCCGTCGTGTTTGACAAGTCAGACCTCATCACCACTGGCATTCACGACCTCGATGCGGTCTCTGCCAATACAGGCAAGATCTTTACGGTCGACGGCCGCTACGTAGGCACCGACTTCAACAACCTCGCTCCAGGACTCTACATCCAGAACGGACGTAAGGTTGTAAAGCGATAATCTCTATTTTCATTCTATTAGCAATCCCCGCAAATCAAGGCTGGTCACAGGCCGCTTCTGCGGGGATTATGCTTTGATCACCATTCGGCTCATTGGCAGTTTCGTGACAGAACCAGCGGTTCGCCTCTAAAGGCGTGACACAGAAGTCGCATTCGCGGGGAGTTCAACGACGTGAACATAATCAATACCAGTCTGACATGCACCGTGTCTACGGGTCATGAGCCTACCGCTTGACACAGCTCTATCCCACAACTACTGACAATTAACGTTCTATATCCTCTCCACGCGCACATCGCAGCATGGCTGACTATCATGTTACTCGTCCGTGCTTTTTCTCCTCCCACAGCGTCTATTAGGCGCGAGAAAAGATAGATGACGCGGATAAATCAGCAGCAACATTTTGCACGTCAACTGAATTTTCGTAACTTTGCATCTGTTATTGCTTTTGATCAGTTAGGCTTACGTATATGGCAATCTCAGACGAATTATTGGCTTCGGCGCTTTCCGGCAATTCGGAAAAGGCATTTAAGCACTTTTTCAACAGCTATTACGTAAAGATGAAATATTTCATCAATGGCTTATGCCGCGATGAGACCGTGGCGGAAGACATCGTGCAGGATATTTTCTTAGACATCTGGATCCATCGGGACCGTCTTCATAAGATCCATTCCATTGAGGCCTATCTGTTCACCTGCGCCCGCAATGCGGCGATGAAGGCCATCCGCAATCAGTTGCGGGAATCTCTGTCGCTGCAATCTGAAGGCTCCGCTTCCAACACAACCGAGGATGAACTCTATTATCATGAACTCAAATCGGCCATAGACCGAAGCCTCGACAGCATGCCGCCCCAGCAGCGCAAGGTCTTCATGATGAGCCGGTTTGACGGAAAGACCAATCCTGAAATTGCCAACGAACTGAACATCAGCAAACGCACCGTGGAAACTTACATTTCATCTGCCTTGGCCACATTGCGCAAGACAAGGCTCCTGTTGCTGCTCTACATTATTAACACATATTAACTACGTGTTTCCCTCTGCCTATTGCTCTTCTAAGAAAAATCGGCAATCATGAACAGCAATAGGGCATTCGGCATACTCCGACAGTACTTTGACCGCACGCTTTCCGCGCAGGATGACCGGCGCGTCCGTCTGTGGCTGCTTTCCGACAGGGACAAGGAGGCCAAGGAAGAAGCACTGAAACGCATCTGGCAACAAGCCGGCGACATCGCCCCAAACGGTGAGGAAGCCGCGGCTTACGAGGCGTTTCTTCAGCACAGGGAGCAGCATGAGAACCGGCGCAGCAACAAGGCACGCTTCTTGAAGATCATCCGCTATGCAGCCGTGATAGCCTTGCCGGTCATGGCAGCCGTGATGGCCTGGTATGCTTCCGACGCCTATCATGAAGGCATCGGACGCATGCAAGTGTGCGAGGTGCCTGACGGAACCATCCGGCAGATCACGCTCAACGACGGTACAGAGATCACGCTCAACGGCGGATCAAAGATCATCTACCCCGAGAAGTTCGCTGCACGTGACAGCCGGAATGTGTTTATTTCCGGCGAAGCTTTCTTCAACGTCACCCGCGACACGCTCCGACCCTTCTTAGTCCATGTCGACAACATGAGCATCCGCGTTCTGGGCACGACCTTCAACGTGCGTGCCTATGCCGATGAGCGGTTCATCGCAACCACCTTGCAGAAGGGTAGCGTGCAGCTCAGCATTGACGACACGGTGATCGTGCTGCGTCCCAACGAGCAGGCATTCTATACCCGCAGCAACAGGAATATCCGCAAGTTTGCCGTTCAGGCAAAAGAGTACACTCTGTGGACGGACGGCAGCCTGCAATTCGAGCAACAGCCGTTGAGCCGGATCATAGCCGTTTTGTCCCATAAATTTGGCGTCAGATTCGAGATCGATGCATCCATCGACACGGAAGAGCAGTTCACCATGAATTTCACCAATCAGGAGAACTTGGGCGATGTGCTCGATGTGATGACCAGACTGAAGAAAGACATGCGATACAGACAAGTCAATCGGACTATCATTATTTATAAAGAAAAAAGGAGGTAAACGACAGTACAACCATCAGAACAGCAATTATTACGTAGTAAGAGAGAATTAACTGAATAACCAAAGTCATCATTTTCATCAGATACAGCATTATGAAGCTATCCGACAGAAGCATCATCAGGCTACACCAGAACCTCAGAAGGCGCTGGACAGCCGGTGTGCTTTTCTTTTTCATCTGCATCACCTTGCAGGCACAGACCATTAAACTCAATTCGACAAGAACAACCGTAAGAAACCTCATCACGGCCATCCAGCAGCAGACTGGGATGTCAGTCGATTATCGGCAGCACACCCTCGACCTCAACAGGACGGTCAACCTCGGAAGCAAGACGATTCCCTTGGAGGCGCTGCTGAAGGAAATCATTCAAGGCTCCGACCTGCAATACGTGATCAACGACCGACATATCCTGATCACGCAGAAACCAAAGCCGACGGTCAGAAAACAGAAACCGGCCACGCAGAGCGTCACGGGAACAGTGACTGACGAAGAAGGCAGTCCGCTCGCGGGAGCGCTCATCCGGTCCCGTAAGTCAAACGCCATTGCCGTGGCCGATGCTTCCGGCAATTTCACCATCAACCTGCCAGAGGGGCCTACTGAACTGCAGGCTTCCTATTTGGGCATGGACCCGCAGACTGTGCTATGGAATGGAGAGAAGAGCCTTAACATCATCCTGAACAACTCGGCCATAAGCCTCGACAATGTGGTCATTACGGGCTATCAGGAGATTGACAAGCGAAAACTCTCAAGCTCCATCTCAACCATGAAAATGGATGAGCTGATGACTCCGTCGGCCACATCCTTAGACCAGATGCTGCAGGGACGCGTTGCCGGTATGGTGGTTATGAACGCCTCTTCGACACCTGGCGTGGCACCGAAGATCCGCATCAGAGGCTCCTCTTCTATCACGGGCAACCGAGAACCTGTATGGGTGGTCGACGGAATCATATTGGATGAACCGGTCGCCATATCCACCGAAGAACTGAACAGCATTGACAATGTGAACTTTGTCGGCAATGCCATCTCGGGCATAAACCCGAGCGACATCGAACGGATCGACATTCTGAAAGACGTGAGTGCCACGGCTATCTATGGCGTAAAGGCCGCCAACGGCGTCATCGTGGTGACAACGCGCAAGGGTAAACAAGGTAAACCGCAGGTGACCTATACGGGTAGCATGAGCCTCACAACCCGGCCGAACTACGGAGAACTGAACCTGATGAACTCGAAAGATCGCGTGGAACTGTCGGAGGAGATGGTGGAGCGCGGACTGCAGTTCAACACCTATCTGCCCACAAGCATGGCCTACGAAGGGGAATTGCAGAAACTGTGGAACAAATCGATCGACTACGACACGTTCAGACAGAACGTCAGGCAGTTGAAGGAACTGAATACGGACTGGATGAAGATGCTCTATCGCAACGCCTTCACCCATCAGCACAATGTCTCCGTTTCAGGTGCGGGCGACCGGATGGACTACTATCTGTCACTCGGATACCTCAACCAGCAGGGCGCCAGCAGGTATGAGAACCTCGAAAGGATTACGGGCATGCTGAAAGTAAACGTGCAACTGACCGACAACTTGTCCGCGGGACTGAAGATAAGCACCAACAACAGCGAGGCAAACTATCCGCACAGCAGCGTCTCCGTGCTCGATTACGCCTACCGGACATCACGGGCCATCCCCGCATACAACGCTGACGGTTCCCTTTTTTATTACGACAACTACAAGACCGAGTTTGCTTCGCTGCCTTTCAACATATTCAATGAACTCAACAACACTGGCAAAGACATCAACACCCGCGGCACACTGATCAACGTACACTTGGACTGGAAACCGCTGAAATGGCTGAAATTGTCTTCACTCGCGGGCTTGAGCTTCAGCAATACGGAACAAGAGAACTGGGCAGACGAACAGTCGTTCTACATCGCACGCTATCGCCTGACACCCTATGGACAGCAAGCGCCCGATCAGGAACGGTTCCATCAGACATCCGTCATACCCGTCGGAGGTGAACTCCAACGTGAGACAAGCGGCAATCATCGCTACACCTGGCGAAACAGCGCCGACTTCTCCTACCCCATCGGAGGTCATCTGCTCTTCGCTTCTGTCGGTACGGAGATCAACTCACTGAAGTACAACGGCTACAGGAGCACCCGTTTCGGATACATGCCTTTCCGGGGAAAGAAGTTCGCAGATATCGACATCCTGGCCTATGACGCCTATGCGGCTGCCGTACAGAAGAATGTCGACGTCATCACAGACAACACCGTGAACACGCTCTCGGCCTATGGGACATTCAGTTATTCATACCTTAACAGATATATAGCCAACTTCAACATCCGCACCGACGGGTCTAACCGATTCGGACAGGACAAGAGCGTACGCTTCCTGCCGGTATG
This sequence comes from uncultured Prevotella sp., assembly GCA_900317545.1. Classification (GTDB taxonomy): domain Bacteria; phylum Bacteroidota; class Bacteroidia; order Bacteroidales; family Bacteroidaceae; genus Prevotella. Next base: position 8,444 of record ONHE01000112.1, on the reverse strand, counting down.
GTCGGTGTCCGGAAGATGGAATGCCGCGGAAGAAAAGTTCATGAAAGACCAGAAGTGGATCAGTGAATTGGCCATCCGCGCATCATATGGCATCCAGGGAAACGTACACCCAAGCCAGACCCCAAACCTCATCGTCAGACAGGAAAACTACAACAGCACGTTGGGAGAGTTTATTTCCACCCTGCAGCAATTCCCCAACAAGAACCTGCGCTGGGAGAAAACGGTCTCCTATAACCTTGGCTTCGACTTCGGCATATTGGACAACCGGATCTCGGGCGTGCTGGATCTCTATCGCAAACGTGGCTATGATCAGATCGTCAGCCGCATCATTGCACCCTCCAACGGTGCCACTTCGGTGACGATCAATGAGGGAGATATCGAGAACAAAGGATGGGAATTGAGCCTGAACGTGGTGCCGATCCTGACCAAAGACTGGACTTGGAGCCTCTCGATCAACACCAGCAAAAACTACAACAAGGTCATAGAAGAAGGCAATAACGAAGCTACGTGGCAGGATTATGTCAACGGAACATTGGTCAAAAACGGCAGGGCGGTCAACAGTCTCTACGCTTACCGCTTCAAAGGATTGGATCATAACACGGGCTTACCGACCTTCTATGGCGAAAGCGAGACGGATGCAGACGGACGGACTGTCATCAACAGCCTTCAGGAAGCATTCGACGCAGCCTTCGTCTACGCAGGCAAGCGGGAGCCGGATCTGAGCGGCGGATTCTCCTCATCATTGAAATACAAGCATTTCACCGTGAATGCCCTGTTCTCATTCAACTTAGGAAACAAGGTCAGACTGAACGACCTCTACGCCGAAAGCGGCCAGGCGCTGCCGTTCCCACAACAGAATATGTCGAGCGAATTCATCAACCGCTGGCGGAATCCGGGTGATGAAGCGTTCACGAACATCCCGGTGCTCTCAGACGAAAGCTTGCGCTTCCTGAGTTATGAGCGCAAATACACCATCGCGGAGAACAGATGGGACATGTACAATAAGAGTGATATCCGCGTGGTATCGGGCAGCTTCCTGCGATGCAGATCGCTCAGCTTCCGCTACGACTTTGAACCTAAAGTGCTGAAATCTCTGCACATCAAAGGTGGCAACATTACGTTTGAAGGCTCCAACCTGTTCGTTCTCAAGAGCAGCAAACTGAAAGGGAAAGACCCGGAACAGCTCTCATTGAGCTCCGGCACGATTCCTCCCCAACAAACATATACTTGCCGAATCAGTTTAACATTCTAAATGATGAAGAAAATGAAACAATATATTTGCAAGTCGCTGCTACTGTTGGCGATGACCGCAAGCATGGCCTCGTGCGACCACTTCTTGGATGAGAAGTCGCAGGACCTCTACATTCCGAAGACCGTACAGGACTATAGTGAGTTCCTCTTGGGCGAAGGACTCAACCATGGGACCAACAATCAGATTTCCATATCGGAGTATCTCGACCTGCTCACCGATGATGTGAACGAATATGTCAATGTCCGTCGAAAGGACGCACGTGACAGCAGGGAGACGATGTGGGGCTATTACACATGGCAGAATGATCCCGAGGTGGATTACAACAATACCGTGGTGGCCGACCGTTCCTGGGAAGTGTACTACCATCGTGTATTGATCTCAAACATCATACTTGACCAGCTCGGAAGTGCAAAGGGTTCTGAGGCCGAGAAAAAGGAGCTTGAAGGCGAAGCCAGATTTCTCCGCGCATGGTCTTACTTCATGCTTGTCAACACGTATGCCGTACCGTTCGAGAGCGACGAACAGGCCGACCGCACGTCGGCTGTGCCCATCAACAGCGCCTCAAGTGTAGAAAACCGAAAACTCACAAAGTCCACGCTCGGCGATGTCTATCGCCTGATCGAATCGGATCTCGATGCCTCCATAGCCGCCTTTGAAGGTTCCGTCGGCGAGCGGACGATCTATCGGCCCAATGTGGGCGCAGCCTATCTCCTGCGTTCCCGCGTGGCCTTGTACAAGAAGCAGTATCAGGCGGCTGCCGATTATGCGACAAAGGCCATCGAAAAAAGCGGCAAGAAGCTCTATGATCTGACCAATGGAGTGGCTCAAGCCAATGACCGTTTCCTGAACAGCGCTAACACGGAGGTGCTCTTCACCTATGGTTCGGACACGCAATTCAAGCTCCAGACGTTTATCACGGCAAGCAACAGTGAGAAAGGCTGCTATCTGGTCGACCCGGGACTGATCAGCATGTACACCTCGGGAGACGTGCGACTGAAAGCATTCTTCTATGCTTACATGCGGCGATACAAGCCCTATAAGTTCTATGCTGCACGCTCCCACGGCATGTATCCCTATGCTTTCCATCTTTCCGAAGCTTATCTGAATCGAGCCGAAGCCTATGCCGAGTTGGGACAGGAGGACGCTGCGCTGCAGGACATCAATGCGATCCGCAATTGCCGCATCGCGGGCAACAAACCGCTGACTGCCGCTTCTCAGGACGAGACACTACAGTTGGTGAAGGACGAACGCCGCATGGAACTGTGCTTCGAAGGCACCCGGTGGTTCGACTTACGCCGTTGGGGCTGCCCAGAGATCAGCCATACCTACAGTTCGAGCGATGCAGGCGGCGAGAAAGTACAGTACACCTTGCAGAAGGGGGACAGCCGTTATACGCTCCCGATACCGCGTGCCGAAAGATTGATCAACAACAATTAGCATTCAAACAACATGAAAATAAAAGTCTTATTATCCATTTTAGCCTGCACCGCATGTATGATCTCTTCATGCAGCAGCGAAGATGAAATCCAGGCAGAACTGGAAGATCCACAGTACAATGTGACCGATGACGCATCGGATCCCATACAGCACGAACGCCATGAGCTGTTCGCCAAGTACAAGACTTATCTGATCACGAACCCGCAGACGATTGACTACAAGTTCAATTTTCAGAAGAAGAACAACCTCCGGATCACACCTCCGGACCAGTCGCAGGCTATGCTTCAGAAAGGTATCGCACGCCTCCATTCCATGTTCTTGGATACTTATTCCGAGGAATTCAAGCAGAAACACCTGCCCTTCTCCATCATCCTGGCCGACAGCATCCTCTTTCTCGGCATGGAAAACACCACACCTTCCTATCATGCCTTCGCCGCCAACCGCTTCCTGGCGATTGCTGGCATCAGACAAGACATGGGCACTGAAAGTGACAGCCTAATGCAGGCCATGAAAGGCGACATCCATTCGCGCTACTGGATTGACTTCTTAGGCGGCGAGAAAGGGGTCTTCTCAATCCCGGAAGCCTTTGACGAAGTGAGCAAGGACTATTACCGAAAGGAGATCAGCGAACTGGCTTCAACGCCCCTGGGCGATGTCTGGGGCATGCTTCCATGGGACATTGACTTCCACGCTCTGGGCTTCATCTCCTACAATCACATCACTACATTCTTCGATCCGGACCCTGATTACGGTGGCTGGTGGATCGAGACGCCCGACGAGGACACAGACCGGAGGCAGTGGGTCGCCTTCATTTTCGGCACGCCGAAAGCACAACGCGAGCAGATCGTCAACAGTTATCCCATCATGAAAGAAAAATATGACATTCTGAAACAGGCCTTCCTGAAATGCGAGAATTTTGATATCGACCAGTTGCCCTAACCTTACAAACACCTTATATCAATGAGATTGATCCTCCTTTACATTTGCATGGCACTCGCGGTCACCCCCGCCACAGCCAAAAGCAATAAGAAATCAAAGAAACAGAAAGTAGAAACAACCACCGGAGCCGAGCCGTCCACCCCCGCTTCGGCTTACCAGAAGGCGATAAGCGGCTACAAAGAGAAGAGCGGACTGATCACGGTCTATGAGAAGGAAGGCGCCCGCTTGTTCGCCATTCCGGCTACGCTGTTGGGAAAAGATCTGCTGCTCACATCGCGCGTATCGACGACGAGCAACAACGCTGGGACCGTAGCGGGACAGATGCCGCATGCTCCCGTGCTCATCACACTATCCGTCCAGAACAACTATCTGTACATCCACAAGAAGGTGTACAAAACCCTCTGCGACCCACAATCGCCACTGATGGCCTCATTCAACAAGAACTTCACAAACCCCATTTGGAAGTCTTTCAAAATCAAGGCCACAGCTCCCGACGGAACGGTGCTCGTTGATCTGTCCCCCTTGTTTGAGAACAGCGTGAAGGAGCTGGATCCTTTCAGTTCCGGAGGATCAAAGAATGTCAGCTCCGGTTCGCCCATCAGCGAACTGTGCATGATAACCGGCATCAAGACGTTCCCCAAGAATCTCCAGGTCAGATCGCAGATGGGCTACTCTGACAGCGGCAATCCGCTCACCGTGACCATGCTCCGCAACATCATCCTTTTGCCCGAGACGCCCATGCGGCCGAGACTTTCGGACCCGCGAATCGGCTACTTCGACGAGAAGAAAGAATACTTCACGGACCGGGAAGACGGTGTCAAGAACTTTTCATATATCAAACGCTGGAATCTCCAGCCACGCGACCCAGCTGCCTATGCACGCGGAGAGAAGGTCGAACCGATGCAGCCCATCGTCTTCTATGTTGACACGGCGATCCCTGCCAAGTGGCGTTCGTATATCAAATTAGGTATCTGCGACTGGAACAAGGCTTTCGAGCAGATCGGCTTCAAGAATGTCATGGTGGCCAAGGACTATCCGGCCGACGATCCCAACTTTGATCCGGACGACATCCGCTACAACTGTTACCGGATGATTACCACCAAGGTTGAGAACTCCGTAGGACCCTGCTGCTCAGACCCCCGCACCGGTGAGATCATCCAAGGGGATGTCTTGTTCTATTACAACAGCATCAAACTCCTGCACAACTGGGAGTTTGTACAGACCGGAGCCGTGGACGAACGGGCACGAAAAAGGGTCTTTGACGATGACATGACAGGCAATTCGCTGCGCTATGTCGCCGCGCATGAAGTGGGTCACACATTGGGATTGCTCCACAACTTCAGGGCTTCGTCCACCATTCCCGTCGACTCCCTGCGCTCCGCAACATTCACGGCCGTCCACGGCACCACGCCTTCCATCATGGATTATGCCCGCTACAACTACGTCGCACAGCCCGGCGACAAGGGTGTCAACCTGCGTCCGCCCCACTTGGGAGTCTACGATGCCTATGCCATCGCATGGGGCTACAAACCCATCCCCGATGCGAAGACACCCGAAGAGGAGCTCCCCGTGCTCAACAGCTGGATACGGGAGAAGGAGCATGACCCGATGTATCTCTACGGTCCGCAGTATTTTTTCAACTCCGTGGATCCATCATGCCAGTCAGAAGACTTGGGCGACAACGCTGTCAAAGCCGGCACCTATGGCATCAAGAATCTCAAGTATATCGTCCGGCATCTGCCCGAATGGTGCGTCGAAGACGGCAAGGACTACCAGCGCCTGCAGGAAGCGTACGTCAATGTGAGCAACCAACTGCAGACTTATTTATATCATGCAGTGATGTATGTGGGCAGTATCTATATGGATGAGCCGGTCGCCGGCGATGGCAGACGAAACTACCGGTTCACCGACAGGAAAACGCAGCAGGAGGCACTGCGGTTTGTTCTCAGGAACATCGCTGACATGCCCAAATGGCTGATGCCGCAGGACATCATCACGAAGACGGGCCCCATCGTGTCGATTCCTAACCTTCAGGCGCGCGTACTGAAGAGTCTGTTCGCCAAACCGGTAAGTTCCGTGATGGCTCTGAATGAACAATTGGAGCCCAAGACGGCCTACACTTACGCGCAGTTCATGCAGGAACTCTATCAGTTCGTGTGGGGCAAGAGCATCCGAGGCGGTGTCCCCGACCTCTACGAGCGCCACCTGCAGCATGTATATCTGACATCACTCCTGAGGCTGATGCCCTCCGCGAGCGGTCCCAAGTCATCTCCTGGATCCATGTATTCTTTCTCTTCGTGGACGGACGAAATGCGCCGACACATCCAGCCGACCTGTATGTGCCACGGTGAGCACGCGACCTACGCTGCCGAAGCCGACAGTCGATCGGCCTCCTTCTTCGAGTTTGATCCCATGGAAGATTACAGCATGATCAAGAATCCGGTCATCCTAAGCACGGCCCACGACCTGCTGAACCTGCTGGCGCGCCTTCGTGCCAGTGTCCCCGGCAAAACCTTGAAAGCGCATTATCAAGGGCTGTACATGGAACTGAAGAATGCAATGAACACCAAATAGGCACTTTGCTTCCGGCAGCAGATACCGGCTTGCCTGACAGAACCGGAAGACAGAAACGCAAAACAGCCCTTCCATCTGAAGCAATCGGAGACCATAAAACGACAAGAGTAAACGTGACGCTACGGTCAATGACCGATTGGGGGTTAAAGATTTATGATTCATGAGCGGTCGGGGGTGAGACACGGCAGAGCCGGAAGGCTGCTGAAAATGAAATAAATATGCCTTCAAATTTGGCGCATAAACAAAAAAGTAGTAACTTTGCACCGCTTTTCGGCTTAACCGCTGGCAATGGAAGAGTCATTGGCCATGTTGAGTTGGAACGACAAACAAATTTAATGATCAAAACAGAAATGGATTTAATTAAAGTTGCTGAAGAAGCATTTGCAACCGGCAAGCAGTTTCCTGAGTTCAAATCAGGTGACACAATCACTGTCGCTTACAAAATCGTCGAGGGTTCCAAGGAGCGTATCCAGCTCTATCGTGGTGTTGTGATCAAGATCTCGGGACACGGAAACAAGAAGCGTTTCACCGTCCGCAAGATGTCTGGAACAGTCGGTGTGGAGCGTATCTTCCCCATCGAGTCGCCCAGCATTGAGAGCATCGAGATCAACAAGCGTGGTAAAGTGCGTCGCGCTAAACTCTACTACCTGCGCAAGCTGACCGGTAAGGCAGCCCGTATCAAGGAAAAGAGATCACCCATCGTCAAATAATGAATATCTCGCAGATCCATTCAGAAGCTATAAAAAAGGTTCAACTCATCAGAGCTGAACTTTTTTTTTATCACTTATCCCGGTCATTTTTATAGTTCACAGACGCATCCGTGTCACCGTGCAGCGTCTCCTTGAAGCTCTCCCAATCTTGGAATCCCACAAAGAGAGCCAGCTTGTCAAGTGTCTCGCGAGATGGTTTTTCTGCATGTTGCACATGCGCCCAAACCTTCTTCAGCGACATGGAGCTGACCGGCACATGACGCAAGGAAAAAAGATGGGCTAATTTTTCAAAATCGGAAGCTAAGTCGATCCGCTTCCCGACTTTCTTTTCCACTTCATTCAACAGAAGCTTCGCATCCTGTTTCATAACATACTAACGGTTTGAATTACAACATGCAAAGATACGAAAAGTTCAGATACATTCGCCGAAAGATGCCAAAAATATTTTCATCCCTTTTCCCCTGTCGATTTCCCTCCTCGCCCTTTCCACCGCCCTACCCTGTAATTGCAAGCTCCGCCAGGCCTTTCTTCCCCCTGCCCGACACGGCCCGCACAGCTGTCAAAAGATATTTATCTGCGTTTCAAAGACCATTTATTCGTCATTCTCAGAATTCTGTTATAACTTTGCAACAGCGTATACAAAAACCTTAAAGATGAAAGAACTTGCTTTAAAGTACGGATGCAACCCCAATCAGAAACCATCACGCATCTACATGGAGGACGGCGATCTGCCCGTCGAAGTATTGAACGGCCGGCCCGGCTACATCAATTTTCTCGACGCGCTCAACAGCTGGCAGCTCGTCAAGGAGCTGAAAGCTGCCACCGGCATGCCTGCCGCCGCCTCATTCAAACATGTGTCTCCGGCTGGTGCGGCAATCGGACTGCCACTGAGCGAGACGCTCAAGAAGATCTATTTCGTAGATGATGTGGAGATGGAACTCACCCCCTTGGCCTGCGCCTATGCCCGGGCACGCGGTGCGGATCGTATGTGCTCCTACGGCGACTATGTGGCCTTGAGCGACGAATGCGATGCGGCCACCGCCACGCTCATCAAGCGCGAAGTCAGCGACGGGGTCATCGCACCCGGCTATACGCCCGAAGCCCTCGCCATTCTGCAGCAGAAAAGGCGCGGCACTTACAACGTCATCCGCATCGATCCCGACTATCGGCCGGCTCCCGTAGAGCACAAGCAGGTATTCGGCATCACCTTCGAGCAGGGACGCAACGAGATCCGATTGGATGATCCGGCACTCTTCACCGTCCGCCCGACGCAAAACAAAGACATACCGGACAATGCGCTCCGAGACCTCATCATCAGTCTCATCACACTGAAGTATACCCAAAGCAACAGCGTGTGCTATGTGAAAGACGGACAGGCCATCGGCATCGGAGCCGGACAGCAAAGCCGCATCCACTGCACACGACTGGCCGGAAACAAGGCCGACACATGGTGGCTGCGACAGTGCCCGAAAGTCATGGACCTGCCGTTCAGGCCGGACATACGCCGCGCCGACCGTGACAACACCATCGAC
>ONHE01000128.1 GCA_900317545.1 uncultured Prevotella sp. | reverse complement strand
GTCAGACAGCTCCGCCATGCGGTCCCGCCCGATCCGCTTATCCCAAAGTGCGTCAACGAGTATATATTCGTAGCCCATCGCCGATGCTAAATCAATGAACCTGACCTGGTCGTCATAGTTGGCAGACTCGTCCTGCCATATCAGCCAGCTCCACGTATACCGCCCCGGCTCGTAGCGCTGCGACGGTTCGTAACGCGGATCGACCACATCCCAGTGGACCGTAGTCTCCACCAGAGGCTTGAGGTCCTTGCCGACGGTGATCGTGCGCCATGGTGTGCTCCCCGGAAGGGTGATGCCCGGCTCTGCACTGCCATAGCCGTTGTTCTCGCCCGGCTGCGGATAGGCGATCGTATAGCCTGTCTCGGGCGACCAGTCACTCAACCGGGAGCCGCAATAGTCACTGCCTATGCCAGTCTCGCTGACCTGTACCCAGCCGTCATCACCGATGCGGAAGAGGCACGGGAAGGTATAGCCGACTCCGAATTTCGACTTCGCCGTCATCGGCGCGTCAGGCACATACTCCTCCTCGTAGGAAGGTTTGGTGCGCTCCCATCCGCTCATCGGCAGCGCCTGCGGGCAGAGGAAGGTGGTCGACTGGTCCGGAAAGCGGAATCCGGTAGCCTCACGGAGAACGATCGCACCGGTCGGCTTATTCTTCGACGGGCGCAGCAGGGTATATCTGAAAGCGACATCGTGATCGGAAACATGAAAGGTGACCTGCATCTGCATCTGTGACGCGTTGGTGAAGGTGGCCGTAAGCCGATTGGCCTCCACATGCACCCGCGACACCTTTGCGCGGGTCATCTCATAATCTTTGACAAAGGGCGCCGTCTTGGCATCTGTCAGCCGGAGACCGCTCGTGAAGTCGCCGACATTCGTGGTCAGTCCCAATGCGGATCGCAGAATCATGGGACGGCCGGCATAGGTTACGTCATAGGCGGCCCGGCCGCCATCATCAGTGAGCGTCACGACCAATTGCCCGTCGGGCGATGTGACGGTCTTCGTCTCTGCAGAGGCAAGGGCCGGAACAAGCAGAAACAGGAGGAAAGAAGCGTAAAGTTTCATGTGGAAAAAAGTATAGTTAATGTGTGGTTCTTACGGTGTTTTGCTCCGCCTCCGGCCAAGCTGTCATATGGAGGTTCAAGAGCTATGCTTCGGGCTGCCCATATGCATCCTTTCGAGCGTCGAAAGGATGCATATGCGGAAGCCTAAAGATTGGTCTTCTCAATATCCTTGAAATATCTGTAGGTTCCAACCTTCAATTCTTCGGTTGCAGCCTCGTCGCAGACGATGATCGCATGGGGATGCGTCTGCAGCGCGCTGATGGTCCATGCCTGCGTGACGGGACCTTCCACGGCGGCCTGAAGGGCGCGTGCCTTGTGGTGTCCGTTGCAGAGTATGAGCACCTCCCGTGCATCCATCACCGTGCCTACACCGACAGTGAGAGCGTGCTTCGGCACCTTCGTGATGTCGTTGTCAAAGAAACGGGAATTGGCGATGACCGTGTCGGTGGTGAGACTCTTGACCCGCGTGCGTGACGTAAGGGAAGAGAAGGGCTCGTTGAAGGCGATGTGCCCGTCGGGGCCGATACCTCCGATGAAGAGATCGATGCCACCTGCCTCCCGGATCTGCGCCTCATAGTGGGCACACTCGGCTTCCAAGTCGGCCGCATTGCCATTGAGTATGTGGACCTGCTCACGCGGACAGTCAACGTGGTCGAACAGGTTACGTGCCATGAATGAATGATAGCTTTCGGGATGAGACTCCGGCAGTCCCACGTATTCGTCCATATTGAAGGTGACGACATGGCGGAATGAGACGCGTCCTTCACGACAGGCACGGACCAAGGCGGCATACATGCCTTCGGGCGACGATCCGGTGGGAAGTCCCAGCACAAACGGACGGTCGGCCGTGGGTCCTAAAGCGTTGATACGACTGATGACATGCTCAGCTGCCCAATGTGACAACTGATCATAGTTTGGCTCAATAATTAATCTCATATATTTGTAAAAAAATGGTATCAGTGTCTGTATTTCATGCAAAAATAAGAAAATTTTGGCAGAAAGACAGTTTCTTTCTTGGTTTTTCACATCTTTTTAATCTTCGATCCATCGGCCTTCTCCCTCCCTGGTTGAGGATTCAGCGGACAGATCGGGAACCGACTGATGCCGCAAGCGATGATTTCACATCGCCCTGCCACGACGCCCCGACGTGCCATTTTGCGCATTTTCACCGATCAGGCGAAGACTGTAACAACAGAAAAGCCCCGACTTCTCGTCGAGGCCCGTTCTTTACATTTGAATGTTTCAGTAGTTTCGTTTCGTGCAGTTCAATTTGTTATTTGAAAATCAGTTATTATTTTCATGACGTTGCAAAATTAGAGATTTAATTGATATATGTCAAATTTTTGATTGTTTTTTATACGTTTTTTCACGTAAACGTTTGCGAAGACTTTACACGCCAGAGAAAAAAAATGAAGTCCCTACAATGCTAATCGACAATCTTTTATTATCTTTGCAGGTATTAACGAACCAACTGGATGAAAGAATTTGTAATCACCGATGTCAAGGCCGAAACCGCGGTTCTCGTGGGGCTGATCACCCCTGAGCAGGACGAAGCTAAGACAAAAGAATATCTCGACGAACTGGAGTTCTTAGCCGACACGGCAGGTGCCGTCACCGTGAAGCGATTCACCCAGCGCGTGACAGGCCCCAGCTCGGTCACCTATGTGGGCAAGGGCAAGTTGGAAGAGATCAGCCAATACGTCAAGGAAGAGGAAGAAAACGAGCGCCCCGTGGGCATGGTGATCTTTGACGATGAACTCTCCGCCAAGCAGATACGCAACATCGAGCAGGAGCTTCAGGTCAAGATCCTCGACCGAACATCGCTCATTCTCGACATCTTTGCGATGCGGGCGCAGACCGCCAATGCCAAGACGCAGGTCGAGCTGGCACAGTATCGCTACATGTTGCCACGTCTCAAGCGCCTCTGGACCCACCTTGAACGACAGGGAGGAGGATCCGGTTCGGGCGGCGGAAAAGGCTCCGTCGGACTGCGCGGCCCTGGTGAGACCCAGCTCGAGATGGACCGCCGCATCATCCTCCAGCGCATGTCGCTGCTCAAGCAACGGCTTGCCGAGATCGACAAGCAAAAGATCACACAACGCAAAAACCGTGGCCGCATGATCAGAGTGGCATTGGTCGGCTATACGAACGTCGGCAAATCCACCATCATGAACCTGCTCTCAAAGAGCAATGTCTTTGCCGAGAACAAGTTGTTTGCCACCCTTGACACCACCGTACGCAAGGTGGTCATCGAGAATCTGCCGTTTCTGCTCGCCGATACCGTGGGCTTCATCCGCAAGTTACCTACCGACCTGATCGACTCTTTCAAGTCTACGCTCGACGAAGTGCGTGAGGCCGACCTGCTCGTCCACGTGGTCGACATCTCCCACCCCGATTTTGAGGAGCAGATAAACGTTGTCGAAAAGACGCTCACAGAATTAGGATGCGCCGACAAACCGTCCATGATCATCTTCAATAAGATCGACAAATACATCTGGACTGACAAGGACCCCGATGACCTGACACCGCCCACGAGGGAGAATATCACCCTCAATGAGCTCAAGAAAACATGGATGGGACGGCTTCAGGAGAACTGCCTCTTCATCTCGGCCAAGCAACGCGAGAACCTCGAAGAATTCCGCGACATGCTCTATAAGAAAGTGCGCGAGCTTCATGTGCAGAAATATCCATACAACGATTTCTTATATCCGACTGAATAAATGACTGACAACTACAGACCACTCACCGACTCTGAGATTACCATATTAGAGAACAACAGCTGCTGGGCAGAAGATTGGACGGCCATAAACGTGGCTGAAGACTTCAGACCGAACTACATGCACCGTGTCATGCTGTACGGTACGGTGAATATAGGAGCATTCGACAAGAATGTCGAAGTGACGAAAGGCTTCCTCAAGCACACAGGCATCAACAACGCGACCTTGCGGAATGTGACCGTCGGAGACAACTGCCTCATCGAGAATGTGGGCAATTACATCAACAATTATACCATCGGTGACGACTGTTACATATCCAACATCTGCACCTTGGAGACCACGGAGGGAGCCACATACGGGGAAGGCAACGTCATCTCCGTGCTCAACGAGGTGGGCGAAGGCAATCTGATCTTCTTCCGGGATCTCAATAGTCAGTTCGCCGCATTCATGGTGAAGCACTTCCATGACAAGGTTCTGAAGGACGCACTGCGCCGTATGATCTATGAAAGCATCAACTACACGATGCCCGAACGCGGCACGATCGGATCCCGGGTCAAGATTATCAACACCAAGGAGATCACCAACACCATAGTCTGTGATGAATGCGAGATCAACGGCGCGGCGCGTCTGAGCGACTGTACGATCCTGAGTTCGATCACCGCCAGTGTATACATCGGCACGGGTGTGATATGCGAGAACTCCATTATTGCTAATGGTTCGTCGATCACAAACAGTGTCAAGATCCAGGACTGCTTTGTCGGAGAGGCCTGTCAGATCAGCAACGGATTCACCGCATCAAGCAGCGTGTTCTTCGCCAACTCGTATATGGCCAACGGGGAAGCCTGCGCCGCCTTCTGCGGGCCGTTCACGGCCAGCCACCACAAGAGTTCGCTGCTCATCGGAGGTATGTTCTCTTTCTACAACGCAGGATCAGCCACCAACTTCAGCAATCATGCCTACAAGATGGGCCCCATGCACTACGGGATGCTCGAGCGCGGCACGAAGACTGCCAGCGGCGCCTATATCCTCATGCCGGCCAACATCGGAACGTTCTCCGTATGCTTCGGCAAGCTGATGTATCATCCTGATACGCGCAAGCTGCCGTTCTCCTATCTCAGTGCCTATGGTGACACGATGTACCTCTCACCGGGCCGTAACATCACCACGGTGGGGCTCTATCGCGACATCAGAAAATGGCCCAAGCGCGATGTGAGACCTGTGGAGTCGCAGAAAAGCATCGTCAATTTCGACTGGTTGTCACCCTTCTCGGTGGGCGAGATCGTGCAGGGGAAGACCATATTGGAGAATCTTCGTGCGGCCTCCGGTGACAATGTGTCGACTTACAACTATCATGAGTATGTCATCAATGCCGAATCTCTCCGCAAGGGAATCAAGTTCTACGACATCGCCCTGCGTATTTACATGGGTGCGGTGTTGAAACGCGTGCTGAAGAAATACCACACGTTGGTGGTACCGCAGACGACCATCGGAACAGGCAAATGGAACGACTTGGCAGGACTGCTGCTGCCCGAGTCGGAGGAACAGAAGATCATCAGCGACATCAAAGACGGCACCTTGGAAAACATCAGCGAAGTGCTGGAGCGCTTTGCGGACATCAACGACCACTACAGAGACTATCAGTGGGCTTGGACCTATCAGCTCATCCTCGACTATTACGGCATCAGCGCCATCACCGAAGCGGATGCAGAGCGGATCCGGACCGATTATGTCAACGCCCGACGGATATGGATTGCGGAGATCAGAAAGGATGCAGAGAAGGAGTTCCGCATGGGCGACGTAGAGCCGGAGGTATTGGAAAACTTCATCAATCAGCTCGACCACGAGATCGATTTCGAAAATTAGGAACAATATGAGACAAAAAATCTTTCTGCTGACCATTATCACTGTCCTGACCGCAGGCATCCTTCCGGCTAAGGACTATCCCTTTGTGAGCGTCAAGAACGATCTGATGCGGACCCGCATCTATACGCTTGACAACGGTCTGAAGATTTATCTGAGCGTGAATAAGGAGAAGCCCCGCATCCAGACATATATCGCCGTGCGGACCGGCTCACGCAATGACCCGGCTGAAACGACGGGACTCGCGCATTACTTGGAGCATCTGATGTTCAAGGGAACGAAGCAGTTCGGCACGTCGGACTATGCTTCCGAGAAGCCCTTATTGGACTCTATCAAGGGCCTCTATGAAGTTTACCGCACGCTGAAAGACCCTTCCCTCCGAAAGGAATATTATCACCGGATCGACTCGATCTCGCAGATAGCCGCCCGATACAATATCCCCAACGAGTACGACAAACTCATGGGGAGCATCGGAGCGACAGGCACCAACGCCTTTACGGGCAATGATATGACCTGCTATGTGGAGGACATCCCCGCCAACGAGATAGAGAACTGGGCACGGGTGCAGAGCGACCGCTTCCGGAACATGGTGATCCGCGGTTTTCACACCGAATTAGAGTCGGTCTATGAGGAATACAACATCGGTCTCGCAAGCGATGATGAGAAGATGTGGAACGCGCTGAACAAGAAGCTGTACCCCACACATCCCTACGGCACACAGACCACCATCGGCACGCAGGAGCATCTGAAGAATCCGTCGATCGTCAACATTGAGAACTACTTCCACCGCTACTACGTGCCCAACAACATGGCGATCTGCATGGCGGGCGACTTCGATCCCGATGCCGTCATGCCCATCTTGGACCGCTATTTCGGGCAGATGAGACGCAGTGAAAGCCTTTCGCGACCGGAATATGCACCAGTGGCCGATCTCACAGCGCCCGTGGACACCACCGTCGTGGGTCAGGAAGCGCCGCAACTGATGATCGGATGGAAATTCAAAGGAGGTGCCTCCTGGCAGGCCGACACGCTTGCCGTCATCTCCGACCTGCTCAGCAACGGCAGCGCGGGCCTCTTCGACCAGCATCTGGCGCAACCGATGAAGGTGGCGCAGTGTGACGCTTGGTTCGAGGCTATGACCGACTACGGGCAGCTCGTGCTCCAGGCCGTGCCGAAACAGGGACAGTCGCTGCAAGCGGTGCGGCAGCTCCTCATCGGCGAGGTGGACCGCCTGAAGCGCGGAGACTTCGACGACGACCTGCTCCCATCGGTGATCAACAACCGCAAACTGCAGTATTTCAACCAACTGCAGAGCAACAGAGCCCGCGCCGACATGATGATGCGCGCTTTCATCAATGGCCGCAAATGGGAGGATGACGTATCGCGCCTCGACCGTATGGGCAAGATGACGAAGGCGCAGATCATTGCCTTTGCCAACCAATATCTGAATGCCAACTGCGTCACCGTCTACAAACAGCTCGGCGAGGACACGACGATCCACAAGATAGACAAGCCGCTGATCACCCCCATCCCGGCCAACCGCGACAAGAGCAGCGCGTTCCTGCAGGCGATAGCGACGGCGGAAGTGGCGCCCATAGAGCCGCAGTTCGTCGACTACAAGCGTGATCTGACGTTCGGAAAGACACGCCGCGGACTGCCGGTCATCTACAAACGGAACACCGATGACGGACTTTTCGACTTGGCTTACCGCTTCGAGTTCGGCAGGGAGGCCAACCGCCTCTATGCCTTAGCCGCTAATTATATAGACTATATCGGCACCGAAAAGATGACGGTGGCACAATTCAAGCAGGCTTTTTACAAGATTGCCTGCAGCTACAAGATCAGCGTGGCTGACGATTACCTGACGATCTCGCTTTCCGGGCTCAACGAGAACATGCCCAAGGCCGTTGCGCTCGTGGAGGACTTGATGCAACATGCCAAGGCTGACCGCGACTCATGGAACAAATACGTGGATCTCATCGCCACCGAACGTGACAACGCCAAGAAGAGCCAAGATCAGAACTTCACCGCTCTCTTCTCGTATGGCGTCTACGGAAAATACAACCCCGTGCGCGACACGCTGACCATCCAGCAGCTGCGCAACATGGCCCCCCAGGCAATGACAGCCCTGATCAAGGGTCTCTCCAAATACCCCCATACCTTATTATATTATGGACCGACAGACCAGCAGCAGCTCACCGCCATGGTCGACAAGGTGCACCGCACGCCCCACAAGTTTGCGCCGGCGCCGGTGAACAAGCCCTGTATGGAACAGGCGACGACGCAGAACGAGATCCTGCTGGCGCCTTACGAGGCCAAAAACATCTACATGGTGATGTACCACAACGGCCAGAAGCTGTGGAACGAGGCCGAAACGCCGGTCGCATCGCTGTTCAACGCCTACTTCGGCGGCAGCATGAACGGTATCGTCTTCCAAGAACTTCGCGAGAGCCGGGGCCTTGCTTACTCGGCCTCCGCACGCTATCAGGCCACGCCCCGCATGCATCATCCCGAGTTTGTCACCACGTATATCATCTCCCAGAATGACAAACTGATGGACTGCATCCATGTTTTCAACAACATTCTCGATACGCTCCCCGAGAGCGAAAAAGCGTTTCAGATCGCCAAGCAGGCCTATCAGAAGCAGTTAGCCAGTGCCCGCACCACTCGCTTCGACGTCATCGAGAGCTACCTGAACGCCCGGGAACGCGGCATCGACTATTCGATCAGCGAGCGCATCTACAACGCCTTGCCGTCGCTGACGTTGCAGGATCTCGTCCGATTCGAGCGTGCGAATATGGCGCAGAAGCCCTATCGCTACCTCATCCTCGGCGACGAGCGCAGCCTCGACATTCCCGCGCTGGAGCGGATAGCCCCCATCCGGCGCCTCACGACGGAAGAGATCTTCGGCTACTGACCCGCTCCGCCGACGCCGCGGCGCGCAGTCAGTCTGTCCGAACAAGCGAAATTCAAACACTAACAGATATACAAGACAAAACATTATGGCAAAACCAGTAGATTTCAAGTATGCTCCCATGTTCCAGACGGGAGCCGACAACACGGTGTACAGACTGCTGACGAAAGAAGGAGTCAGCGTCAGCGAGTTTGAGGGACACAAGATCCTCAAGGTGTCGCCCGAGGCTCTGACCCTGCTGGCACAGCAGGCTTTCCACGACGTAGAGTTCTGCCTGCGCCGCTCCCACAATGAGCAGGTCGCCGCGATCCTGCAGGATCCGGACGCCTCGCCCAACGACAAGTATGTCGCCCTCACGCTGCTGCGCAACGCCGAGTCAGCCGTCAAGGGCATCCTCCCGTTCTGCCAGGACACCGGCACGGCCATCATCCACGGCGAAAAGGGACAGCAGGTGTGGACCGGATTTGAAGACGAGGAAGCGCTGAGCCGCGGTGTCTACAACACATTCACCGAGGACAACCTGCGCTATTCGCAGAATGCGCCGCTCAACATGTACGACGAGGTCAACACGAAGTGCAACCTCCCCGCCCAGATCGATATCGAAGCCACCCAGGGCATGGAGTATCGCTTCGTCATGGTCGCCAAGGGAGGCGGCTCGGCTAACAAGACCTATCTCTACCCGATGACCAAGGCTGTGATCCAGAACGAGAGCACCCTGATTCCCTTCTTGGTGGAGAAGATGAAGAGCTTGGGCACGGCAGCCTGCCCGCCTTACCACATCGCGTTTGTCATCGGCGGCACGAGCGCCGAGAAGAACCTGCTCACGGTCAAGCTGGCCTCCATCCATTACTATGACAATCTGCCCACCACGGGCGACGAGACGGGGCGTGCCTTCCGCGATCTTGACCTCGAAGCCAAGCTCTTGAAGGAAGCCCACAAGATCGGGTTCGGCGCTCAGTTCGGCGGAAAGGCCTTCGCCCACGACATCCGCGTGATCCGCTTGCCGCGCCACGGCGCCTCCTGCCCGATCGGACTCGGCGTGAGCTGCTCCGCCGACCGCAACATCAAGGCCAAGATCAACAGTGACGGCGTCTGGTTAGAGCAGATGGACATGAATCCGGCCAATCTCATCCCCGCCGACCTGCAGCAGCCCGGAGAAGCCGGAGGCGTACACATCGACTTGGAGCAAGGCATCGAAGCGGCACTCGCCGAACTGACCAAGTATCCCGTATCGACACGCGTCAGCCTCGACGGAACGATCATCGTAGCCCGCGACATCGCCCATGCCAAGCTCAAAGCCCGCCTCGACGCAGGTCAGGAACTGCCCGAATACTTCCGCAAGTATCCTGTTCTCTATGCCGGGCCGGCTAAGACTCCGGAGGGCTATCCCTGCGGATCCATGGGCCCGACGACATCCAACCGCATGGATCCCTATGTGGATGAGTTCCAGTCACACGGCGGATCAATGATCATGATCGGCAAAGGCAACCGCACGCAGGAGGTCACTGACGCCTGCAAAAAGCACGGCGGCTTCTACTTGGGCACCATCGGCGGCGTGGCAGCCGTCCTTTCGCAGGATGCAATCAAGAGCATCGAGTGCGTCGAATATCCGGAGTTGGGCATGGAAGCCATCTGGAAGATCACGGTGAAGGACTTCCCTGCCTTTATCTTGGTCGACGACAAGGGACACGACTTCTTCAAGGAGCTGAAGCCGTGGACACCCTGCACCACCTGCTGACAATCACCATCGG
>ONHE01000125.1 GCA_900317545.1 uncultured Prevotella sp. | reverse complement strand
TTTCCGTCATACTTCCATCTGCCATAACTTTTATTATTTACAAAATCATTTCTTAGCTGAGCTATCGGTTATCCGGACGGATCAGGCTGCTTCTGAAACTCCTGAGGTGAAATTGAGCCGCTTAGAACGATATCCGAAACACCGAGGCTTGCCGCTCTAAAACAAATTCAAATATTTTCATGCCAAAGCAGCGGACTTTCCGAATATTATTTGTATATTTGTCACATGCCGACCTTTCCCTACCGCCGCCCCTACGGGTGCTAAGCTCGAAAATGTAAATGGGCATGATATAAAATCCCGCGGTAACCGGCGGAGGTTATACATGGCACATTCCTGTGGAAGCCTCATGGAGATACATCCGACAAAATGGGAGTTAAGAGTTGGAAGTTGATAGTTTTCTTTATGAATTGTGGAGTATGAATTATGACTGGAAACCCGACGAGAGCCAGCGGGCTGTGATCTGCGCAAAGGCAGGCTTTCATCTGGTTCTTGCACCTCCGGGATGCGGCAAGACACAGATCCTGACCGAGCGAATCAGGAAGGCTCATGTCGAGGATGGGGTCCCCTACGGTGAGATGCTGTGCCTGACGTTCACCAATCGTGCCGCCCGCGGCATGACCGAACGGATCGGTAGCTTCATCCGGGACCGTGATGTGCAGGAAGTATATGTGGGCAATGTGCATCGCTTCTGTTCGAAGTTCCTGTTTGAGAATGCCGTCATTCCGGCCGAATCTTCCGTCATCGACGAGGATGATGCAATCAGCATCTTGGCCCGTCTGCAGGATGAGGACGAGATGCAGGTAGCTGCCAATCCCTCGCGTCGGCATGCCTACGACGAGATGATCCATCTTTCGCATTTCATGTATCAGCTCGCAGCCGGCCATCCGCGAGCCCTTCGGTTGCATCCGGAGTGCGTCAATGGCGATGACATCGCTGCCATCCGGAAAATCTGCGAGGTGCAGCGGATGGCGTTTGATGCACGGTCCATGCTCGACATTTACCGCGATACCGACTTCTATCGCGAAGCTGCCAAGAGCGACGGTTACGACTACGGTATGCAGCAAGTCATCTTCCGCACCCTTCAGAAGATGCGGGTCGCCCGGCAATATGAAAGTTACAAGCTCGAAAACAAGATGATCGACTTCGAGGATCTGCTCCTCCTGACCTACGACAGCCTGTCTCAGGATGGCGGAAAGCAGTTCCGTCGCTATTCCTGGATACAGGTGGATGTGGTGCAGGATCTCAATCCGCTGCAGTTGGCCATCATTGACGGGCTGAGCACAGCTTTCCTCCCCGCGGATGATCCGGACCGTTCGACGACGATGTATCTTGGCGATGAGCAGCAGGCCATCTTCTCTTTCATGGGCGCCAAGATGGATACGCTCGAACTGCTGAAGACCCGTTGCCGCGACAACATCCATCACCTGAACGTCAACCATCGTTCTCCGCAGTATCTGCTCGATGTCTTCAACACCTACGCCGCGGAGGTGTTGCGGATTTCTGCCGACCTCCTGCCTAAGACTGATGGCAAAGATCAGCCCGAAGGATGCGCGTTGGGCATTCTCTACAGTGATACGTTGGCATCCGAATATGTAGATGTGGCCGCACGGGCGGCTAATCTGTTCAATACCCATCCTGATCAGACGACGGCTGTGATCGTCAATGCCAACCGCGACGCCGATGCCATCAGCGAGGCACTGAAAGCCATCCGGATGGACCATTTCAAGGTTTCGGGCGCTGATCTCTTCACCTCTCCGGAAGTGAAACTGTTGCTGGCGCATCTGAACGTGATCTCCAACGAGCACAATTTCATCGCCTGGGCAAGAATCCTGAAAGGCTTCGGCGTGTTCCAGACCAATGCCTCGGCCCGTTCGTTCATGCGCAGTCTGTTGGACAGGGCCATGCTCCCCACCGACTTCCTGCTCTATCAGGATTCGACCTATATACAGGATTTCATCCGCACTTATGATGAGCGGGAGATCGTCATCTTTGATACGGAGACTACAGGGCTAAACGTTTTCGAGGACGATATCGTCCAAATTGCAGCCGTCAGGATGCGTCAGGGACACGTGGTGGAAGGTTCCGAGTTTTCCGTTTACATTGAGACTGACCGCGAGATACCGCTCCGGTTGGGCGATATCGATAATCCGATCATAGAGGAACGCAAGCATCACCGGTTGCTGCCGCCACAGCAGGCACTGCGACTGTTCATGGATTACGCCGCCGGAGCGATGCTCTTAGGGCACAATGCGGACTATGACTACCACATACTCGACTTTAACCTGCGTCGATTTGTGCCGGATGTGCGGCTCAAAGACCGTCACCCGCGTTACTTCGACTCGCTGAAGCTTATCCGATTGTTGGAACCCGACCTGAAAGCATATAAGCTCCGGTCGTTGCTCGAGGTCTTGCGGTTGGAAGGGGAGAATGCGCACTTGGCCGATGCGGATGTCAACGCCACCCGTAGTTTGGTTGTCTACTGTCGTCAGAAGGCACAGGAAATGGTGCGAAGTCAGCGGGAATTTCTCCGCAGACCTACCGTCCGGAGCGCTATCGAGACGCTTCGCCGCAACTATCGTGACCTCTATCTGTCGGCTGTCGACCGACTTTATGATCGGAAGCAGTATGGGGAAGATCCGGCATTGGTGCGCGAGATAAGGCGTTTCTATCAGCAGTTGGTCAGCGACCGACATGTCGAACCGGTTGAAAAGCTCGACTATGTCTTCCGCTTTCTGACCGATGACATCATCGATATGCACCAAGAGCCGTCGCTGCATGAACAGTTGAGCAGTCACATGGTCGAGATCAACACGCTCAAGGAGGCCGATCTCTGCAGCAGTAAGACCATTCATGACCGCATCTTTGTGACCACCGTCCACAAGGCCAAGGGACTTGAGTTTGACAATGTGATTATCTTCGATGCCGTCGAAGGACGTTACCCGAACTACTATAATCAGCAGAATCCGCGTCTGGCAGCCGAAGATGCGCGTAAGTTCTATGTTGCCATGACCCGTGCCAAGAAGCGTCTCTTCGTCTCGGTGAGCATGACCCGCATTGACTATTACAACAGACCCCATGAGCGGAAGATAACTCCGTTCATGGGGCCTGTCATGCATTATTTCGAAGGATGATCAGGATTGTTTGCGCGTTCTTGTCGCCAAGATGAAGTAGACGATCAGCAACACGTATGCAAAGATCGAGACTAACTCGGACAGATGGTTCTGCCACCAGTCGGCATAGTTGAATTCAATGCCGCCGAACTTCAGCAATGCGCTTACAACACCCATCAAGGCGCCGCCGGCAATGAATCCGCTGGCAATCAGGGTGCCCTTTTCTTCGCGGGCCTTATTTTCTTCCGTATTCTTCGAACGTGTGGAGACGTACCAGTGGACGGCACCTCCGACAACCAAGGGGATATTCAGTTGGATCGGGATAAACATACCCAAGGCAAACGCCAAGGCTGGAATCTTGCAGCGATCGAGCACTAACGCAATCAGCGCACCGATGCCGTAAAGGATCCAGGGAGCGCCCTGCCCGTTCATCAACGGAGCAATCACGGCTGCCATCGCATGTGCCTGGGGAGCGGCCAACGCGTCGGAGTTGAAGCCATAGGTTTTGTTCAGAAGGATCATCACGCCTGCCACGGTCGCCGCAGATATGATCGTGCCGAGGAATTTCCAGCTTTCCTGCTTCTTGGGAGTCGTTCCCAACCAATAGCCAATCTTCAAGTCGGTGATGAAACTGCCTGCCATCGACAGTGCGGTGCAGACGACTGCGCCCATCAGGAGGGCGGCGAGCATGCCCGCTTCACCCTTTAAGCCGACTGCAACCATCACCACCGATGCCAAGATCAACGTCATGAGCGTCATGCCGGACACCGGGTTGGAGCCGACGATGGCTATGGCATTGGCAGCCACAGTGGTAAAGAGGAATGCGATGACTGCCACCAGCAGGATGGCCACGACGGCATGAAGCAGGTTGAAGTTCATCACGCCGAAATAGAAGAACAGGAATGTAATGAGGATGGTGAGAACGGATCCGATGGAGATAATCTTGAAGGAGATGTCCCGTTGTGTGCGGATGACCTCCACGTCTGATGCTCCTTTACCTTTCATCTCACGTGCTGCGAGACCCACGGCACCCTTGATGATGCCCCAGCTCTTGACAATGCCGATGATTCCCGCCATGGCAATGCCACCGATACCAATGCTTCGGGCGTAGTTCGTGAATATTGCCTCGGGGCTCATGCTGCCAACCGTTGTTGCGATAGTGGGATCCCACTGGTTGAGGATGGTGTCTGGGAACAGCAGAGCCATGCCCGGAACGATCAGCCACCACACTGCCAACGAACCGAGACAGATGATCGATGCGTATTTCAGACCAACGATATAGCCCAATCCTAACACGGCTGCTCCGGTGTTGATCTTAAACACGAGCTTGGCCTGTTCGGCAACTTGCTCGCCGAGTCCTATGATCCGTGAGGTGACATTTTCATTCCACCAGCCGAAAGTAGCGACAATGAAGTCGTAGGCTCCACCGATGAGTCCGGCAAGCAGAAGCGGTTTGGCCTGGCTGCCGCCTTTTGCTCCGCTGACCAGAACCTGTGTCGTTGCCGTTGCCTCTGGGAATGGATATTTCCCGTGCATGTCCTTTACGAAGTATTTACGGAATGGGATCAGAAAGAGAATTCCTAAGATTCCGCCGAGCGAGGAAGCGATGAAGATCTTCAGGAAGTTGGCCTCCAAATCAAGCATATAGATCGCCGGCAGCACGAAGATCGCGCCTGCGACGACGGCTCCCGAACAGGCTCCGATGCTCTGAATGATGACATTCTCGCCCAAGCTGTTCTTTCTCTTGGCTACAGACGAGACACCGATGGCGATGATCGCAATCGGGATCGCTGCCTCGAACACCTGTCCGACCTTCAGTCCTAAATAAGCTGCAGCCGCGCTGAACAACACGACCATCATCACGCCCCATGTTACGGACCATGCGTTGACTTCCGGATAAACCTGCTGAGGGCTCATCACGGGCTGATACTCTTCGCCTTCTTTCAATTCGCGGAATGCGTTTTCAGGTAGTTGAACTACGTCTTTCTGTTTCTCTTCCATATTTTCAGGTTAATTATTTCGTGCAAAGATAATAATAATACTGAAAAGATCGGCTTTATTTAATATTATCTTTGTATTTTTGCAAAGACTGATTAATCTTTGCCTTTTCATGATACGGAAAATTCACATTTTATTTGCAGCTTGGCTGTTTGCAAGCTCTTTGTGGTCCATACCTGCCTTTTCGCAGCCGTCCGTCACCGAACAGGAAGCGATGGACTTCCTTTATCGGTATCTGTCCTTGCCTGATCAGGCCGATTACCCACGCTCATTCTATCTGAAGAATGTGCGCCTGTCCTTGGAAGCGAGGCAGAACATGCCTTGGGGACGTAGCATTCCGGAAAATATTTTCAAGCATTTCGTCCTTCCGGTCAGGGTGAACAATGAAAACTTAGATAACAGCCGGGAAGTGTTCTATCATGAGTTGAAAGACCGCGTAGGCCATCTTGGCATGAAGGAAGCGGTGCTCGAGGTCAACCATTGGTGCCATGAGAAAGTAACCTACCGTCCCTCCGATGCGCGAACAAGCAGTCCATTGGCTTCCGTCAAGACTGCTTACGGTCGCTGTGGGGAGGAAAGTACGTTTCTCGTAGCAGCCCTCCGGTCTGTCGGTATACCCGCGCGTCAGGTCTATACGCCACGTTGGGCGCATACGGATGACAATCATGCCTGGGTCGAAGCATGGGCGGACGGACGCTGGTGGTTTCTTGGCGCCTGCGAACCGGAGCCGGTTCTGAATCTCGGATGGTTCAACGAGAGCGCCTCAAGGGGAATGCTGATGCACACGAAAGTGTTCGGCGCCTATGACGGAAGTGAGGAGAAGATCAGCCGGAACCCTTATTACACCGAGATAAACGTAACGGACAACTATGCTCCGACTACGACACGGGAGATCCGAGTGGTCGATCCCCAAGGTCGGCCGGTGGCCGGAGCGTCGGTTGAATTCAAGATCTACAACTATGCTGAGTTCTATACGGTTGCTCTGAAGGTCACCGATTCGTC
>ONHE01000166.1 GCA_900317545.1 uncultured Prevotella sp. | reverse complement strand
TGTTCAAAAAATCATTAAAAAAGTCCATTTCTGCCCTCATCACATCATCTCTCATCCCTCATCACATCATCTCTCATCCCTCATCACATCATCTCTCATCCCTCATCACCTCATCTCCCCTTCACCTCCGGACGCGAAAAAAGGGCGCCGCAGACGATGATGCTGCGACGCCCTGAGCGATATGCTTTCCGATGCGGAGTCAACCTCCGGCCTCGGATGCTGACGATTCCGGATCAATAACCTGGATTCTGCCAGGCCTTCTTATCAGCGTCCGAGAGGTTCGTTCCGTCCTCATTTTGGAGCACGTCGATGAACTTCTGCGGGATCGGACGCAGTTCGTGCTTGCCCGCGGTGATATTCGGGGCAGCCTCAGGATTGAAGGCTTTGGCCCGTCTGACGAGCAAACCGGTGCGGGAGAGTTCGTCCCAACGGTTCCATTCGCCTAAGAGTTCGCGCGTGCGTTCATTCATAATGAAGTTGAGCATGCGGTCATAGTCGGTGGTACAGCCGAGCTGTGTGAGGATCGCTTCATCCTCGGCGGGGAGCTGCTTGTAGCTTGCGATCTGCAGGTTGGATGCAGCCGTGGTCACCGGAATGCCCGTGGAGAGGTAGTAGCTGTTCGTATGGGTCATCGAATAGCCATAGGCCTGCATGTTGGTCAGTGCCGTTCCGTTCTTGTCCTTGTTCTTCTTGGGCGTCCTGCTGTTGGCAGTCGCATTGTCCTTCATGCCGCCGTCGGCCGTGCTGAAGGCCATGCTGCCGTCGGTATAGTAGCCCCGATCCTCCTTGTCTTTCCACTGGGCGCGGGCGCGGAGCTTGTTGACGGTGGTCACGGCGTCCTGATAATTGCCCAACCGAACTTGCGCTTCGGCCTTGACGAGATAGGTTTCACCGGTGCGAGCCATGATCACATCACGGTTGGCATCGCCCTTCTCGCCGGTGCGGGTGCCGTCAGCAGTCTTGCCGAGTCCGCAGAACACGTTGCTCTGAGCAGGATTGCCTGACGTGCCGAAGGTGTTGAGGACATACTTTCCGTTAAGGTATACGGGGAAGACATTAGGCACCCACTTGCCCGTGAAGGGGTTTACGAAGTTGTGAGCCTGGTTTCCACGGCCGAAAGAACCCATCGCATTGTTGTCGAAACGCTTGTCGCTCTTCTTGTTGAGGATAAACACGATGCCCTCATCGCCGAGGTTCGGCACCTGCGAAGCCTCGATGCCGTTGGTGGAGATGATGGCTGCGTCCTTCTGAGCGGCATTGTTGATGCCATAGACAGTCTTGAAACTCTTCCACATGCGGGAGTCATTGACGTTGTCGAAGATCGCGTAGGCGTACTCCGTCGGACGGCAACGCTGGAACTCCATGTCGCCGATGTACTGGCCACGCTGTACGTATCCGGCCGAGAAAGTTTGGAACTGCGGCGTCAGATAGTTGTAGGTGCGGTTGCCGTAACGCCCTTTCGTGGTGCTGGCATCATTGAACTCGGCTGCCATGAGGATCTCAGAGTTGCCCTCGTTAGGACAGTCGACGCCGGTCCAGTTGTTATATAAGTCGCTGTAATTGGCTGCAAGCGGACAGGCCGCGATCACCTCGTCACAGAGAGAGACGACGCGCGTGAGATCCTTCGACTTGTCATACGAGCCGTTCCAGTCACTGCAACGCTCCGACTGGCGGTACAGCAAGGCCTTGGCGAGGAAGTGGGCTGCCGTGTAGCGAGTCCATGTGCCGTTGCCGCGCCACTTGTCCGTGGGGAGCAGCTTGTAGGCCTCTTCCAGGTCGGCAATGACCTGATTGAGAGTCTCCTCGGCCGTTGCGCGCTTGAAATTCTTCTGCACCGTGCCGTCTGCAGCAGCCGTCTGGAGCACCACGCCACCATATTGGCAGAACAGGCGGTAGTAATTATAGCCGCGCAGGAAGTAGGCTTCGCCGAGCGCCTTGTTGCGTGAGGACTCCGTCTTCACGTTCACAGCTTTGGCCAGAACAAGGTTCGCCGTCGAGATGCCATAGTACATCTCGTCCCAGAGGGCCGATACGGCCGGACAGTTCTTGTTGGCCGCTCCGAGGGCAGGTGTCAGGTCGAGCGGGTTGAGACGATTATCGTAGGTGTTCCAGCATTCAGACGTGAGGTCTCCGCCGTTGGTGAACTCGTCCGTGCCGTAGAGCGTGATGCCGTAAGCCCATTCATATCCGAAGTGCCAACGGATGTTGGCGTAGAGGCCGGCCGACATTTTGAGCGCTCCGGCTTCGCCTTCCAAGAGCGCGTCGGTGACCTTATGTCCGGCGTCCTCGTCGAGGAAGTCGCTCTTGCAGGAAGTCATTGCGAGCAGCGCCAGCAGTGTCACAGCGCCGCTCATGATGATTCGATTGATCTTTTTCATGTATTTCATGACGTCAGTTGCTTATGTTTTACGATGATTTAGAAATCAACCTGCAAGCCGAAAGTTACGCCGCGGTTGTAGTAGGTGTGGCCTGTGTCGAGATCGACAAAGTCCACAGAGGAATAGAGATTGCCCAAATTGCGTCCCTGGACATAAAGCTTGAGGCCTCCGATGCCGATGGCATCGCACACCTGACGATTGAACCTGTAGGCCAAGGAGACGTTGCGGAGCTTGACGAACGAAGCATCCTTGAAGCCGAGAAGGCTTGAATAGGGGTCGCCGCCGGCGATGTTGTAGACTGGTTTCTGCCATTCGGCACCCGTGTTATCGGGCCGCCAGTAGCTGATTTCAGCCTGCTGGTACATGCCGAGCTGTCCCTGGCCGCCGACATCCTGCTTGTATCCGAAGCGTCCATTCATCTCGACGGTGAGCTCGAAGCCCTTGTAGCTGAACGTGTTGGTCCATCCCATGGTCCACCGAGGATTTCTGTTGCCGATGATCACACGGTCTTTGGCATCGATGACATAGTCACCATTCTGGTCGACAGGACGCACGCTTCCGGCAGAGAACTTCGCTCCCTTGGCGTTGAACTTGGCCATTTCTTCTGCGTCCGACTCCTGCCAGAGCCCGTTGGCCTCATATCCGTAGTAGACGCTGATCGACTCTCCGATGAACCAGGCATTGTTGATGTCGTCCTCCTTGCCGTTGGCGAGCTCGACGATCTCATCCTTCTGCCATGCCGCATTGAAGTCGGAGGCCCACGTGAAGTCCTTGGTCATGATCGGGAACGTGTTCAGCGTCAGCTCCACACCGTTGTTCTTGGTCTTGCCGACGTTGGCCATCATGGCCGGATAACCTGACAGTGAGGGCACGCTCATCTGCAGGAGGAGGTCGGAAGTGGTGGAATGATAGAGGTCGATCGTACCGCCGATGCGGCCCTTGAGGACGCTGAAGTCGATACCAAAGTTCCACTGCGTGGTCTTCTCCCATCCCAAGTTCTTGTTGGGCATGAGGTTTCCGGTGTTGGTATAGTAAGGCTCATTGGTGACATAAATCTGGGTGTTGCCCGTGCTGAACGGCATCCAGTAGGAACTGATCACGCCGAGTGTGCCGTAAGGATCAACGGCGGCGTTGCCGGTCACGCCGACTCCGAAGCGGAGCTTGAGCTGATCCAGCCAGCTGACATGCTTCATGAAGTCTTCCTGCTCCATGCGCCAGCCGAGCGCGGCCGACGGGAAGAAGTCCCACTTGTTTCCCTTGGCGAGGACCGACGAGCCGTCCCAGCGGCCCGAAACGGTGAGCAGATAGCGGTCGAGGAACGAATAGTTGAGGCGCGCCATGTAAGATTCGAGCTGCTGTTCGCTAAGTCCTGTACCCATCCCGGCCTTGTACTGGGGGTCGGTGATGTCGATGGCGCCCATGTTGTTCCACAGGAACGAGGGGATCGTCACGCCCTCCTCGCTCATCGAACTGGTCTCCGAGTTGGACTTGGATGCGCTGTGCAGGAGGGTCAGACCTACGTTGTGCTGATTGAAGGTGCGGTTGTAAATGAGCATGTTATCCAATGTCCAGGCGAAGTCGCGCTGGTCATTGCGACGTGCAAGGTTCTGACTTCCGGCACGTACTGCCGACGAGGCGTCGACGAAGAAGCCGTATCTGTAATAGCGGAAATCAGGTCCGAACTGGAGCTTATACTGCAGTCCCTGCAGCGGAGCCCAGATCTTTCCGAAGTCCATCTGCGCATAGAAGCTGCCGAGGGCGCGGAATGTCTCTCGGTTGTCCTTCGACTTTGTCCACTCGTCGACGACGGTATAGGTGTTGGTGACAGTACCTCCGGGCACGGTGATGATGTCTCCGTTCTCGTCGTAAGGCATCGCATAGCGCAGGATGCCCTTTGCCGAGCCGTAGATGTCATCGGGCCCAGAGTTCGACGACTGGCCGGTCCGGGAGAATCCGTAGTGCTGCTTGCCATAGGAAGCATTGAGCGATCCGCCTACCTTAAACCACTTGGAGGCCAGTATGTCGGTCGATGCGGTGAGGTTGTAGCGCTCGTACGACTGTCCCTTCTGCGTGCCCTTGTTGTTCAGGTAGCCGAAGGAGACGAATCCCTGCACATCCTTCGAGCCGCCCGTGGCACTGAGGGTGTGCTCCTGGGTGATGCCTGTCTGGGTGACGAAGTCGGTCCAGTCGGTGTCGGTCACTTTCGAACCGTCCCACTTGGTGTGGCTTTCGTCCCATCCACGCATGACGTTGTTGTAGGCCGTATTGTCGCCCGAGGGAGCGAAGAAGGCCTGATCCTGCTCGTAGGTGGGCTGGTCGCCGGGCGTGTAGAGGGTCGGATTGCTGTTGTAGTAGGCCCACCGGCGCCACGTGATATAGTCACTCGCCTTCATGGCGGGCTGCTTGTCGACGATGTTCTGAAGTGTCATCGTGCCCGAATAGGACAGCTGCATCTTGCCTTCCTTGCCCCTTTTGGTGGTCACGAGCACCACGCCGTTGGCGCCGCGAGATCCGTAGATGGCCGTGGATGAGGCATCCTTGAGGATGTCGATCGACTCGATGTCGCGCGGGTTCAATGATTCGATGCCGCCGGTCTGAAGGGGCACGCCGTCGACCACATAGAGCGGGGTCTGGCTGGCCGATATGGAGCGGTTGCCGCGGATGCGGATCTCGCCCAGCGAACCGGGTCGCTCGTTGGTCGTGATGTCCACGCCGGCTGCCTTGCCCTGCAGCGCTTCGAAGGCGTTGGACACCGGCTTGGTGGTCAAAGCCTCACTGTTGACGCGCGTCAAGGCGCCCGTCACGTCGGTCTTACGCTGTACGCCGTAGCCGACCACGACCACTTCGTCTAAGTTCTGCCGGTCTTCCTGCAGCGTCACCTTGACGGTCTGCTGCCCGCCGAGGCTGATGGTCTGCGTGCGGAATCCGACATACGAGACCACCAACTTGCCGCCTGACGGCACGTCGGCGATCGTGAAGCGGCCGTCGAGATCGGTCACCGCACCCTGCGAAGTGCCCTGGACCATGACGCTCGCGCCGATGATCGGCTCACCAGCCGCGTCTACCACAGTTCCCGAAACCTTGTGCTGTGCGAATGCCCCGACCGAGCAGACCGCAAAGAACATCAGGAACGTCAGCCGCCGGAGTATACTCCAGCTGTTCGCTTGAATAACTTCAGTCTTTTCTTTCATGATACAATGAAATGTTATTAGTATTAGCTCAAAATGGAAAATAAGTGATTAGTAGATTGATCTTACATCTGCAAATATACACTTAATTATGATTTGACGCAAGATTTTCTTAATTTTTTTTCACAATCAATTTGTTTTTAGACTGTCAGTTCCGGCGCGCAGGCTTCGGCGGAAGATCGTCGCGGCGCAGGCCGAACGGCTCTTTCCGCAGGGGAAAAACAGGCAATGGGTGCGGCAAAAGGCAACATTTGCACAATTATATTAGGTATATATTATAATAATGTGTATCTTTGCAGCAGATCACAACTGTCTTCCGCCTCTCCGAAACCAACCTTTCTGCAGGGTCGCCGGCAGTCTCAAACGCAAACGTATGCATCGCATCATCCTCCTGTTGCTCTTCCTGGCGACAGCCGCCACCGGAAAGAGCCAGCCCGTGAATCCCGGCGCGCCCACCGCGCAAGGGACCGACAGCGCCGCCACACAGGCGCTCGCACGCACCTGTCTCCGACGAAACCACACGCTGAAAGCCCTGGCTTGGACCAGCGTGTCAGTGGGCACGGTGGCCATGGTGGGCGGTTTCATGGCCGCAGTGATCATCGGCGTGGGCGACGCAGATCTGTCGGCCAAATACAGTCCGGCACCCGGGATCGTCATGCTTTCAGGACTTGCGCTCGCCACGGGCAGCATCCACATGTTCATCCTCGCCCACAAGTACAAGAAGAAGTACCGCGCCCTGCAGCGCATGTCATTGGGCTCGGGGCTGCTGCGCGACCCCCTGCCGGCGGGAACCATGGCAGCAGCGCCCTGCCTGACGGCGCGTTTCAGCTTCTGACGGCATACGCTCAGACGGCCTCCTCCACCATGCGGTCGCTCCCGCCTGAGTCTATGTAGCGCGCCAACGGGTCGGGATCTCCGTCGTGGAACAGCAGCCAGCAATAGCGGTCGAGAAACGAGAGCCGCCGGCAGTGCTTGTTCGTCAGATCCTTCGTCACGTAGGAACGCGGATTGCGCGGCACTTTGACATGCAGGATGGCAGCCAACCGGGCCACCAAAGCAGAGAAGGTCATCGGCTGCCCGTCGTCTCCGATCGGGTCGGCGTCCATATACATCAGATGGGCAATCACGAAGAGATCCGTCTTCGTGCCTGTCCAGCGCAGTCCGTCGGCCGGCTTTCGGCCCAGCAGACGGCTCAGCGCCTGCTCCAAATGCAGCAGCCCCTGCTGCCGGTTGTTTTTCATGGCATGATTATCATGCGTTCCTGAATCGTAGTTCATTCGTCAATCTTGTTTTGAGATTATTGCTTTGTTATCGGCGGCAAAATTACATCGCTATCGCGCAACGAAAGTTCACTCCCGCCGGACAATATGTTAAAATCGTCCGCATTTTACGTATTTTAAGACTGAAGCCCCCTGCGGAAGCTGCATCCGCTACGCTCGGAGAACGCATCCACGATCCTTCCCGATGGGGGAATTGGGCGCTTGCCGCACGCGAAATGACCATCCGCCATCCTGACTGACACGACACGGGCAAGGCAGCGGAAACGTCCGAAAGCGCAAGACGCAAACCATTGATAATCAGAACAATACAAAGGGCCTGCCAAAAGCTATCATATGGACCGTCGAAAGCATAGCTCCGGGCCGCCCAAACGATAGCTCCGCGCCGCCGAAAGGATACATATGCGCGGGGCGGAAGACAGATGAGGGATGAAGGGATGAGGAGATGAGGGATGAAGGGACGGGGAGATGAAGGATGAAGGGATGAGGAGATGAAGGATGAAGGGACGATGAGAGGAGGGATGAAGGGATGAGGAGAGGAGGGATGAAGGGGGAGGATGGCGGCGGGAAAATATTAAAAAAAATTAAAAAGAAGAGGCTTCTGATCATGATTAAAACGAAGGCTCATGGTTTCTTTGTACTTTTGCGGAAGCTGCCCACAGCCCCGATGCGATGGGGAAAACGCGGCTCAGGATCGTGCCGAAAGCACCTTCCTTCGCTCCCAAGATAGTCCGGAAAGCCACTCCGACAGCAGACCGACCGGCAGGCAGCATTGACCGACACCAGACTCGTACCCGCTGCAGGCCATCCCCTCAATCACGATCACGCATGTCAAGATATCACCCTTACAGCAAGGAATTTGAATCACTTTTCCGAAAATGGTACACACCAGTGTACTATCGGGCGCTCGACTGGGTCGAAGACGAGGAAGTGGCGAAGGACTTGGTGAGCGAATTGTTTGCCGACGTGTGGTCTTCCTACGAGCAGATCCGCCAATATCGGATGCCGGCCTACCTCTTCACGGCCATCCGAAACAAGTCGATCAACTATCTGGAACATCAGAAAGTAGAGCGCAGGTATCAGACGGAGTATCTCCGGAGGAAGGAGGAAGTGATCGGCGACAGTGAACTCTTGGAGCGACAGATGGCACAGATAGAGCAGGTGATCGGAAGCCAGACCCCGCTGACACGGCTCGTCTTCGAGCAGTGCTGCTACGAGGGGAAGAGCTATCAGCAGATGGCCGAGATGCTGAATGTGAGCGTGAGTGCCATCCACAAGCATGTGAGCAAGATGATGGCAGCATTGCGGGCGGCATTATTATCTAAATAATTCTAAAAAGAAGATGCCCGAATGTAACATGAAAATGTCATATAGGTAAACAACTGCGGAATGACAGAAGAGATACGCAACGATGACGACAGGCGGATAGAGATGCTGGCCAAGATCTACTACCGGCGCCGGAAGACCCAACCCCCCGATGTGGAGCGGGCCTGGCAGGCGTTCCATGAGGACATGGAACGGCAGTCGGGCGGCCGCACTTCCTATTGGAAGCTGCTCGGAGCCGCCGTCTTGGGCGCTGCCGCCATGCTCGCCGCGGTGGTCGTCTTCCAGTATGGGCCGTTCGAAGAGCATGCCGCAGAGGAAGACCGACTCGTGGTGCTCGACCATCAGGACGCACCTTCGCAGGTCACGCTTCAGACAGGCAGCCGCACGAAAGTGCTCTCCGGGACAGACTCCATCTCCTTCCGGCCCTCGGCAAGGCATGGGATCGCCGGCGCGAAGACCGCTTCCGCCGCATCGGAAGACGGCGTGGAGAAGACCGTGGCGCAGACCATGCAGCGCGTGAAGACCCCGCGGGGCATGAGCTTCAAGGTGATCTTGGAGGACGGGACGGAGATCTGGCTCAACGCAGAGAGCAGGATCGAGTTTCCCGAACGCTTCACGGGGCAGACGCGGCAGGTGCGCGTGGATGGCGAAGCCTATTTCAAAGTGGCTCACAACGACAAGGTGCCCTTTATTGTGACCAGCGACCAGATGCAGGTGCGTGTGCTCGGCACCGAGTTCAACTTCCGTCACTACGCCCGTGAGCAGGCAGAAGTGTCGTTAGTGAAAGGCTCCGTGGAGGTGCTGAACGGCCGGACCGGCCGTCCGGAAGCCATCCTCAAGCCCGACCAGCAAGCGTGGTACGACCGTCAGGGGGCCGTGCATGTGAAGCCGGCAGACACCTATGCGGTCAGGCAGTGGGTGGAAGGGCTCTTCTATTTTGATGAAGCTCCGCTCATCGAAATCCTCAAGGAGCTGGGGCGCTGGTATAATCTCGGCGTGGTGTTCAACAATCCTAAGCATCAGAGCTTCAGGCTCCACTTCACCGCCATGCGGTCTGACGACATCCGCCAGAGCATCATCGACCTCAACCATCTGTGCAGATTCAAGATCGCCATCGTAGGTCCGAATATCGTGGTCAACTGATTTTCCCCATCCCTACCCCTGCTCCCGACCGACCGGAGCCATGCGCCGGCAGGTCCGGACATCACTTCCGCCGCCTCGGGAAATACACTGCGGACGCCCCGCAGGCACCTGCGGACAGGACAAGAAAAAACGTTGAAAGCAACCCGAAGATGGGTTTGCTTCCAACGTCTACTGTTTTCGGCCCCGCTCAATGGTCCGTCAAGCGCGTTATCCTGCATGTTCCTTGTTGGACGCCGATAGCTTCCAGTCGGCGCAGCTCACTGCAACAGTGTCCGTATCTGCTGCTCCGAGGGTCTCGGGGCGAACGGACTGGCGATGCGGAAGTCCTTGTCGATGAGGACGAAGCGGGGTATATAGAGCACGGCCCACTTCTCTTTGAGCACCGGATCGTCAGACCGGAACTGCGGCACTCTCTTGTTGTGGCGGCTGATATAGTTCTTCCAGGCATTCTGATTCTTGTCGATCGAGACCTGCAGGAAGACCACATCCTTATCCTTATATTCCTCATACAGCGCCTCGAAAGCAGGCGACTCCTGAATGCAGGGACCGCACCAGGTGGCCCAGAAATCAATGTAGATGCGCTTGCCTTTGAACTCCGAGAGGCGGTGTTCCCTGCCGTTTCGGTCGATCATCCGGATGTCGTAGGCGGTCTGTCCGACCTCCAGCTTCTGTGCCTGCGATATCTTCCAGCGCAGCTCCGCGGCGAAATCCTCCTCCTTCAGACTCTCTGCGGTCATGTTGGCCTGCATCAGCGTGGCCTCGGAGACATTGCTCTTGACCTGCATGGACGCCTTCAATGCGAGCAGCAGTTCTTTCATCCGGGACGTGGGAACGAATGCCGACTGGAGCGAACGGTAGTTGACACTGTCGGCCATCACGTTGGTCAGCACACCCCGGACGGCAGCCACGTCGAGGAAACGGTCATCGGCTATGCGCCGGATCAGCGGCCGGACGTCTTCGCGATGGGCCACAAAGAAGCTGTCGATGGTCTTCATCGTCATCTCCGGCTTGCGCGTCTTGGCATAGATGAGCGAGTAAGTGGGGTAATAAAGCACGCTGGTTGCCACGTCTGCATCAATCCTGGCGCTCTCCGACGCCTTGAATGCCTCATCGGTGTTGGGCAGGGCCGCAAGCTGCTGGCGGCGCAGGACGGACATGCTGTCGATGTAGGCCTTCGTGGCGGCATAATCCTTCTTGAGATGCTGACCGCCCTCGAGGTAGGAGCCGGCATGTGGAAAGAGGCGGTCCTTCATATAGTTGTTGGCCTCCGCACCCTTGCCGCTGAAGACCGCAGCACGGTTTTCGGAGGTCAGACTGAGCTCCAGATCGTCGCCCGGAGAGAGATAGAGCGTGTTGCGATAGATGAGATAATAGGTCGGACGGGCCACGTAGATCGCCGTGTCGAAGCGTCCTTCGGCATCCGTGGAAATCGTGATGTCACGGCTGTCACCTATCATGGAGGCAGCACCGTCGTAGGCCATCGTTACCTTGTTGGAACCCATTCCGCGCAGCACACCATGCAGGCGCACGTTGGGCGTCTGTGCCCACGCCATGGCGGCGAGGCACAATGAAGCTGTCAGCAGCATCTTTCTTTTCATATACATTATATCAAACTGAAGTCTTTAATCTTTCCGAATCCCTTGTGGATCTGCACAGAGGGATAGGTATGGTCGGCATCCACATTGCCCGCACCGTTGAGCTGGAGCACGATCAGCTGCCCTTTGCCGTCGGCAGTCTGCACGGCCGCACCGAGACATTGGCTGTAGGGGTGGCCGTAGGCGGCATAGTTGTTGAACTTGGTGTCGTTCTCCGTATAGCTCTCCACGGCCATATGCAGCTGCGTGATCTGCGCTGCGGGGTCCTCACAGGTATAGACCACCGTCGACTTGCCGGTGACGAAGTCGAGCTTGAAGATCGTCGGGCCGACGGCATAGAAGATGATATTGTTGTACTCAAAGCTCGAGCACATCGGCGTCGAGGCTGTCACGCCCTGTGGCGTGGCGAACTGATAAACGCCGGCAAGCGGTGCGCCAGCTACCGTGGCGGCACTTATCAGGGGCCAATAATGGAACACATAAACCTTCGATTTATTGTTCGGGCACAGCGCGTAGGCATATGCGGAATACTTCAACCATGCTGCCGGGTTGGCCAAACTATAGCGATAGCCGTTCATCAGACGGATGACCTGCTCGTCGGCCGGTATGGCATTGGGATTGGCAGCAGTGCCCTCGGGACTGCGGATGGGACTGATCTCACCGCCACTCTTCACCGATGTCTGCGGCACAGAATACCAGTTGCCGGTGTACTCCAACAGGACGAAGCGGTGACCTTTACTGTCATAGCCTAATCCACAATTGGGACCGGACACGATCTGATCAATATAGTAGTCGCCTTCGAGCTGTGTAGAGGGGTTTAACTTAAAGATACAGGGGCTGTAATTGCAATTGCGGAACACGTTGCCCTTGCTGGCGACGATCATGCCGGCATTACCTGTGGCCGTCTGCATG
>ONHE01000124.1 GCA_900317545.1 uncultured Prevotella sp. | reverse complement strand
TCCTGACTTTGAAAATGTCTCTTTCTCTCATACAGCATTTAAATTAATAAGAATCATTTAATAGTACATACATTAAGGTGTTACATGCTAATAAAACAAATCAAAACATAGTTATGGGACTTTAAATGTATTAAAAAACATTAAAAAACCGTCTTTGCGCCCAATTTTCCGCTAAAAAAGCCCATAAATAATGATTCCCAGTCCAACAGTTGAAGCATTCGGAAGTATAAATAGAGGGAACTTTCATCATCCCATCCCTCATCTCTCATCAGCTCACAGGCATGGACGAAGGACACATGTTGTCAACCATACGATGCATGGAAACAGACATGTTGGACCGTCATTGGCTCTTGAGAAATAGACTAAAAACGCTGATGCCAACTGGCCTTTCCATCGTAAGACATGCCCGTGAACGTACATACAGTGAAGTCAAGACATCAAAAAAAAGTCGGAACGGGCATGATGCCATGCGTTCCAACCTTTAATCCTTTAAAAGAAGGGGCATATACACCCCATAGCGAGGGCGATCTACCACGTGACTAACGTCTATCGCGGAAAACAGAACGTGCGTCTGCCAGTGGCCGAAAAGCCAAACCGGTCCGTCGCCTCCACTTCTATGAGATGTGCGCCCTGACGATATTCGGCGGGCAGCGTATAGACCCACAGTTGCGAAGAGTTCCGACTGCGTAGCGGATTGATCCTGTTGTACTTCGTGGGATATACGTCCGTGAGGTTCATTTCGCGCGCGCGGGCCACGTTGGCATCCACCATCTTGCCCCGATTGCATGTCACCCACGCACCGCCATCAATGCGGAAGCGCACCGACGTACTGTCACAGGCTCCGAAAACGGTCATCATCACCGTGCCGGGTTCTACCTTGCGCATGTCGCGAAGGTGCGTATCGAGCGTGTCAATGCCCGTCACCCAAACGGTCATCTGGCGCGAGGCATCCTGCCCGATAGCCTTGCAGCGGAAACGGTAGTCGGCACCTTGGAAGTCAATCACAAAGTAACAGCGCGGCGTCCCGCCCTGCATCAGTGCCGCAGGCACGCCATCCCAGTCTTTTTCGCCGACCCACCAGAATCCGCAGGCGGCTCCGGCGTTCAGCTCATGGAGGCTCATTCCCTGCGTCTTCCGGAAGAATCGATGCACCTGATGGGTGTGTCCTGTGAGGGCGAGCACCTCTCCCCTGCCCTGCAACAATGCAAGTAGCGAATCGGCATTGCTCGTCCCGACGAGCGGAATGTGCATGGTGAGCACGATCTTTCGGTCTGCCGGAACAAACGCAAGTTCATTTCTGACAAACGAGAGTTGGCGGTCAGACAGCCGGGCCACATAGCCCCGCTTGCCGTCAGCATGCACGTTGTTGAGCACGATGAAGTGCACCTGGCCTTCGTTGAAAGCATATACATCAGCCCCGAAGGTCTTGTTGTAGGTGCGGTTCTGATTTTCAGCAATGCTGTCCTTGTCCCGGTCATGGTTGCCCAACAGGGTCCACGACTGCGAAGGCAGCCGGTCCATCAGCGCAAGCATGTCGGGATAGAAACTGATATTATTATTGACCAAATCGCCGAGGAACAAATTCACTTCGGCCGAGTCCGTCAACAGCAGCTCAGGCCACAGGGTCCGGGTGGCATAGTCCAACTCCTGATAGTTGCCTACCTGCACGTCACCGATGGCATTGAGCCTGAAGGCGGTCTTCACGGGTTTGCTGATCAGCGCGAAGTTCACGTCCTGTTTCGGCACCGTGACTGCGTAGAAGAACCGGCTGTTAGGCACGCGGGAATCTATGGTGTAGTCGGCCGGCAGGATCGGAAACACGCTCTGTCCCTGCTTCAACGGCAGTCGGAAACGCCCGTTGGCATCGGTCTCTGTGACCACCTCGCCATTCGAGACCGGGATATGTGCGATCCCAGCCTCGCCCTTGTCCATGAAACCATTGCGGTTGGCATCGAGAAAGACGTAGCCCTTGACCATGTTCTTGCCCGAGACGATGCTGCAGCAGGTCAGGACGAAGCACAGCATGGTCACGCGCAGCCTGTTACGGCAGGGCATAAGACCTTTATTCATAGCTGTAAGTACGGATATGATTGTCCCCATCGGCAAATGTCACGTAGCAGACCCCCGTATGCGAGAATGCGATATTCAGTCCGGAGGCAGCCACTTCGGCCACCCTGACCGGAGTGGTCCACTGCCCAGTCTCTGCATCCAAGTACATGAAGTAGGGATAGTTCTGGTCGGTCTTGTTGTTGTAGACCAAGTAGGGCATCCCGTCCGCACCGATGGCAATGGCCACTTCAGTATGACTGTCGAAGGCAAATCCCAATGGCAGTACATTGCCAGTCAGCGTCTTCCACTGGTTGGTCTCCGCATTGTAGGTCTTGACCCTGATGTTATAGCTGCCGCCCGCATTGTCCCCGAACCAGATATAAGGCACATTGTCCGCACTGACCGCACATCCACAGATGTAAGGGCTGTTGGCGGTAGCATCTGGTTCGATTGCATTGACAAGCATCGGCGTCCATTCTCCGTTTTCATATTTCAGCACATTATATCCGTAATTGACCCCGCTGACGGAGCCGCGGTTGATGGAGAGCACATAAGCTGACGTGTTGTTGTTGGCCATGGAAAGCGTGAAAATCTCGTTGGTCACACTTGCGTGGTTAGCACTTGTCCACTGCCCGTCCTTATAAGTAGAGAGCACCATGCTGCGGCGGGGATAGTCGGCCTTGGCACTGTTATTCTGTTGGGCAGCAACCAATTCATTCTCGAGGGCCGCCAAGCCGATATAGTTTGACTGAGCCTTGAGAATTCCGTTCTCGTTGCCGACGTAATTCCATGCCGATCCGTCGTATTTCATCACAGTCATTGCACCTGCAAGTGTTGTCGTAGTGGCCTTGATTTCGCTGTTCGAATAAGCTATGTAGGGCGTTCCGTCAGGCGCGATGGAGAAGTCAAAATAGGAAGAGGAGATCTTGCTGCCGAATCCGGCATCTCCAACATGAACCCATGCTCCGTTCTCATACTTGATAACTGAGGAGCGGTAGTCATTATCAGTCCTGATTTTGAAGGCCACATATGGCAGGTTATCTTTCGGATTGACCTTCATAACTGGATCTCCATAGACGGTAAGCGCGTCAAAGACGGGCATCTCACGCCACTTGAGATTGGTCGCCTTGACGATGTCCACGGCACAGCGGACATTCACATTGTCCTTGGTCAGGATATAATCCACAGGGACGGTGAAGTCATTGGCCGTCTGCCTGCT
This sequence comes from uncultured Prevotella sp., assembly GCA_900317545.1. Taxonomy (GTDB): domain Bacteria; phylum Bacteroidota; class Bacteroidia; order Bacteroidales; family Bacteroidaceae; genus Prevotella. The sequence continues at coordinate 25,468 of ONHE01000124.1, read as the reverse complement.
GACCTGCTCGACCCCGTTGACCTTGGCTGTCGTACCGTCACTCATGGTGAACCGGGCCACCAAGGAGGATTTGTCGACCGTGGCTGGCATAGGAACATGGATGCTGACCGTGGATGAACCGGAGGTCTGGACTGCAGTGAGATCCACTGCGTAGTCCTTTGACAGCACGTCAGCGTTGTCTTCCACATAGAAGCCAAACGTCAGCATCTTCGGCGCATCTATATCGGGCGAAGAGAAGTTGCTGCTTTCCGAACACGAAGTTGCCAATAATGCCACCATGGGACCAATGATGACTGACATCCATAGATATTTCATTCGTAACATCATTTTATCTTTTTATGGTTAATCTTTTCTTTTTCTGTTTTGGGATACAACACGGCCTCAACGCTGTAGGCATCCTTTACGGCCTTTATGGCATAGTCGGCAATGTCTCGGGGAGTGATCCGGCGGACCATCGTATCATAGTTGACGATACGCGTCCAGTCTTCCTGCTCGTTGTAGACGGCATTTCTGATCCATGCAGACCAGTAGGACGTCTTCTGCACCTGTAGCTCATGATCCTTGATGAGGTTGCGTTTCACATCCTCAATCTCGGTGTTGAACCGTTCCGGATGGCTGTAGAGCAACTCCAGTTGTTGCATCGTGGCCCGGATGAGCGTGTCTACGTCGGCCGGTTGACATGAAAACGCGATGGTCGTACGGGAGAGATAGGAAGGATATTGCGTGGAGCTCGAAGAGACGCTCACACTGTAGACCTTGCCCATATCCTCACGCAGCCGCCGCAAGAGCATGGATCGGATGACCGAGGACACAATGTCCGACTTCGGATCCATGACCTGATAGGTACCGATGGGCTTGTCTTGCTGATAGACCAAGGTGACGGTTGCCTTCTGCTGATCACCCGTGTAGCTGACCAACTGCTTGTGGGCGTGCGGAATGTTCCGATCCTGCACCAGCCACGGCTCGTCAAACTTGCCCTTGGGCAGCGCCCCTATGTAGGTGCTGATCAATGGACGAGCCTCCTCGAGGGTGCAGTCGCCCAGGAACAGGAACGTGAATTGATCGGCCGTTCCGAAGAAACGCTTGTAGAGCGGAAGCATGTCCGCCGGCTTGACCAACTGCCTTACGATCGTGTCAGTGAGCACAGCATTGGTATAGTTACGCCCACTGAGGAGCCAACCCAACTGCTGTCCGAAGATCTCAGTCGGCGTCTTCCGCTTGGTGAGATAGTTCTCGATCAACTTGTCCATGACCAATGAGGCCGTGGCAGTGTCTACACGCGGTTGCGTCCATTTGAGATAGAGCAGCTGGAACATGGTTTCCATGTCAGTCAGCCGGGCCGTTCCCAAGAGGCCGGTACGTAGCTTGTCGACCAAGAAACGGACTGATGCCGAGTTGCCGGCTAAATAATAGCTCAGCGCGTCGCGCGTGAAATCGCCCGCTCCCGAGAGGGAGATGACGTTAGGGGCAACTAATCCTGTGTAATAGTGAAGTGAGTCGAGGGCATACTGGCCGCCTTTTCTGAAACCGGAAAGCATGACACGATCCTTGTCCATCAATGACTGCTTGAAGATGACGCGGGCACCATTGTCCAACCGAATGTCTGTTGCATCGATCTCCGGAATGGCCTTCTCGGACACGATATGATCCTGCGGCGCCACGCCACACAACTCATCCGGTATCACGATATTCTTGTAATAACGGTTGACCGGGGCCTCCGACGCAGTCTTGATGAGCTTCATCAGGGCGTCCTCGCTGCCCACTTCGTCATTCATCATGGTACCTCCCCGCAACAGGTAATGTGTCTTATGGGGCAGGAAGACCTGCTGGATCTCATTCAGAACGGACACAGAATCGATCTGCGGAAGATACCGCTCCACCAACGAGCGTTCATCTTGCTTGGAGACGAACTTATTCTGTTCGTAATAGTCAGAATAGATCTCGTTCATGATCTCGATCGATTGGGGCTTTTGCTTGGTCGTTGCCTGATTCTGGATAGCACGCAGAAGCGATTTCTTCACCCTGCTTATCTCCGCGGCAGTGAAGCCATATCGGAAGATCTGCTGCTGATGGGCGATGAAGTCGCGGATACCTTTCTCAATCTTTCCGTCGGCCAATGTGACCGACGCATCTGTCACGCCCGTCGCGTTGAGGAATCGTGAATATTGTATTCCGCCATCATCGTAAGCCGGATTGTCAAACGACAACGACGCGAATCGCTGCTTCATCAGACGGTTGATCACACTGCGCAGAAGGTAGCTCCTGTAGTCTTCGGACCGCTGAACCGGTGTCGGCAGAGGCAGCAACTGCAGAAAATCAAGTTCTGTCTTCGTTGCCGTACTGTCGACAGAGATGATCGCCTTGTCCGACGAATAGGCCGGGATCATGGGCTGTTGCCAGTCTGCCGGTACCCTTGAACGATTGAGTTTAGAGAACTTCTTCGTGATCAGCAACTTGATCATCACCGGGTCGATGTCACCGACGACGGCAACTGCCATGAGCTGTGGTGTGTACCACTTCTCATAATAGTCACGCATCATCCGGGGAGAAGCATGCCGTATGACCGCCGTATCGCCGATGGTCATGCGGTTGGAGTATCTGCTGTCGTTGAGTAACTCCATCAACAGCTTCACCTTCTGATCCTGCTTGTTGCCCCCACGCGATAACCACTCGGACAGAATCACCCCGCGTTCCTTGTCGACTTGGACCGGATCGAAGGTCAGCCCCGCCGCCCAGTCGGCCAAGATCGTCAATGTCGAATCGACCATCATTGCATCTGCCGACGGAAGTTGCAGTTTGTAGACTGTCTCTGTGAATGCGGTGTGCGCATTAAGATCCTTCCCAAACTTCGCCCCTTTTGACTCCAAGAACTTCACGATGCCATCATCGGGGAAGTGGCTTGTCCCATTGAAGGCCATGTGTTCAATGAAATGGGCCAGCCCCCGTTGATCTTCGTTCTCCATGGCTGAGCCTGCTTTCACAAAGAGACGGTAGACCGCTTCGCCCTTGGGATTGTCGTTCGGATAAATATAATAGGTCAATCCATTCTTCAGCTTTCCCGTAACGAGACGCTGGTCATACTGTAATTCCTGTCCGGATACGAAAACAGGGAACCACAAAAATGCGATTATGCTAAAACAGAGCTGTCTCATTCATTTTTCTTTTCAATCACCAACGACTTCAACAAGCCATCAGGGCCAGGTCTTCCGATATGAATATTCTGGTCGTTGCTGAGCAATTTGATTGTCAGCGTGTTATCCTTCTGGTCATCGACTGGATGCGAAATCCACTTGATGCGGATAGGCATGTCAAACACACCGGGCTCAAATGTGAGGCTGTTTCCCTGCGTGAGGAGTTCGTAGTCGACACCTTCCTGCAGGCCATCGCCTACAGCTATCTCGTAGTTGACTGTCAAAGGCTTGTCCAACATTCGTGAGCTCAGTGTGACCAAGAAGGTATTAATGTTGTTCACATTGCTCAACACGACCATCGAAGACGCACCTGTCGATGCAGCAATGCTAAGGAACGGGGTGTCGTAACCGTCGAATTCCTGGCGGTCGCAACTTGCAAACAGCATCACGGCCAATATGATTCCTATGATTCTTTTCATGATGTTCAAAGTTTATTTGTTGACAGTTGGATTGGGTTGCATATTGGTATTGGCGTTCAGCTCAGCTTCGGGGATCGGCAAGACGAACAGGTCGCTCGGATAATTGAGGCGCTTCATCGTGGAATTTGTTTTCTTCTCACGCACCAGATTCTGCTTCCAACGGGTGATATCAAAGAGATTATGGCCTTCGAAACAAAGTTCCTTCACCCGCTCTTTCTGCACAAGGGCCAGCAGATCCTGATCCTGACAGGCATCGAGAACAGCCTGGGCGTCGGCCGATCCGACAGCTCTGTCCAAGATGGCATTGACATATACACGCGCCTCTGCATAGCTTCCGACGTGACAGGCGGCTTCAGCGGCATTGAGGTAGACTTCAGACAGGCGGAAGACGAACGGATCATCGCGCTTGTCCTGATTGCCTGGCACGGCCGTGGCGTAATATTTCGTACACTTCCTGGCACCGTTCTGCATGAGCAGCTTCAGGCGTATATCGTTCGGGGCATATAGCGAAATCAGCGTGTCTGCGGGCAGACAGTTGCTCTCGTAGAATTTTTTGAGTTGGCCACTCATGTCTTCTCCGCTCAGCCGGAAGATGGCCTCGCCTTGGGTCGAGAGGTTCTTATACATATTAATATATGCGGTCGAGTCGGCCAAAGGCTGGCTGCCGATGGCAAGCTTGGCATATTTGAGTGCGTTGGCCCAATCTTCCATGTAGAGGTAAACACGTGAGAACATTGCGTTGACAGCTTGGAGGGAGGCGTAGCGGAAGTCTGCGGCCTGTGCATCGGCAAGCAATGAGGATGCCTGCGTCAGATCATCGAGCACCTGCTGATAAACTTCCTTCACCGTATTGCGACTTACATTGTCATCCGGACCAGGTGTCACGCGCAGCACCGGCACGCCAAGATGCGAGGCATCGGCCGTGTAATTGTAAGGCTGCGCATAGACACGGCACTGGTCAAAGTGGCATAGAGCTCTGATGAGCAATGCCTGTCCGAGGATGTTGCGACAGCTCTCGGCGCTGGCGGGATAGTTTGTCTCCACTTGAGGTGCATAACGGATGACGTTGTTGGCATTGGTCTGGGCTATATAGATCTTACGCCAGATGTAACCGACCGCACCGACTTCAGAGGCCTGGTCAGAGGTGTAGTTGTACTGCTCGACCATATCTGATCCGGAGGCCAATATCTGCAGCGATGCCATATTGCCCGCTACGTCCGGATATTCCATGAACTGACTATCGTAATAGTCATACAGTGCATTGTAGGTTCCTACCAGACCGGCTCTCAAGCCCTCTGGGTCAGAAAAGAAAGCCGGTATCGTTGTCCGCCCCTTCTCTTCCACTTCTAAGAAATTGCTGCAACTTGCGGACACAGAAAGCAGGCCGATTGCGCAAAAGAATTGATATAAGATTCGATTTCTCATCATTCAAACAAAAATTAAAATCCAACATTTAATGCAATGGCTAACGATCGTTCCAAAGGATAACCACTCATCGTTGTCTTGTAGGAATTGCGGTCCTTGCCCGAATAGGGTGAGTAAGCGAGCAGGTTGTCACCGATCAATGACACTGTGCAGTCAGACAATCCCCAGCCGTGGACGAGTACAGTCGGGATGCGATAGCTCAGCACCAGATTCTGCAGACGTACCAAGGTCTTGTTGTAGAGGAATCTGGTGGAGTTCATGACCGACTGGGTTGACACGCCCCAGATAGGCTTTGGGTTGAGCGCGATGTCACCTGGCTTCTGCCAACGGTTCAACTGATCGACCGACTGGTTCTCGTCCATGATGTGCAATCCGTCGGAGCTGATCGCTCTTCCGAATGAAGTAAAAGCATAGCCACCAATCTGATAGTTCAGCAGGAAGCGCAGCGAGAGGCCCTTATACGAGAAGGTATTGGTCAGTCCGCCGGTGACGAAGGAGTGCCCATTCTTGTAGGGGACGCGGTCATCCGTACTGTAGGTCTTCGTCAGATTGCCGTTCTTGTCATACCACATGGGCATTCCGTCATAGGGATCTACGCCAGCCCAGCGTACCAGAAAATAGGTACCGGTATCATAACCTTCCATATAGGAAGTGGTGCCAAAGTTGACTTGGATCCCGTTATAGAGCTTGGTGATCTTGTTGCTGTTGTGGGCCATGTTCAGGTCTGTGGTCCATTCGAATCCGCCCTGCTTCTTTGCGACGACATTCTTGGTTGTCAAGGTCACCTCGAAACCTTTGTTGAGCAGTTCGCCCACATTGCGGTAGACACGCGTATCACCGGTGGTCCGGGACACGGGAAGATTGCTAAGGAGGTTCTTGGTCTTGTTGTGGTAGTATTCGACCTCGAGGTCTATGCGGCTGTCAAGCACCGCGAGCCTCAGACCAAGATTGGTCATATAGGTCGTTTCCCAGCTCAGCGTGCGGTTCGGACTTCCCGACTGGGCGCCTCCGACCTCTCCATTATAGCCGTAGCTTTCGCCATAAGCGTAGAGTCCCAATGCCTCGCGGGACCCCAAGCGGGAGTTTCCGTTGGCGCCGTAGCTTGCTTTGAGTTTCAACACATTGACCCATGGCACCTTGAAGAACGACTCGTTGTGGATGTTCCAGGATACGCCCACCGATCCGAAGTTTGCCCAGCGGACATCGGAACCGAACTGTGAGTTGCCGTCGCGGCGGCCGTTGACGGTCAGGTAATAACGATGATCGAACGAATAGCTTGCCTGTCCGATGAAAGAGGCCTTACGCAGTTCGCGGCTCGAGTTGCTTCCCTTGCGGTCGTTGGCATAGCTTACATCCTGGATCTTGTCATTGAAGAAGCCCGACCCGGTGGCCTGGACGGTGGTGTAATTCCTTGCACTTGCCTCCACGCCGAGCAATGCCCCGATGGTGTGCTTGCCGAAGGTCTTGTTGTAATTCAACCGGTGAACAGTGGTCCAGTTAGACAGATTGAGCGTCCCGCGCAATGAGTAGCCGACGTGTTCGGTCAGCGATCCCATGCCCGACCAGTTGTTGCGTGAAGAGTAGGTCTGTTCCAAGTTGCTCTGGAAGTCGTAGCCGAACTGTCCCGTATAGGACAGCCCGTCCATGATGTCGTATCGAACCATGAAGTTGGTGTTGACAAACCAGGCTTTCTGATTGTTGATATTCTGCTCTCGTTCGGCCACGGAGTTGTTGAATTTTTGCGATTTATAGATCAGCGTACCATCTGCATTTATGCCGTCTACTACCTTGTTGAGAAGACGGAAGGTGCCATCATTATAATAAGGTGTATAGACGGGCAGGAACTCATAATAGTCGCGGCCCATGTTGAAGATGTCGTTGTCGTTGTAGGATGCCGACAGATTGACCGTGAACTTCACTTTCTTGTGAAGCTGAAAGTTCATGTTCGAGCGGATGGACATGCGCTGCTGCTCATTGCCTTTGACCGTACCAAAGTTGCGGAAGTACTGTCCGGACACATAATAGTCCGACTTCTGTGCGCCGCCGTTGATCGACACGTTGGTCTGCAGCGTGCTTCCCGTTCCGTAGTAGACGTCACTCCAGTCGGTCGAGGTCGTGCTGTAGGTGTTCATGTCATTGTCCTGGAAGGGGAAGGTCCGCATGTCGAGACCGGCGTTGGCATAGGCCTCCTTGGCCAAGAGCATGTATTGCTCGGCGTTGAGCACCTTGCCCAAGGTCGACCGGTCAATGTTGGCGATCCCATACTGGGCGTTCACATTGATGCGCATCTTGCCTTCCCGTCCTTTCTTTGTCGTGACCAAGATCACGCCGTTGGCTCCGTCGGCACCGTAGATAGAGGTTGCCGTGGCATCCTTCAGCACGGTGATCGACTCGATGTCATCAGGATTGAGAAACGATAAGGGGCTCACACTGGCGTACATCGTACCCGGTGTGGCGTTGTGTTCATCGCCTGTATAAAGCGGAGTGCCATCCAACACCCACAGCGGTTCGTTGGATGCGGACAGCGAGGCGTCGCCACGCACGCGCAGGCTATAACGCGGACGGGCGCTGTCGGGCGAATCGGAGTAAGGATCGATCTTCAGTCCAGGGATCAGTCCGTCGAGCATCAGGTCCAGTCGCTGCTGCGGAAGGGCTTTCAGTTGATCGGCATTCACCTGGTAGGCACTTCCCACAAGGTCGCTGCGCTTCTGTGCCGTACCGTAAGCACCAACGACGACCACTTCGTCGATGATTTTGGAGTGGGCGCTCAGCATCACGCTGACGGGCTGGCCGACCTTCACACTGACCGTCTTCGGCTCCATGCCGAGATAGCTGAAGGTCAGCGACGGCGACTGCACGCCGGTGACATCGATGGTGAACTTGCCATCCACATCCGTGACCGTGTTGCGGTTGACGCCGGCGAGCCGGACGACTACGCCAGGCAATGGAACACCGGTCTCATCGGTCACAACGCCCGATACCTTGCCTTTGGCATCATTGGCTTGCAGAATGGCCGACGAGTCGTCAGTTACGTGACTGGGTGATACGGAATTCTCGCTTTTTACGGGTTTTGCAACCACATGATTCATTGCAAAAAGCAGAACGACTACATTCAAAAAACGGATAGTTTGTCTGATGTGCATAACAACATAATTATAAATTTGTATTCTAATATATACGCCCAAATCTGGGTGGCCGAAAAGAACAATCTCCTGTTTCCCTTACAATCTTCTTATGTCAACTACAATATGCCTGTTTGAGGCGAATGATTTTGCAGCATTATGTATCTGCAAAGGTAACTATTTTTCACGGACGATACAAACAAATCTAAAAGAAAACGCCTCAACAGCTTGTCATCTATTAAAAAAAACGCTTTACGAGACTTCGAAAAGTAAGATTCTGACACCGATTGCTAACAATCGGCACAAACTCACCTCACCCATGTGCACACCACTCCACAACGGCCGAAAAAGCAGAAGCATCATGTGCCGTTCACAAAGCTATCCTCCGGGCGGCCAAGAGCTATCATATGGACGGCCAAAAGCTATGCTCCGGCCAGTCCAAAGCTATGCTCTGGCAACAGCTTGATTATCAAGCAAATAATCGGAATAACAGAAGACCGACTGAAGAACGTCGTCTCAAGGATCGATCAGGACAGTCCGCAGCAATGGGCAGAACCGCCTATAACGCACGAATCGGCAGATGACGGGATCATCTGCCGATTCGCATGACGGTTTGACTCGCAGGCTGTCAGCCACTATGAAGCGTGAATTCAGCCGTGCAGAGCGGATGTCTATTTGATAATTCCTTCGTCCATGAAGATCTTCTTCAGGGCCTGTACGCCGCGTTCAACCTGCTCAATGGAGTGCGTGGCCATCAGGGCGAAGCGCACCAAGGTATCCTGCGGGGCACAAGCAGGCGGGATGACGGGGTTGATGAAGACACCTGCATCAAAGGCAAGTTTGGTTACTAAGAATGTCTTGTCGATATCACGGACATACAAGGGGATGATCGGACTCTCGGTTTCGCCGATCTCAAAGCCTTCTTCACGAAACCTGCGCAGGGCATAGTTGGTCACATCCCAGAGGTGCTCGATGCGCTCGGGCTCATGCTGAATGATATGAAGGGCCTCAAGTGCTGCGGCTGTAGCGGCAGGCGTATCTGACGCACTGAAGATATAGGTGCGGCAGGTATGGCGCAGATAGTTGATCGTGTCGCTGTCACCGGCAATGAAGCCGCCGATCGAAGCGAGACTCTTGGAAAACGTACCCATGATCAGATCAACCTCGTCAGCGAGCCCGAAATGATGGCATACGCCCCGGCCCTCCTTGCCGAAGACACCCAATCCATGAGCCTCGTCCACCATCACAGAGCAGTTGTACTTATGTTTGAGTGCGATGATTTCAGGCAGTTTGGCCAGGTCTCCTTCCATAGAGAAGACGCCGTCGACGACTATGAGTTTCACAGCATCCTGCGGAAGTTTCTGCAGCACGCGCTCCAAGTCATCCATGTCATTGTGTTTGTAGTGCAGTTGGGTCGCGAAACTCAATCGCCTACCATCGACGATGGACGCATGGTCACGGTCATCGCAGATGATGTAATCACCACGTCCGACGACGACAGCAAGTACGCCGCTGTTGACCGAGAATCCTGTCGAGAAGCACAGCGCGTCATCCTTATCCTCGAATGCGGCCAGTTCTTTCTCCAACTGGACATGGATGTCAAGAGTTCCATTGAGAAATCGGCTGCCGGCACATCCCGAACCATATTTCTCCAATGCTGCCTTGGCTGCTTCAATCACACGTTCATCCCCCGTCAGGCCCGTGTAGGCATTCGAACCGAACATGAGGACCTTATGCCCTTCCATGGTCACCTCGGGGCCTTGCTTGCTGGTTATAGCTCTAAAATAAGGGTAGACTCCGGCTTCCTGAAACTTCTGAGGTTCACGATAACTCTTATATCTTTCTTGTAATTGTCCCATTTTCTGTAAGGTGTATGACAACAAATCTCATTTGCGGGTGCAAAGTTACAAAAAAAAATATTGTTACTTCATTTTTTCCGGAGAAATCACACATTTTGGCAAAAAATACGAATAATCATCCGCAGATTGGTCCATTTTTTGTACCTTTGCATGTCATTGAAGCATAGAAACATGAAACAAAAGATTGTCTTTATAGTCAATCCAATATCCGGAACGACTTCCAAGGAAGGCATCCCAGCACTGATCAACTGTTACATAGACCGGGACAAGTATGACTTCGAAATACGCATGACCGAATATGCAGGCCATGCCGAAGCCATCGCTCGAGAGTCCATGGAGCAGGGCGCGCATATAGTCGTGGCCGTGGGTGGTGACGGAACGATCAACGAAGTGGCGCGGGCGATCGTCCATTCCGAGACAGCACTGGGCATAATTCCATGCGGTTCGGGCAACGGACTGGCCCGTCATCTCATGCTCCCCATGAAAGTGCAAAAGGCCATTGACATCATCAACCGCGGAGAAATCCACACGCTCGACTACGGCATCATCAACGACCATCCCTTCTTCTGTACATGTGGCATGGGCTTTGATGCCGACGTGAGCATGCGCTTTGCCGAATCGGGCAAGCGAGGCCCTATCACCTACGTGCAGAAAGTGCTCGAGCAAGGGCTGAAGTACAAGCCGGAGACGTATGAAATCATTGACAGCAACGGGGTCAGCCGGTGCAAGGCTTTCCTCATTTCGTGTGCCAACGCCTCGCAATATGGCAACAATGCCTACATCGCCCCGCAGGCTTCGATGAGCGACGGACTGCTTGACGTGGTCATCATGGAACCGTTCACAATGCTCGAAGCGCCACAGATCAGCATCGACATGTTCAACAAGACGCTCGACAAGAGCTCCAAAATCAAAACCTTCAAATGCAAAGAGTTGAACATCAGACGCAAGAAGCCGGGCGTGATCCATTATGACGGCGATCCGATGATGAGCGGTGAGGAGGTCCATATCCAATTGGAGGAGAAAGGAATCCGCGTGGTCGTAAACCCCGATGCAGACAAGGCGGTCAGAAAACCCAATGCGCTGCAGACTGCAGCAGCCGAACTTTTCAACGAGATCAACTTCGTCCGCGACGACCTCTCGCACCGCCAGCGTCAGGTGCGGGCACTCAGCAAGGTCCTTCAACGCAAGCTGAACCTCTAACGGAGATAGAAATTGTCGGTTAAATTCCGATACCATTCACTTCGGCTTCCATCTCTTTCTGTCAGATTGACCGTCCGGACGTCTACGGTCGCAGGACGCTTAGGAGAGAACGCGAGCAGATAGCGTTTCGGCAACTTGTCTGGAGTGGTCTTGACGGCATATCGACTTATCATCGAAAGGCCTTGGATATAACTTTCCGTCAAGATGCGGTCCAGCTCGGTCGAAGGAGCGATCATGCAGAAGACGCCATCCCCGGCCAGCAGGCATGTCACCCCGGCGAAAAGATCTCTGTAGGAGAGCATGTCGGTGTGACGTGCCACCTGGCGTTTCTTGTCAGGATTTTTCAGACTGTCCGAGAAATAAGGTGGATTGCTCACGATCGCGTCGAAGACAATCGGCCTGTCCCTTTCCACTGTCCCCGCACAGGCAAATTGCTGGAGCGAACGGTTCACAACCTCCACCCTGTCGGCATAGGGACTTGCCAAAACGTTATCACACGCCTGCTGACAGGCATCCTCATCAATGTCGATAGCCGTGATCCGCGCTTGGGGAAAACGTTCGGCCATCATCAGTGCAACCAGCCCCGTGCCCGTGCCGACATCTAAGATGCGCGGCCCGCCCTGCGCCCAGGCACCGAGCAACACCCCGTCAGTCCCAACTTTCATAGCGCAGCGGCTCTGACAGATCGTGAAATGCCTGAAGTCGAATTGTTCTTTCATCATAACCAAAACGTCGCTTCCCTGCATTTATTTTATCCATTTGACAGAATTAGAAACCCACAATGATAAAATATGAAGAATCTGGGAGCGTTTACAAATTAATTTTCGTATCTTTGCACCCTTGAAGATACGTATTAGGAAACGACATTAACAACAAATGAGTAACAAGCAACAACATACTTCAATTCAGATGATTGCCGACTATCAGGGAGATCTATCAGAGCTCTTCAACGTAGCAGTCAACGGAGAGGTTCCCATCCTTCCGACACGCAACTTAGTGCTCTTCCCGGGCGTGCTCATTCCCATCCTTGTCGGACGTGAATCCAGCTTGGCCGTGATTGAACAAGCCAAGCAACACCCGGACATGACTTTCGCCATCTTTTGCCAGAAAGATTCGGATGTCGAAAAACCTGGCAAGAAAGATCTCTTTGAGTTGGGAGTCTACGCACGTCTGGTCCGCATCATCGACATGCCTGGCAACGCCCGCAACGTAACAGCCATCATACAGGGGTTCGGACGATGCCGTCTGCTCGAGGTAAAGAAGCAGACGCCATACCTGACTGCAATCACAGAAGCCGTCCCCGAAACATTGCCGAACGCTAAAGACAAGGAGTTCCGCACCGCCGTGGACGATCTGCGCACGGCAACCAATGAATATATCAACAAGAATGACGACATCCCCGACGAGTCGGTCTTTGCTTTGAACAATATTCAGAATGATCCGATTGCCGTAGACTTTATCTGCGCCAACATGCCTTTTAGCGTGACGGACAAGATGAAGCTGCTTAGGGCCAATACATTCATGGATCGCGTCATCGAGGCGTTGCGCATACTGCACCGCGAAACACAGTTTCTGCAGCTCAAGGCCGATATCCGTTCCAAGACCCGGGAAGACATCGACGAGCAGCAACGCGAATATTTCCTGCAACAACAGATCAAGAACATAAAGGAGGAATTAGGCTCGGGCGAAGGCTCTCCGGAGCATCACGAGCTGGAAGAGAAGGCAAAGAAGAAGAAATGGTCTGATGAAATCGCCAAGGTCTTCTATAAGGAATTGGAGAAATTGGAGACCTATAATCCTCAGAGCCCAGAATACAGTGTGCAACTCAACTATCTCCAGACCATGGTCAGTCTGCCATGGGGCGAATACACCAAGGACAACTTGGACCTCAAGCGAGCCCAAAAGATCTTGGATCGCGACCATTACGGCATGGAGAAAGTGAAAGAGCGGATCCTCGAATACATGTCGGTGTTGCAGCTGCGCGGCAATCTCAAGTCGCCCATCATCTGTCTCTACGGTCCCCCGGGAGTGGGTAAGACATCGCTCGGAAAGAGCATCGCCGATGCCATGAAGCGCAAGTATGTCCGAATATCATTAGGCGGAGTCCATGACGAAAGCGAGATCCGCGGTCATCGGCGCACGTATATCGGAGCCATGCCCGGCCGCATCATCAAGAGCATACAAAAGGCGGGTGCCTCGAATCCGGTGTTTATCCTCGACGAGATAGATAAGGTGACGCAGAACACAATCAACGGGGACCCGTCGTCCGCGCTGCTTGAGGTGCTTGATCCGGAACAGAACAGCGCTTTCCATGACAACTACTTAGACGTCGACTACGATCTTTCGAAGGTGATGTTCATCGCAACCGCCAACGACCTGAACACCATTCCGCGTCCACTCTTAGACCGTATGGAGATCATAGAGGTCAGCGGATATATCACCGAAGAGAAGATCGAGATTGCCAAGCGGCACTTAGTACCGCGCGAATTGGCTGACACCGGCCTCGACACATGTAAGCCGCAGATCCGATTCAGCAAGGCTGCACTTGAGAAGATCATCGAGTCCTACACCCGCGAAAGCGGCGTGCGCCAGTTGGAGAAACAAATTGACAAAGCCCTTCGGAAGATGGCTTTCAACAAGGCAATGGACGGGAAGTTGGAGATTACGAGCATTACGCCGGACAAACTTGACGGCCTGTTGGGCAAGCCACCATTCTACCGCGACATCTATCAGGGCAATGACTATGCCGGGGTTGTCACAGGTTTGGCTTGGACCAGTGTGGGCGGCGAGATCCTCTTCATCGAGACGTCACTCAGCAAGGGCAAAGGCAGTAAGCTCACATTGACCGGCAATTTGGGCGATGTGATGAAAGAGTCGGCCGTGATAGCCCTTGAATACGTGAAGGCACATATTGACAAATTGGACGTCAACTATCAGATCTTCGACAATTGGAATATCCATATCCATGTCCCGGAGGGTGCCACACCCAAGGACGGACCATCTGCGGGCATCACGATCGCTACTTCCATCGCCTCGGCACTGACCCAGCGCAAGGTCCGCAAAAACACGGCCATGACCGGGGAGATCACTCTCCGCGGCAAGGTACTTCCCGTTGGCGGCATCAAAGAAAAAATTCTGGCGGCCAAACGGGCAGGCATCACCGACATCGTCATGTGCAAAGACAACAAGAAGGACATTGACGAGATTCCGGAGAAGTATCTCAGAGGGGTTGAGTTCCATTATGTGGAAAATGTCCAGGACGTTTGGGACTTCGCCCTGACTGACCAGATTGTCGCCAATCCCGTGGATCTCTCGATTCCACAGGCTGATAACAACAAAAGCACCGAGACGGTAGTATAAGAGCAGAAATGACATTTGAATTAGAACATACGGACGCCAGCAGCAATGCCAGAGTCGGTCGGATCACGACAGATCACGGACAGATCGAAACGCCGATCTTCATGCCTGTGGGCACAGTGGGCAGCGTAAAGGCCGTCCATTTCAGCGAACTGCGGACACAGGTGCAGGCCCAGATCATCTTGGGAAACACCTATCACCTCTATCTCCGGCCAGGTCTTGACGTGCTGAAGGCAGCGGGAGGGCTCCACAGATTCGTCGGATGGGAGCGCCCCATCCTAACCGATTCCGGCGGATTTCAGGTTTTCTCGCTGACCTGCATCAGAAAACTGACGGAGGAAGGATGCACGTTTCAGTCGCACATAGATGGCAGCCGACATGTCTTCACACCTGAAAATGTGATGGACACAGAGCGTGTCATCGGCGCCGATATCATGATGGCTTTCGATGAATGCCCGCCGGGACAGAGTGACTATCAATACGCCAAGCGCAGTTTGGGACTGACGCAGCGCTGGTTGGACCGGTGCTGGAGGCGTTTCGAAGAGACCGAACCGCTCTACGGCTACCGTCAAAGCCTCTTCCCGATCGTGCAGGGTTGCACCTTCAAGGATCTGCGGCGCGAAGCAGCCAAGTTTGTTGCCGACAAAGGGGCAGACGGCAACGCTATCGGCGGATTAGCCGTCGGCGAGCCGACAGAGGTGATGTACGAAATGATAGAGGTGGTCAATGAAATCCTCCCCAAGGACAAACCGCGCTACCTCATGGGTGTAGGCACCCCCCAGAACTTGCTAGAGGGCATCGAGCGGGGCGTGGATATGTTTGACTGCGTCATGCCCACGCGCAACGGGCGCAATGCCATGCTCTTCACTTACCAGGGCACGATGAACATGCGCAACAAGAAATGGGAGAACGACTTCACCCCTATCGATCCGGAAGGTTGTGAGACTGACCGTGTCTACACAAAGGCCTATCTCCACCATCTGTTCAAAGCCCAGGAGTTATTGGCCATGCAGATCGCCTCCATCCACAACCTCGCATTCTATCTCCAATTGGTTTCCGACGCCCGGGAGCATATCCGGCAAGACAACTTCACCCAGTGGAAGGCCGGCATCATCGAACAGCTCGGCCGGCGGATCTAACAGCCCGCGGACGCCGCAGAGAATCTTCAATAAAAAATATGAATAGAATCAAGAAGCTAAGAAAGCATCGCCGATATTTCCGGATGGCCCGATGGATGAGCAAACATCCTGCATGGCTGCACCGGCTGATGCACTGGTTCTACTGCCATACACCATGGCTGCGCAAGGCGCTGCGATGGATCGGTCATCGGTTCCGATGGCTCAGGAAGCTCAACTTTCTCAGACATATCAAGCGACTCGACTGGTACATCATCAAGAAATTCATCGGGACCTACATCTATTCGATCCTGCTGATCATCTCGATCGCCATCGTCTTTGACTTCAATGAAAATCTCTCGAAGTTCACGCAGTATCATGCGCCATGGCGGGCGATCATCTTTGATTACTACGCAAACTTTATCCCCTACTACAGTAATCTCTTCAGTCCGCTCTTCGTATTTATCGCCGTCATCTTCTTCACCTCCAAGTTAGCAGGCAATTCTGAGATCATTTCGATGCTCGCGGCAGGCGTCTCTTTCAAGCGTCTGATGCGTCCCTACATGATATCCTGCGTGTTGATCACCTGTCTTTCGTTCTACCTGAGCGCATTCGTCATTCCCCACGGCACCGTGATCCGACAAAATTTCGAGTCCCTCTACCGCAACAACAAGAAGAACACTTCAGCCGACAACGTTCAGCTACAGGTGGACAAAGGCGTGATCGCATACATACAGCATTACGACAACAATCTCAAGCGAGGCTATGGATTCTCTTTGGACAAGTTCGAAAACAAGAAGTTGATCAGCCACATGACAGCTATGGAGATCCAATACGACACGATCTCCGACTCGAAATTTCACTGGAAGGTTCGCAACTGGAAAATCCGCAAGTTGCAGGGACTGCGCGAGCACATCACAAGCGGCACGGAACGCGACACACTCATCATGATGGAGCCGACCGACCTCGTCTACTCAAAGGGACAACAGGAGACATTCACAAGTCCTGAACTGCGTGAGTACATCTCCAAGCAGATCGATCGGGGGAGTGTAAACGTGGTCCAATATCAGGTGGAATTCCACAAGCGAATAGCCGCCTCCTTCGCTTCATTCATCTTGACCACCATCGGCGTGTCACTCTCCTCGCGCAAGCGGAAAGGCGGCATGGGGCTTTATCTCGGCATCGGACTGGGTCTCAGCTTCACCTATATCATGCTCCAGACGGTTTCGGCCACCTTTGCGATCAATGCAGGATTCCATCCCATGCTGGCCGCATGGATGCCGAACATAATCTTCGCACTCGTTGCCTACTTCTGCTATCGTAAGGCTCCGAATTAGGAAGGGGATGAAAGGATGATGGTGATGAAAGATGAAAGGATGATCATCTCATCACAATCATCATTTCATCCTTCATCATCTCATCCCCTCATCATCTCATCCCCTCATCATCTCATCACGATCATCATTTCATCCTTCATCATCTCATCCCCTCATCATCTCATCACGATCATCACCCTCATCACTCCATCAACTTACCAATTCTCTATGTATTTCGACCAATTAGATTTAAATGACAACGTTTTAGATGCCCTGTATGACATGCACTTTGACGAGTGTACGCCCATACAGGAAAAGTGCATCCCAGAAATATTGAACGGGCGCGACGTACTCGGGGTAGCCCAGACTGGAACGGGCAAGACTGCAGCCTATCTCCTGCCGATTCTCTCGAAGCTCGACGACGGCGGTTTTCCCAAGGATGCCATCAACTGTATCATCATGTCCCCTACCCGCGAATTGGCCCAGCAGATTGATCAGGCCATGCAAGGCTTTGGCTATTACCTCGACGGCGTGTCGAGCGTAGCCGTCTACGGAGGTAATGACGGCAACCGATACGATCAGGAGATCAAGTCTCTCCGCTTAGGAGCCGATGTCATCATCGCTACTCCGGGACGCCTCATCTCCCATCTCTCGCTGGGGAACGTCGACATGAGCAAGGTCTCCTTTTCATCCTTGACGAGGCCGACCGCATGCTTGACATGGGATTCTCAGATGATATCATGACTATCGCCCGCCAGTTGCCTGCCAACTGTCAGACAATCATGTTTTCGGCCACCATGCCTCCCAAGATCGAACAGCTCGCCAAGTCCCTTCTCAAGGATCCCGTGGAGATCAAGCTCGCCGTCAGCAAGCCAGCTGAAAAGATACGCCAGAGTGCCTACGTCTGTTATGAGCCCCAGAAACTCGGCATCATCAAGCATCTCTTCAAAGAGCAGAATCTCAAGCGGGTCATCATCTTTTCCGGTAAGAAGACCAAGGTCAAGGACATCAACCGTGCCTTGATCAAACAGAAGATCAACAGCGGAGAGATGCATTCAGACCTCACTCAGGCCGAGCGGGACGAGATCATGTTCCGCTTCAAGAGCGGGCAGATTGACGTGCTCGTTGCCACAGACATCCTCTCACGCGGCATCGACATAGATGACATCGCCATGGTCATCAACTATGATGTTCCCCATGACGCCGAAGATTACGTGCACCGCATCGGGCGTACGGCACGGGCCGACCGCGACGGTGTGGCCATCACCTTTGTCAGTCCTGACGATTTCTACTACTTTCAGCAGATTGAGCGTTTCTTAGAAAAGACCATTGAGAAGAATGCACTGCCTGCCGGAATGGAGGCAGGCCCGGAATATACCGACGAGCGCAAGCCGTCAAGAGGCAGAAAACGTTCCCGTCGGGGTCCGCAGGACAAGAAAAGTCCAAAGCGGACGCACAAAAAGC
Organism: uncultured Prevotella sp.; assembly: GCA_900317545.1. GTDB lineage: Bacteria > Bacteroidota > Bacteroidia > Bacteroidales > Bacteroidaceae > Prevotella. Next base: position 7,000 of record ONHE01000124.1, on the reverse strand, counting down.
CGCACGACCGGAAACCAGCTGCCGCAGAGGCTGCACCTGCCGACAAGACAGACAAGCCTGCACGGAAGAAGCCACGTCATCATCATCGCCGCTCCGGGAAGCGTGGGCAGCAGATCACAGACAGTCAGCCGGACAATTCCAATGACACAAGCGGAAAAGACTGAAGCCATCGCTTCATAAACCACTGTGAATCAGATCTATAACGAAAGGATAGCTTTGGACGGTCTAAAGCTATCCTTTGGAATGCCCGAAGAATAGCTCCGCGCAATTCTTATCATTGCGGTGTAAGAAGCGGCAAAAATCAGGTTTGCTGACGGAGACATGCTGCACGAGGCAAAGGGGCAGTTACAGGCAACAGGACTACGCCTGATAGGACATTGAACAGCCGTCGGTCAACAACGCACAAATTATTATCTCCACACATGACAAACACCTGCATGCGAGAGTCATCGATCGCGACATCAATGCCACGTTAAAGCTGCTCAGTCAATTTTCAAACGTAGAGATTGATTATTTCAAATCTGTTAAAACTGACAAATTGTTTGAGAAAGAGAACATTATCGTCTCCAAACACAGTTTTTTAACATTTTTTAACCAGCATCATTCTTCCATTTCTCTGTATATATATAACTTTGCAACTGTTCTTAGCTTAGCTTTCAGCAAGTCTGAACACCTTAACAGCAACTATGGATATTGAAATCACACATTATATTTGTTATTCTAAATTCTATTTACGATGAAAACAAGACTATTGACATTGTTTGCCTGTCTTTTCCTCTTCACAGGATCGGCAGTGGCTCAGACGAATGTTACAGGAACGGTAATCTCAAAAGAGGATGGCCAGCCGATTATCGGCGCCACCGTGCAGATTGTCGGGTCAGGGTCTGGCACCGTGACCGACGTCGACGGGAAATTCATGTTGAACATGCCGCACAACAAGAAGCTGCTGCGAATCTCTTATGTTGGCATGGAGCCCCTCGACATAGAGGCCAAGCCGGTAATGAAGGTTGTCATGACCCCACTGCCGAGCAGCCTCGACGAAGTCATTGTCGTTGCCTACGGAACAGCCAAGAAGTCAGCCTTCACCGGATCGGCAGGATTACTCAAAGAAGATGAGATCGGAAAGGTGCAGGTGACCAATCCGGTCGACGCCTTGCGCGGAAAGGTGTCAGGCGTGCAGATGACGCGGCAGCCCGGACAGCCCGGTGTTTCCAACCCGACCATCCTCATCCGCGGCATCAGCTCCATTAACTCAGGCACGGCGCCGCTGATCATCCTTGACGGCGTTCCCTTCGACGGCGACATGAACACGCTCAATCCAGCCGACATCGAGAGCGAGACCGTGCTCAAGGATGCCGCTTCGGCCGCACTTTACGGCGCTCGCGGCGCCAACGGCGTGATCATCATCACCACCAAGAACGGGCGTAAAGATCACGCTTCCGTCACCTTTGATGCCAAATGGGGATCAAACAGCCGCATGCTGCCCGATTACGAATACATCAACCATCCGGCGGCTTACTATGAGATGTGGTACAAAGGTCTCTACAACTATGCCGTTGACAAACGTGGGAACACGTCATATCAGGCTTTCGTATATGCCAATCAGAAATTGACAAGCAACGACAATGAAGGACTGGGGTATAATGTATACAACCTCCCGGTCAATGAATTTCTGATCGGACAGAACGGCAAACTGAATCCCAAAGCAACGTTGGGCAATGTAATCACTGCTCCTGACGGCACACAATACATGCTCTACCCGGACAAATGGATTGACGCCATCTACAAGAATAGTTTGCGACAGGAGTACAACATCACGGCAAACGCAAGTAACGACAAGGCTGTGTTCTTCGGTTCGGCAAACTATCTGAAGTATGACGGCATATCCCCCAACTCCGACTACGAACGCCTTTCAGCCCGTGCAAAGAGCGACTACCAGTTGAAACCGTGGCTGAAACTCTGTACAAACTTCAGTTATTCTCACTACAAAACCAACTCGCTCAGGGCCGGAGGAGACAGCGGACAGCCCGACAACGTATTTGCCATGGCGCGCATAGCTCCCATCTACCCTCTCTATCTGCGTGATGCACAAGGTAACATCATGCAGTTCGACAAAGGCGGGATCCCTGCCTTCGATTACGGGGACGGAGGGACGCTGGGCATTTCGAGAGCATTCCTGCCCAATGCCAATGGACTTTCTGACAACCTGCTGAACAAGAATTCAACCGAAGGCAATACGTTCAGTGCTATCGGATCTGCGGAAATCCGATTCTTGAAGGATTTCAAATTCACGACAACCAACAGCGTTTATGTAGATGAATACAGAGGATTGACAACCCACAACCCGTGGCTCGGCCATTACGCCGCACAGAAAGGCTCCGTTTCACGCTCTCACGACCGTACCTGGAACTATAACTATCAACAGCTGCTCAACTGGCATCATCAGTACGGGGTACACGAGGTGGAGGCCATGTTGGGCCATGAATATTACCGGTCACGCGGTTACAACATCTACGGAGAGCGCCAGAAGACATTCTCCAACGAAAGTACCGAGATGAATCAAGCCATACTCGTCATCGACACAGGATCATCCATGGGCGACTACAACACGGAAGGATGGTTCGGACGGGTTCAGTACAATTATGACCAACGCTATTTCGGATCTATGTCCTATCGGCGCGACGCCTCTTCACGTTTTGATCCCAATCATCGCTGGGGCAACTTCTGGTCCCTCGGCGGCGCCTGGCTGATCAGCAAGGAAAAATGGTTCAATGCCAAGTGGGTGGACGAACTGAAGTTCAAGGCATCATACGGCGAACAGGGCAATGACCGCATCGGTAACTACCGTTACACCTATTTATATAACATAACCAACTCCAATGGAGAGGTCGCCATCACCCCGGCCACCGTGGGCAATGATGAAATCACATGGGAAAAAGGCGGCAACTTCAACACTGGATTTGACTTTTCATTCTTCAAGAGCCGACTGACCGGAAGCATCGAATACTTCTATCGCACGACGACCGACATGCTGGCGTGGTACACTTTGCCTGGAACGACAGGCTATACCGGCTATTGGAAGAACATCGGCAACATGGCGAACAGCGGATTGGAAATCGAGCTTCGGGGCGACATCATACGCACCAAGGACTTCACATGGTCGGCAAATTTCAACTTCACCACTTACAGGAACCGCATCACGAAATTGGCTCCCGAAAGCAAGAACGCAGTGGTCGATGGCGTGGAAGGCTATATGTCTGACGGCTATTTCTATGGTGAGCACCAACCGCTCAACGTGTTCCGCATGTACAGATATGCAGGCGTGGATCATGAGACGGGCGAAGCGCTCTATTACAAGAATGTCTATGAGACAGATGCCAACGGCAAACGTGTCTTGGACGCAAAAGGACGGCCCATCGTGAAGGAACTGACCAAGGTGAAGACAACCGGTGAGGCCGACTATTATCTCTGCGGCTCGTCCCTGCCTGACGGGTTCGGCGGATTCGGCACATCGCTGAACTTTAAAGGCTTCGACTTCTCTATCGACTTCGCCTATCAGCTTGGCGGACAATACTATGACGGCACTTACGCCGGAGCCATGTCGCTCTCGCGCGGCTATGCCTTCCATGTGGACTTGCTGGACGCATGGTCTCCGGAGAACAAAAACTCCAACATTCCCCGAATACAGTACAATGACGAGTTCATGACAGCCTATAGTGACCGCTTTCTGATCAGCGCGTCCTACCTCTCCTTGCAAAATATCACGTTAGGATATACGATCCCAACCAAGCTCGCAACACGCTTCGGCTTGGAGAAGCTGCGTATCTACGCTGTCGCAGACAATGTGTGGCTTTGGTCCAAACGACAGGGTATGGACCCGCGCCAGAGCATTGACGGCACCGGCAACAACGTGAACTATTCCCCTATCCGCACCATCACTGGCGGCATTTCCATCACTTTCTAACTTCAAACATATAAACCTTATGAAATCAATAACCATATTATCAAGAGCATGCGCAACCGCTTTGATATGCACGACGCTGCTTACGGGTTGCATCGATGAGACTTTCCCGACATCCCAGGCAACAAAGGACCAACTCGCCGCCTCACCTACGGCTACAGAGGCCATGGTCAGCGCCATTCCCGCTTATGCCAAGGCGGTGTGGTGGAGCTGGGATATCTCCTATAGCTGGGGATTGGGAGCCATGATGCACATACGTGATGTCATGACCGAAGACCTTGCCACTGTCGATAACGAATTTGACTGGTTCTGGCCATGGGCGAACTGTACGCAGATCGGGCAGGACCGTCTGTGCACGCAATTCCTGCTGCAATATCCCTACAAATATATCCTGAACACAAACAATGTCATCGGTGCCATCAATCCGGAAACGGCCACTACGGAGCAGTTGGGATATCTTGGCGTGGCCGAGGCCAACAGGGCGATGATGTATCTGGACATTGCCCGCATGTTCGAATTTCTGCCCAACAAGGTGACAAGCAATATCAATGCCGACGGAAATGATGTGACCGGTCTGACCGTCCCGATCATCAAGGCCGGCATGAGCAACGACTCGGCCCGCGTCAACCCACGCGCTACGAAAGAGAAAATGGCGGCTTTCATTCTCGAAGATCTCAAACAGGCAGAACAACACATCGTCCATCTGAAGAACACCCGTGGCTGCACACTGCCCGACCTGGCCGTAGTCTATGGCCTGGAGGCCAGACTTTATCTCTGGCTGGATGACTATGCCAACGCAGAGAAGGCAGCCCGACTTGCGATCAACAACGCGAAAGTGAAACCGATGACAGAAAACGATTGCCTCGATCCGCGCAAGGGATTCAATCAAGCCGACAAATGGATGTGGGCGGTTCAATACACGAAGGATGACGCGGCCGTGAAAGAGGGATGGCTCAACTGGACTTCCTGGAAGAGCAATGAGATCGACTACGGCTATCTCCATTATCCTTGCAAGCAGATGATCGGCAAGAGCGTCTATGACAGAATCAGCAATACCGACTTCCGTAAGCTGATGTGGAAAGCTCCTGACAATTCTCCTTTGGCTGCAAAGAATGTCTACGTAAACAACAAATACAAGAACACGCTTCCGACCTACGCCTCTCTGAAGTGGAGACCGGGCGAGGGACGCTTCGACAACGCGATCACCGGCGAGTCTACAGCCTATCCGCTGATGCGCGTGGAAGAGATGTACTTCATCGAGGCAGAGGCCGCCGCGCACCAGGATCTGGCCCGGGGCAAGTCTTTGGTGGAGAACTTCATGCGTACCTACCGTGACAAGAACTACTCCTCTACAGCCTCCACCCAGGATGCATTGGTAGAAGAAATCATTTTCCAAAAGCGTGTCGAACTGTGGGGGGAGGGCCAGACGTTCTTCGACGTGAAACGTTTGAACTATTCCGTAACACGCGGCTATCCGGGAAGCAATTTTTATGAGCGCTGCCGATACAACACCGACGGACGTCCCGCATGGATGAACATCGTCTTCGTAGACCAGGAACAGATCAACAACAAGGCACTTATCGGCTGGAACAATCCTGATCCCTCCAATAAGTATAAGCCCGTAATACAATAGAAACATACATCAAAAAGACCAACAATTAACAATTATGAAAAAGACATATCAAGCCTTCAAGGCCATACTGATGTCTGCGACAGTGGCTTTTACGACATCCTGCGTGGATGAATTTGAATATCAGCCGGCAACAGACTCCAATGGAAAGCTCGCCACAGAAACAGGATTCATCACGAGCAACCTGTCCGTCCTTGACTTGGAAAACAGCGAACCTCAGACCTTTGAAATCACCGTGGAACGCCCCGACGACTCTGCTCCGGGCAGTATAAAACTTGTGTCTGACAATGCCAAGTTCAAGGTACCGCAGGCCGTTGAGTTCAAAGCCGGAGAGAAGTCGAAGAAGGTTACAATTCCCTTTGACATTCAACCGGCAAGCACGGAAAAAGTCAATATCAAGGTGTCTGAAGATCAGGCCTACCGCTATGCCAATACGGAATTGGACATAACCGTTAACAGATACATTCTCCACCATGCCAACTGGGACAGCTGGTATTACGGATGGATGTTCGAGAACATCAGCATCATGGAATTCCCCAAAGGAACCTACACTATCAAGGGACTTCATGCAAAGGCCGACTGGATCGACAGTGACATGGGCACCATCTCTTTCTGGATGACGGAGGATGGGTTGCTGCACATGAATCCACAGTATATCCACAAACAGCAGTGGAACAGTGCCGGCCTGAAAGACTACTGGATCGTCGGATTCTGGTACGGCGACAGTGAACAATTGTGGAAGAAAGAAGATATCGACAAGCTGCAACACAACGAATGTGGCAAATACCACCCGGAGGACGATACCTTCGAACTCTGGTTCCATTGGTACTCACCCGATTTCGGATGGTGGACAAACAACCAGAAGCCTGAGTGGATAGCTCTCTTAGACTGACAACCTGCAGCGTTGCACGAACCGGGCAATCGCCCGCGTCCGTGCAACGCTGCGCTTATCCATAGAGGGAGTCGGCCATCACGTCGGCCTGCCCATAGAGATTTGCTCTTTTCATCAATTAATTCATCACTTATGAAATATAAAACTTACTCTCTACTCTTCATTATCATCTTTGTGACATGCACGGCATCGGCAAAGCCGCGCAGTCTGCAGCAACTGAAGGCCATAGCTGCACGGCAACTGGCTTCTATGCCGGGCGCAAAAGGTATGCATGCCCCACAAGAAATGGAGTTGACCACCTTGCAGGCATTGTCCGACCTCACTGTGATCGGCAACAAGCAAGGCGGCTTTGTCGTTCTCGCCAACGACGACGCCATCGATCCGGTGATGGGCGTGTCAGCCAATGCCTTCTCGGCCGATCCCCAGTCCAATCCCGCTTTTCATTGGTATCTCAGAGCTGCCAATGCAGCCACAGCTGCGCGTACAGCCGCACAAGAGACCTATCTTGCCAACGTGG
>ONHE01000197.1 GCA_900317545.1 uncultured Prevotella sp. | reverse complement strand
TCTTCTGCGCTCCGCCGGAAAATGAGGCGGACACACTGTTGCTGACCGCCGTGCGGGTGATGGCGTCGAGCCAGTCGGTGTTGTGGAATGTGGGGAAGTTGAGGCCGTTGAAATAGCTCGAATAGATTTGTGCGTATTGTTCGCCGTTGAGCAGACTCAATTTGCCGAGCGGCCTGTCAAGGGCCAAAGTGTAATTGATGTTGACGCGAGGACGGTCCTTACTGCCTTTCTTGGTGGTGATGAGGATGACGCCCGAGGCTCCGCGCGACCCGTAGATGGCTGTTGCGAAAGCGTCTTTCAGAATCTCTATGGATTCGATATCGTCAGGATTCAGTGTCGCCAACGGATTTTTCTCGAATGAATATTTCAGGTCTGTGTTATATTGCAGTGAACCGCCGCCGGTTTGCATGCCTGTCATGGAGATGGCGGCAATGGCTCCGCCTGACGTGTCTGTGGTGTTGGAGGAGCGGTCGGTGCCGTAGATGGGAACGCCGTCGACGACATAGAGTGGGTTGTTATCACCGATGATGGAGCTCAATCCACGGATTGTCAGTACGTTGGCAGAGCCCAATGCGCCTGACGAAGTTGACATGAACAGCCCGGGAGCCTTGCCTTGCAGCAGCTGATCCACCGACTGAAACGAAACGTCCTTGGACACCTTGACCGAGGAGACCGATCCGGTCAGGTCGCGACGTTCCTGCTTACTGTAGCCCGTAACGACCAGATCGCTCAGGAAGACATCCCTGCTCTCCTGCAGAACGACATCAATCCGGTTGCCTTTGCCGACAACCTTCGTCTCCTTTTCATAACCGATGATGCTGAAGGACAGCTTGTCTCCCGGTGCAGCCTGTATCGTATAGCTGCCCGAAAGATCGGTGCTCGCCACGGCCTTATTGCCATTCAGGCTCACGGTAACTAACTCTATGGGGTTGCCGTTCTTATCAACCACATTGCCTGTAATGGTTTTCTTTTGGGCAAAAAGGGCCGAGATCTGCAACAAGTTTATGATGAGTATAAAGGCAATTTTTTTCATGTTCAGATTATTGAAAGGCTTCCTTTTCCCACGGAAGGAAAAGGAAGCCTGATGGATAGCTTGATTATTTAAGGGCTGCGTTCCAGGTATCGGTGCCGTAGGTGTCCTTGGTGCCTGGTACGGCATAATAGCCTGTAGAGACCGAATTGTAGCCGCCGAAGAACCATGCGGCTTGTCCCATCGTTGCAACAGCCGAATACCGGGCACCTGTAAAGGCTGCGGGCATGTCGATCTTTTCCCATGTCACGCCGTCGTAGCTGCGGTAAACAGCCTTCGAAAGCATGCGGGTGCCGTCGAGGAACGATTCTCCGCCGAAGAGGTAGGCCACCTTGTCATTGGCGACAACAGAGGCCTGGTACAGGTTGGAGAATGCAGAGACGGTCTCAGCCTCGACCTTCCAGGTCTGCCCGTCAGTGGAGGAGTAGATCTTCTTGTTGCCCTTGTCACTGTCGCTGTCGATGAACCCGTTGACTCCACCGATCAACCACAGCTTGCCCTTGAATGCAAACATCTTCGGAGCCATGCTGGGAAGATAGAGCGATTCGCCCGCCGGGGCGGTCGGGTTGACCGTTGTCCAGTTGACGCCGTCGGTCGTTGAGATGAACTTCTGACCAGACTGGGCCTGTCCCATCGCATACATGTAACCGCCTTGGATAAAGAGTCTGCCGTTCAGAACGGCGACAGAGGCGTAAGGGGTGTTATAGGAAGCCATGCCCCAGTCGGCAACTGCCTCACCCTTATCAGTGATCTTCGTCGTGCTCAAGAGCGACAGGAAGTTCTCTCCGTCACTTGAACAGTACATACGCCATGACTTTACGCTTTGCATAATGCCCCAGTCGAGTTCCGGGCCGTTACCATACTTGTCCGTTCCGCGCAGTCGTGAACCGCCGTAAACATAGAGCTTGTCCTTGAAAACGAATATGCGGGCGCCCTCGCCGCCGAGCACTTCCTTGTCGACATCGACCTTATAGTCTACCTCGCTCCATGTGATGCCGTCGTTGGAACGGAACAGCTGATAGGCTTCGCTGGTCTTGTTGGCAGCCGCGTCGTCAATTTTGGTGGAGACGACATAGGCATAGAACTTGTCCTTGAACACGGTAACGTCCATCCAGACGATGCCTGCGGGCAGTCCGTTGAAGGCAGATGCTTTCTTGACAAAGCCTTCGGCGGGCGACTTCGCACGTACTACGTTCACCGTGTAGGCTACGGTCCGGCCTTCCCCAGTCACCGTCAGGTTGATGGGGGCGTTGGCATTGACCACGACACCATCGGCTCCTACGGGCTGCCCGTTATAGGTAACGGTGGCATTGAGCGTAGGAGTCACTTTCAGAGTTGCCTCTGACAGCACCGCATCGGTGGCGTCCCAGGCTACGCTGTCGGTCGTATTTTCCAATACACCAGTCGCTTTCGGGCTCAACGTATAGGATACCGAACTCCCCAACGGGGTAATTGTGCCGGACTGTATACCTACCACCGGCTCGTCGTCATCTGAACTGCACGACGACATGACAACACCTGCGAATGCAAGTGTCATGAATAATAGACTCCTGATTTTCATAATACAAATATTATAAATGTGACTATTGATTGTTCTGAATGATCGCGGGATCACATCGACATGGCACCCATGCTGATGCTGACAGACTTCTTTTCAGCGGTCTTCTTGCCGGAGAGGGCATCCGAGACGGCTCTTCTGATTTCCTCACCCCTTACGTTCTTCCTGTAGATATTGCCCTCCTTGTCAATGACTAAGATAAAAGGAATGCCGCCGAACTGGTAAAGATCCATGACGTGAGCGCCTCCATCGGACACCCAGCCTTGATTCCAGGGCATCTTTTCTTCATTCATGGCCTTGGTCCACGCATCTTTCTTAGCATCGATAGATACGCTCAGGAACTCCACGCCCTTGTCTTTGTAATCGGCATAGATCTTCTTCAGATTGGGAATTTCGGCCCTACAGGGTCCGCACCAGCTCGCCCAGAAGTCGAGAACCAATACCTTTCCCTTGAAGTCAGACGGCTTCAGCGTCTTGCCCTTGGCATTCTTGCACTCGAAGGCGGGTGCTACGGCGCCGACTTTCATGCTCTCTTGGCGTCGTTTAGCTTCGCGCATGTCGGCCCGGAACTTGTCTACGAGCATCTTGGAGGATGCGGATTGGGATTCGAGGCGACTCAGCGTGCCTTCGATCAGCTCCTTGTTCTCGTCGTAAGGCAATCGGCTGACGGCGGCCATCACACTGTTTCGGTCGGAGAAATGCTCCACGAAGTAGCGGTAATAGGCATCTGCGTTGTTGCCGTTGTAGTCATACAGCGCATTGGTCAGTGTCTTCTTGTTTTCCTCATCGGCAAATTTGGTGCGGTAAGAGATCTGTGAATAGGCGATCATAGATTGATAGCTGCGGTAGGAAAGGAAGTTGATGTCGTTCATCAACTCGTTGTTTCGCCCACCTCTGATATATACATAGGGTGGATTCTTGATCTTGATCCGGGCCGTATCTAATCCCCGGAAATCGATGTCAAGATTCTCGTCCTCCAACCAGACGCTGACGGCCTGCCATCCGCCACAGTCGACCGTGGCCTCTCCAATCTCGTCAAAGGGCACGGTGAGCTGGTAAGTATGGTCTGTCTGATTGACCGGCGCCTCGGCCAGGAGTTTCTTGATGGTGCCAGAATGGCGGTAGACACCGACCTTGAAGGTTTTGTCAATGAACTTGACATGACCCTTGATCGTAACCGAATGTTGTGCAATTGCGAATGCCGATACCTGCAATAGGAGCATCGACAGCATGAGATACTGCATGAATCGTTTCATAGTTGAAGCTTTTAATTAAATATGTTTATTGAATAGATATTCAGTCTGCCGCGATGACGGAATCGCTTCTTATCTCTCTCTTACG
>ONHE01000123.1 GCA_900317545.1 uncultured Prevotella sp. | reverse complement strand
TAAACTCTTTCGGGCAAACATCAGAGGAGTGGCAGATAAGAGATTCTTTCTATTCAGAATAGCAAAGCAGTATGCATAATCCCCACCTTTTTCCTACTGAGCCGAAGTTGTCAACTAAATCCAGTAAACTACATCAGTATGCACGGAGGATTTCTGATGCCGGAGCGGAACTGTCATCCGGGCAGTCGAGAGGATGCATATGGCACGTCTATACGTTAGCTTCGGCCCTCCCGAATGACAGCTTTACGGCATCCCTTTGAATAGGCTGTGAAGTGGGACGTATAGCAGGGTGGGGCTGACGCTGAATACCCGATCAGCCATTGCCCTTGTCGGGCGTACCCTCTTATTTTGAAGGTAGCCCCCAAAAGTATCAGCGGATTCGATCTGTTGCCTTCAGTAATTTCTCATCTGCCCTGATTCCTTTGTGAGCCAACGCAAAGAATACGATGGCAATGAAGGGCAGGAATGTTGCGGGAGTAACATGAAACGTGCCGAGCTGCGAAAGATCGTTCAGCCAATAGAAGACAAAACAGACATGCCATGCTCCGCAGAGCAAGATACAACCTTCACAAAGCCGCATTTGCAACTTGCGCCTGTGATACTGGAAAATGGCTAAGACCGTCAGCGGAGATGTCAGCAGCAGCGCGATGAACAAGGGAATGGTTTTGATACCGATTCCACCGTTCCCGTCCTGAAGACCTAAATTGTAAAACAATGGACTGACACCCATTCCGTGAGGCTCAACGCTGCCGATCGGCAGACAGAGGCATATCACGTTCAGCACCAAAGCTGCCAAAAAATAGAGAGTCTGCTTGCGCTGGATCATTGCAGTTCATCTTTATCCTTTGCTGGATCACGCCAGTAAACATTACCTTCGACAAACTCCTCGGTTGCAAGTAATGTTGCCTTCGGCAGTTTCTCATAATAACGAGAAATCTCTATCTGCTCCCTGTTTTCGAAAACTTCTTCCAGAGAGTCGTTGTAGGAAGCAAATTCGGCGAGTTTCTTGTTCAGATCTTGTTTGATTTCCTGCGATATCTGATTGGCTCTTTTGGCAATGATAGCTACACTTTCATAGATATTACCGGTGTCCTTGCAAAGTTCCATGATGTTACGGGTCACTGTATTGACCGGTGCTTTAGATTTTCTATAATCCATATTCTATTTATATATTAATCCTTAATCACTTCTTTACATTTCTTAATATAGCGCTCGGCAGTCGCCTTGGCTTTAGAGTCGGGATACTCATTGATAAATCCGTAGCATTCATCCTCAGCATCCTGATAGCGTTCCAGTTTCTTTTCTTCGATACTTTGTTGAGCCAGTTCAAACTTGCTCTTCATGATAAGCAGGGCGAAATCTTCGCGCATCGTGCTGTATGGATAGTCTTTCAAGGCATTTTCGGCCGTGATGATGCAGGCCTCATAGTTGTTGCCCCCTTCAGAACAATTGCCGAAGTAAGCACCGAGATCATAATACAGTTTGGCAGAATAGAGTTCCTTCTGAACCAATTTGTCCTGAAGACTGAAGAGCCGCTTTTGTGCTGTTTCCTTCAGTTTTGCATCCGGGAAGACATCCAGGTATTCCTGAAAAGCGGCAATGGCCGATACCGTCTGCGACTGATCCAATCTTGGCTCGGGCGTGCTCATATAGAGACTCTGGCCGACATAGAATTCCGCCATCTCGGCATAATAGCCGCGCGGATAGCTCTTGTAATAACGTTTGAAAGTTGCGGATGCGGATTCGTAGTCCATGCTCATATACTGAGCCATCCCCAGCATGTAAAGACTCTCCTGAGCATTCTCGGTCCCCTTTTCCTGGGTGACCAATTCTGTAAGCAACGTGATTGCCCTCGTGTATTTCCCATTGGCAAAGCACTCCTTTGCATACTCGTATTTGTATTGATAGTCATTGGCTTTATAGACAGCATTAAACTCCTTTGCACACCCCGACAAAAGCAGGACCGACAATAAGAGAGAGCCTAATTTCTTCATATATTCAATTTTAAATGCAAAAATACATATATTTCCCTTATTTACAAAGCAATGGATCGAATTTTTATGAAATAATTAAGCTTAGTCAAAGATTATAAAGGGAATTTTACTAATTTTGCATCGATATGGATTTTAAATTAACATCAAGCTATGCTCCTACAGGAGATCAGCCCGAAGCCATCAGGGAATTGACTGAAGGGATCATCCGCGGAGACAGGGCACAGGTGCTCTTAGGTGTTACGGGATCGGGCAAGACGTTTACCGTGGCCAATGTGATTGCCAATGTGAACAAGCCAACCTTAATTTTGAGTCACAACAAAACACTCGCCGCACAGCTGTATCAGGAGATGAAAGGATTCTTTCCGGAAAATGCCGTCGAATACTATGTCTCCTACTACGATTATTACCAGCCGGAAGCTTACCTTCCTTCGAGCGACACATATATTGAGAAAGATCTGGCCATCAATGACGAGATAGATAAATTGAGGCTCAGAGCTGTCTCTGCGCTGTTGTCCGGACGTAAAGATGTCGTCGTTGTCTCCTCTGTGTCCTGCATTTATGGCATGGGAGGGCCTGTCGAAATGGCAAAGAGTGTCATCAAGGTCAAGCGAGGTCAGCGTATTGACCGGAACCAGTTTCTGCGGCAATTGGTTGACAGCCTTTATATCAGAAACGACATCGACCTCATGCGCGGAAATTTCCGTGTGAAAGGCGACACGGTAGACATCGCCGTGGCCTACAGTGACAACATCCTCCGCATTATATGGTGGGACGACGAGATTGACAGCATCGAAGAGTTGGACAGCGTGTCATTCGCCAAGCTCACAACCTTTGAGGAATATGACATCTATCCAGCCAACCTCTTCGTCACCTCAAAGGAGCAGACAGAGCGTGCTATCCGTAACATTCAGGATGATCTGACCAAACAGATCAATTTCTTCAACGATGTTGGAGATAACATTAAGTCGCAGCGTATAAAGGAACGTGTCGAATATGACATAGAGATGATCAAAGAATTGGGGCACTGTAGTGGGATAGAGAACTATTCCAGATATTTTGACGGAAGGGAGCCGGGACAGAAACCATATTGCCTGCTGGATTTCTTTCCACATGACTATCTCATGGTCATAGACGAGAGCCACGTTACGGTTCCCCAGATCAGCGCCATGTACGGCGGTGACCGCGCCAGAAAGCAGAACCTGGTCGAATACGGCTTCCGACTGCCTGCTGCTTTTGACAACCGTCCACTGAAATTTGATGAATTCCAAGACATGCTCCACCAGGTGGTCTATGTCTCTGCCACTCCTGCCGATTTTGAGTTAGAGCAGTCGGAAGGCGTGGTCGTTGAACAGATCATTCGACCTACAGGTCTCTTGGATCCTCAAATTGAAGTGCGCCCGAGCGATAACCAGATAGACGACCTCATGGATGAAATACTCACGCGCTGCCATAAAAACGAACGGATATTGGTAACGACTCTGACCAAACGCATGGCGGAAGAGTTGACGGAGTATCTCCTGAACCACCAGGTCAAGGCCAACTATATCCACAGTGACGTGCCCACATTGGATCGCGTAAAGATCATGAACGACCTTCGGGCCGGAGTCTTCGATGTATTGGTCGGTGTCAACCTGCTCCGAGAAGGACTTGATTTGCCGGAAGTTTCGCTGGTGGCAATACTTGATGCAGACAAGGAAGGTTTCCTGCGCAGCCACAGGTCGTTGACTCAGACCGCCGGTCGTGCCGCCCGCAACGTCAACGGAAAAGTGATCATGTATGCCGACACTATCACGGACAGCATGCAGAAGACCATTGACGAAACCGAGCGTAGACGAATGATACAGTTGAAATATAATGAAGATCACCATATCACCCCCCAACAGATTACGAAAGCGATCACTTCAGCCTTGCCGACCCATGATGACGAGTCGACGTTCAGGCTGAACACTAACTCCTCGAGAAAGCAGGTACAATATGCCTACCTCGAACCAGACGAGGGTACTTTTGCGGCCGACCCGATCGTGGAAAGAATGACAAAGAAGCAGTTGGAAAAAAGCATCGCCAACACGACAGCGCTCATGAAACAGGCTGCCAGAGATTTAAATTTCCTACAAGCTGCCCAGTATAGGGATGAATTGGTTCGTCTTCAAAACCAACTCGAAAAGAAATGACAGCAGCGGAACGTATAAATAAGTAAGGTACGCATTCCCCTTCTTCGCTTTTTCACAAGTCATATAAAAATGATTTCTGAAAAAATGATGGATTTATTTGGTCATTTCCCAAAAAGACTGTATCTTTGCACTCGCAATTCCAAAAGGAAGTGTATTATGCGCCCTTAGCTCAGCTGGTAGAGCAACTGACTCTTAATCAGTGGGTCTAGGGTTCGAGTCCCTAAGGGCGCACAACGGATATAGATCCGTACATAGAACCAAGTAGTTGAGATACAATTACTTGGTTCTTTATTAGTGTGTCGGGCATGACACTAACCTAACTGGGGCTCAGTAGGAAAAAGGTGGGGATAATTTTGTTAATTGATAAATATTTCTTTCCTTTGCATTATGGAAGAAAATTATCTGTATG
>ONHE01000121.1 GCA_900317545.1 uncultured Prevotella sp. | reverse complement strand
CCCGTTCACCCGCATGTCTTCATGTGCCGTGACAACACCGCATCCCTCGTCAGTCATTGTATACCGAACAATTATTTGCCTGACAGCCGCTCAGAATGGTGGTCACGGCTGCTTCGTAGGGCAGTCAGGTGGCAATCCGGACCGTGCGGTTATTCTATCATTCGCATAATCAATCATTTTTCGATAGATATTATGTTTTTTTGACCGTTGCGGTGTAAATATGACTCAAAAAATTTGGCCGGATAATTTATTAGTGTTAATTTTGCACCCGATCTACTAATAATAGTTATACTTTACGTCCTGTTTGTTTAGAACGCGAAATAACTATGGCTCTTGTGAATATTCGATGCATATAACCAATTTATCAATATTTTAAGATTATAGTTTATTCCATGAGAAATGGATTTACGTGTTTTTAGATTATGAAAAAAGCATTGCTTTTCGTCCTGTCCTTGTGGGCAGTGTGTGCCGTGAAGGCCGCTGATTTGAACGGAAGTTTCGGTTCTGGATCCACTTATGCCACGTCTACAGTGAACGGCGTGAAGACATTGACCCTCCATGTGGGTGCAGCAGGAGATTTCTCAACATGGTATAGTGGGCTCAATAATTGGAACACTCAACCGACAAACACCGAATTGCAGAGTAGCAGCAGAATCGTCGTGACGGGCATGTTGAATGCTTCCGATCTATCGGCCGTCGGTTCCTGCGTTCTTTCTTCAGGTATGATCAACCTTTATGACGCAACGGTTTCGGATGCGGATGTGAAGACCGTCGTGCCGGGATATAACTGGGGGAACACCGGCCAGCTTTCTGTCATCCTTCCCAAAACGTCTGCCATCGATCTCTTAGGTTTCGCCTATACGAACGATTGGAACAATCTGGGCTACAAATTCAAGTCGGTCATGAAGTTCGACGGCACCACCTTGTCCTATACGGGCAGCGGCAACGGCCTCTTTGCCACCGATGTAGCCGCAGCCATCGCCGCATTGCCGGAAGTCAAGCATGCCACTGCGCTGGTCATCGAGATGACTTCACTCAACGACGCAGCCGACATCCCCGCAATCACCGGCATGCTGACCGACCTGACAGCCGTTTCGATCGCAGGCAACAAGAGCTCCAATACGCAGATGAACGGCGATCTTGTCGTGAGCGGTACCAGCAAGTTGCAGAGCCTTTCTGTGACCAACACGATCGTCAACGGCAAGGTTACGGCCAACGATAACAGCTCCTTGGCCTTCCTCTCGCTGAACGGATCGACGCTGAATGCCAATACCGTCTCGGCCACGGGCAATCCCAAACTGGCTGTCGTCATGGTGCCCGACGGCACGCAGATAGATCTTGCCGGAAGTGAAAATGCCATCACGGCCAGCCAGACGAACGGCGTGTTCACGCTGAACATCGTTCACCCCGGGCAGCTCGCTGCAGCCCTTCAGGATGCCACCGTGAAAAGTATAGTTGCCAAGGCCTCGACATTCAGGGTCACCGGCAGTCCGATGAGCGCCGCCGACTTTGCCGCCCTCTCGTCCGTATCGGCCCCTGCCATCGATTTGAGCAAGGCTGCTTTCGCCGCCGATGTGAACGCCCTCAGCCTGAGCAACACCACTGTCAGTTACCTCATCATGCCCGACGGCACCGACAAGGCATTGCTCAACGCAGCAGCCTTTGAAGGCTGCACCGCGCTCAAGGCCGCCTTTTCTGGTACCTATGCCACCAATTCCGACCAAAGCGAATGGATCACCGCGATCACGGCCTATGTGAAGGAGCCCAACTCCCTTCGCGCTGCCATGGAGCAGGATCCCCGCATCAGGATCAGTGAATATGAATTCCGTTCGAGAAAGATCGTAAAAGCAACGCTGTCAGGAAACCTCATGCCGGACGACTTGTCGATGGGCTACAGCGACTATAACGCGTTGGATGCCGACGGCCACCTTTCTTATAGCGTGAGTGGAGGCAAGCTGACGGCCACGGGTACGGGCATTCACGAGAAGGTTGCGTTGGCCAATGCCAATCTCCAATACCTTGACTTGACCGACGCCGTGTTTGCCAAGCAGACTGACATGAATTTCTCTTGCTTAGTCGCCGGAACAACGTTGCAGACCCTGAAGCTGCCTGTCTCTGCGTCAATGACCTTGATTCCGGGCTGCGCACTCAGCAATTTCAAAAGCCTGAAGGAACTTTGCGTCCCCTATAACTTTACCACCATCGATGAGGGAGCGTTCTTCAATGCGCCGATCCTGCACATGACGACTACGGATGCGGATGGAAATCTGATCGACAAAGGTCCCCGAACGCTGACCCTCTCTGCCAATCTGAAGGAGATCAAGACGGCGGCTTTCAACTTGGGAACCGATGTCTCCAACTCGCCTACTGACGTATACGTGCTGGCCAAGCAGGCTCCCCTCTGCGCCAAGGACGCCTTCACGCAGGGCATGCTCTATGGTTGGGGTGGATATCGGCCCACCGTCGGCGCCATCACCCGTGAGGACTATGACCGCTTCTCGATCCTTCACTTCCCGGATGCTGTCTCTTCCACGGAAGCCAAGAACTATACCGATTAGACCCGTGCCTACTCTCAGCCCGATGCCAAGCTGACAACTGACGGCAGTGGAAAGGTCATCATGTGGCCTTCTCAGAGCGAATATAACCGTGCCTTCGAACAGGCCAACACAGGCTATATATGGAATGCCTGGCGCAAGGATCGTGATCCTTACACCAATGCCATCACCACGCAGGGAAGCCTGAACGCCATCACGCAGGCACAGGGTGATCAGATGTGGGACGCTAACGGCAGTCCTGCCGGCATGACCTATGACACCCGCTATATGGGCTGGCATCAGTTCACGTTGGCATCGCGGGTCAATTACGAAGATCCGGCACCGCGATGGAACATGAGCAGCTATAAGTACAACGACTGGTACACCATCTGCGTACCTTTTGATATGACCAAGGAGGATCTCTTGGCATACTTCGGCACCGAGGCGGATGCCTCTGTCACCGTCGTTGACAAGCCCAGCGGAAAGATCACAAGGCTCGAAGCCGGCGACAAGCTCTATCCTGACGTGCGTGCGCTGACCTCTGTCACCCGCAACCAACCGATGATCACGCTCAACCTAAGCAAAAATCTGACGATGGATGACCATAAGTACGACTATGTCTCTTCGCTCACTCCGTCCTATTCCACTTATGCTCCCGGCGAACCTGTCATCAAGGCAGGCTACCCTTATCTGATCAAACCGGCACTCACGGAAGAAGAACTTGAACAGGCCCGTCAGGGACTTCGCGTCAAGGTTATGACGGACGGGATGGTTAAAAGTACGCCCGACATCGATGAGCAAGTAATGATCCGCAAGCCCAAACTCGACTATTCCGTCCATGCCTATGACGGCAACGGTTTTGAGATCATGGGCTATCACTACGCCTTCATCGGCACTTTCATTGACGCAGAGGTCCCCGCCGCTTCCGGATATTATTATCTCGGCCACAGCGTCAGCAAAGACCAGAACCAATTCTTCCGCCAAATGAAGTCGGCGCCGCTGCCTTGGCGCAGCTACAGTTGCGTCATCGGTGCCAAAGCCACATGCTCCATGTCGCGCAATGTGACATCCGACGGCGTGTTCTTGACCGTCTGCCCGACCCCCTTGGTGCATGACCACTTCGATAATGGAGCCAAGCCTAACTATGTCCTGGCATTCGACAGTGGTGAGACCACCGGCATCACCGAACTGGTTGAGACAACCCGTCCGACGACAGAAGGAACTACGCGGGTCTACGGTCTCAATGGCCAGCGTGTCGGTGACACGGTCAACGGACTGCCTGCAGGCGTCTATATTGTGAACGGAAAGAAATATGTAGTAAGGTAAGCGTACAGGAAATGAAAAACAAGAAGCATTATACAGCCCCGGCCACCGAACAGTTAAGCTGGATCGAAGATGTCTGTCTGCTCGCGGGCAGTGGAGGCTCCACCGACCCGACCTCTCCCTCCAACCCTTCCGGAAACGATGAATCGCGCCATGTGATCAGTGAAGGAAGTTCTTAACGGATCCATCTCTGACAACATTTGGGACAACGATGACAGCGGTGGAACACTGTCCAAAGGGGGCAGCCTCTGGTTCGACTTCGACTGATATCCGCATATATCTCCATGTAATCATATAGCGAAAGGGGGCACGTCTTTATATTGAAGGCGTGCCCTCATGTCCTTTTCCGCAGGGATGCGGCGCGATAGAGCCAACCGTCGGAAGGTTGGCTGCGGCTCGACGATTCTCGACGATGGATGCTTCACGACTGTTTTCATCGGCTCGCCGGCCATCTTCCCCGCCTGTTTTGCTAGCCGTAGACCGCTGTGCCTTTGACATCTAAGCTGTCAATCAACCCGGTCTTCTAACCAGATCTGCACGGCCTCTCATGAACGATTCGGGGTTAAGGGCAAAAAAAAAGGCCGCAGCGGAACCTCGTCCAGTCTGCAGCCTCTTTGTTATCCGAAAATTTCTATGCTTTCTGATTGTTCATTCTTTTTTAAGTCTGGTTCTGTCAATTAGGTCGAGACCAATAGATGCAGGATACGACCGAAACGATATGTATACTTTATCTGTTAATTCTAC
Source organism: uncultured Prevotella sp. (assembly GCA_900317545.1). Lineage (GTDB taxonomy): Bacteria > Bacteroidota > Bacteroidia > Bacteroidales > Bacteroidaceae > Prevotella. The sequence goes on along the minus strand of ONHE01000121.1, from coordinate 500 downwards.
AAACCTAATCTTGCAACCCGGCCTTAAACGCATCCGTAGGATCCGCCCTTCATCAGTGCTTCACCGTAGACGGTCATCATGTCTACATACTGTTTTCCAATGCGTTTCATCATTTTCTTCATGTTCTCTACAATCTTTTTCATCATTCTTTTCCTTTCTTTTTTATTCATAATCTAAGGGCTGTGTCCTGCCCAGTTATCCTGTAATACGATGCAAAAGTAAGCCTATTTGGCCTTGCTGCCAAGTCTCCGGCTGTTTATTTCGATGCTTTCAGAGGTTTTCTTGATAACGGTCAATTGGCTTGATTTGGGTCAAACGACCGGTTTTTCGGGAGACCGACAGACCGCTTTTCATGCTAAAGGACAGGCTTCGCCGCGACTTTTCCGCCGGTCTTCACAGCCGTTTGCAGACTGCTTTGCGCCCATCTGCAGACAGTCTCGAACCGTGTGATAACCGCTTCCGTCCGTTCAGGTCTTATCGTCTCGCCTGTTAGGACGCAT
>ONHE01000174.1 GCA_900317545.1 uncultured Prevotella sp. | reverse complement strand
TCTTCTTTACATCCATTGGAATCCGGATCTCTTCGCCATCAGTATCGGAAGCTGGGGTATCCGCTGGTATGCGCTCTGCTGGCTCATCGGTTTAGTCATCGCCATCTACGTCGTCAAGTGGCTCTTCAAGGACCAGAAAGTGCCGGATAAGTATTTCGATCCGCTGCTCGTCTACTGCTTCTTCGGCATCCTCATCGGTGCCCGGTTAGGCCATTGTCTGTTCTACGAGCCCGACTATTTCCTCTCCAGCGGAAAGCACATCGTCGAGATGTTGCTCCCGATCCACTTCAAGGCTGACGGCGGATGGCGGTTTACGGGCTACGCAGGATTGGCTTCGCACGGCGGGACACTCGGTCTGATGACCGCCCTCTGGCTCTATTACCGTCGTACCCACATGAACCTCTGGCACGTGCTCGACGATATCGCCATCGCAACGCCTACCACCGCCTGCTTCATCCGGCTCGGCAACCTGATGAACAGCGAGATCATCGGCCGGCCGACCGATCTCCCCTGGGCCTTCATTTTTCAGCATGTAGACTCGCTCCCGCGTCATCCCGGACAGCTCTATGAGGCCATCGCCTACGCCATATTCTTCTTCGTCGGCTGGTACTTCTACCGGAAGCACCGCGAGAAGGTAGGCACCGGCTTCTTCTTCGGGCTCTGTCTGACGCTCATCTTTACCTTCCGCTTCTTCATCGAGTATACGAAGGAGGTACAGGAAGCGTTCGAAGCCGGTCTCCCGATAGACATGGGGCAGATCCTCTCCATTCCTTTCATCGTTCTCGGTGTGGCCTGCCTGATCGGCGGACCGTGGTTGCGCAAATTGGGCGCACATTCTTATCTGGAGAAGAAATAACGGTCTGAGCATGTCGCGTTGGCTGGGTGCCAACACAATAGCCTGACTTCCTTTTCGCTGAAGGGCGAAAGAGAAGTCAGGCTGACGTTTTTATACGGATCCCCTACTCTCCTTTCAGGATCCGCTTGATATCGTTCAGCTTGTTCAAGGCCTCCACAGGCGTGAGATTGTTCACGTCGAGTGTGAGGATCTCATCGCGTATCTGGGTCAGCACAGGGTCATCCAACTGGAAGAAACTGAGCTGCATTCCCTCGCGCGTCTCATCCAAGTGCTTCACGTTCGGCTTGCCTGCGGTGCCGACACTGGCATTGTCAGCCTCCAGCTGCTTGAGTATCACGCCTGCCCTTTTGACGATCGACCTCGGCATGCCTGCAATCTCAGCCACGTGTATACCGAACGAATGCTCCGACCCGCCACGCTCTAACTTGCGGAGAAAGATCACCTTTCCGTCCATCTCCTTCACGCTCACGTTGTAGTTGCGGATGCGTGAGAAGTTCTTTTCCATCTCGTTCAGCTCATGGTAATGGGTGGCGAAGAGCGTCCGCGCGCATGCTTTCGGATGCTCGTGCAGGTATTCCACGATCGCCCAGGCTATCGAGATGCCGTCGTAGGTCGATGTTCCGCGTCCTAATTCATCAAAGAGTACGAGCGACTGAGGCGTCACGTTGTTGAGGATGTCGGCTGCTTCGGTCATCTCAACCATGAAGGTCGACTCGCCCAAAGAGATGTTGTCGCTGGCCCCCACACGTGTGAAGATCTTGTCGACCAAGCCTATTCGGGCACGCTCAGCAGGCACGAAGCAGCCGATCTGGGCCATCAGGACGATCAAAGCCGATTGACGCAGCAGCGCCGATTTACCCGCCATGTTGGGCCCCGTGATCATCATGATCTGCTGTTTCTTGGTGTCTAAGTAGATGTCGTTGGGTATATAGTGCTCGCCGAGGGGCAATTGGGTCTCGATAACCGGATGTCTTCCCTGTCGGATATCCAGCACGTCGCTTTCCTCAACGACCGGTCTGACATAGCCGTTGTCATCGGCCGCACGGGCAAAAGACAGCAGACAGTCGAGCCGCGCGATGAGATTGGCGTCGGTCTGGATCATCGGAATGAAAGCCTGCATGGCCGTCACGAGCTCGCCGAAGAGCTGTGTCTCCATGGCAAGGATGCGCTCATCGGCTCCGAGAATCTTCTCCTCGTAGTCCTTCAGTTCCTCCGTGATATAGCGTTCGGCCTGTGCCAGCGTCTGCTTGCGTATCCACTCGGGCGGCACTTTGTCCTTAAAGGTGTTGCGAACTTCTAAATAATAGCCGAACACATTGTTGAAACCGACCTTCAGGGACGATATTCCGGTCTTGGCGATCTCGCGTTCCTGGATTTGCAGAAGATAGTCCTTGCCGTTGCGCGAGATGTTGCGGAGCTCGTCTAACTGTGCGTCATATCCGTCCGCGATCACGCTTCCTTTGTTCAGGAGCTGTGGCGGGTCGGGCTGGATCTCATGCTTTATGCGTTCCCGGAGATCCTCGCAGAGGTTGAGCTGCTCCCCTATCCGCTTCAGACTGTCGATCTCCGCGTGCAGGCAAGCATCCTTCACGGGCACCAAGGCCTCTAATGCGAACCGCAGCTGGACCACCTCACGCGGCGACACACGGCCCGTGGCCACCTTCGAGATGATGCGTTCCAAGTCGCCGATGCGATGGAATTGCTCCGAGAGAAGCTGCCTGAAGTCGGGCTTTCGGAAGCAATAGTCGACGACATCCAACCGCTGTGTGATCGACTGGACATCCCTCAGCGGGAACACGATCCATCGTTTCAGCAGCCGTCCGCCCATTGGCGTGACCGTCCTGTCAATCACGTCGAGCAGCGATGAGCCTCCTTCCTGCATCGGACTGAGCAGTTCCAGAGAGCGGACCGTGAACTTGTCGAGCCTGACATAGCGGTCTTCCTCGATGCGGGAGAGCGCTGTGATGTGGCCGATCTGCGTGTGCTGGGTGAGCTCGAGATACTGCATGATGGCACCTGAAGCGATGATTCCGCTCTTCAGATGCTCCACGCCGAATCCTTTGAGCGACTTTGTGCCGAAGTGGCGCAATAGCTTTTGCCGCGCCGTTTGCTCCGTAAAGACCCAGTCATCGAGCTCAAAGACGCAGTTGCGTGTACCGAAGTAGCGCTCGAAGTCATGCTTCCGCTCCCGGTCATAGAGCACTTCCTTGGGAGAGAAGCTGCCTAAGAGCTTCGCTACGTAGTCATACGTGCCTTCGCCGGTGAGAAACTCGCCCGTCGAGATGTCGAGAAATGACACGCCGCAGGCCGACTTTCCGAAGTGGACAGCAGCCAGGAAGTTGTTCTCCTTGTAATTCAAGACGTTGTCATTCATGGCCACTCCGGGTGTCACAAGCTCCGTGATGCCGCGCCTGACCATCTTGTCCATCTGCGTGAGTCCTTTCTTTCCGCGGATCATCTCGCGCTTCTTCTTCGGGTCTTCCAATTGATCGCAGATCGCGACACGCTTTCCTGCGCGGATCAGTTTGGGCAGATACGTGTCCAAGGCGTGGTGTGGGAAGCCGGCCATGGCCGTCTCTCCCGTCGCCCCACCATTGTTCCGCTTGGTCAAGGTGATCCCGAGGATGCGTGATCCTTCAACTGCGTCGTCGCCGTAGGTTTCATAAAAGTCGCCGCAACGAAACAGGAGCAGTGCGTCGGGATGCTGTTTCTTCATAGAGAAGAACTGCTTCATCATGGGCGTGAGGCCCGTATCTTTATTGGACATGTATCTGATGGATTGGTAATTGTAGGGCAAAGATACTCAAAAACGTGCACACCGGCAAAGATATTTTTTGTATTTTTGTGTCACAAAAGTCTTTCGCGTGCGTACTGAATGCAGAAAACAACATTTATACACATGATGATGAAAACACGAATATCCATCCTCTCCGCCATCTGCATGATGCTTTCGCTGATGGCATGTGGCACCAACAGACAAGCCGTAAAGCCCGGAGCGGGGGCTGCAAGACAGTTGCAGGTGACCGACTTCAACGCCATTGAGAACTCATCTGTGGTGACCGTCCGTCTCAGGGCAGGCTCCCGGCTCAGTGTGAAGGCCGAAAACTATGATCCGAAGGTAGACAATATCTACGTGAAAGGACGGACGCTCCATATCGAGAGTCGCAGGACAAAAGGCCCGAATAACCGGAAGACGCGGCTCACGCTTACCATCACGGCACCCCGTCTGCAGGCTGTCAGCAATTCGGGCGTGATGAATATGGACACCGAAAGGTGGAAATGCACCGACCTGAAGCTGCAGAACGCGGGCGTGGCCAATATCCATCTCAGGCAGATCAGCTGCAATTCCCTCACCTACACGAATGCAGGCGTGATCACGTTTGAATGCTCCGGCTCTGCCAAGAAGGCCACGCTGACCAACGAAGGACAGTCAAACGGCCAGTTGGACCTCGCCTCCGACAATCTCAAGATCAACAATTCGGGTGTCGGCCACCTGCAGATCCACTTCAAAGGGACGACCATTGACATCCGCAACAGCGGACAGGGCAACATCCATGCGGATGTCGACTGCACGCGACTGACGGCCTATAACAGCGGCATAGGCGACTTCGAGATCGTCGGAACGGCGGATGACACAAAGATAGACACGGACGGTCAGGCCCACATCACCACCAAGAACCTGAACAAATTCTGACCTCCGCGTGACCAAGGACGAGTTTCAGCAGGCCGCACTCGCTATCCGGCCACGCATCGAAAGCATCGCCATGCATGTCCTCAACAACCATGACGAGGCCGAAGACATCACACAGGACGTCCTCACCAAGCTGTGGACGATGTGCGACTCGCTCCATGCGCCCCTGCTGCCCCTCGCCTCCGTCATGGCCAGAAACTTCTCCCTCGACCGCCGTCGGCGTCTCTCGGCCCATCCATCCCGTCCATGGGCTGATACCGGAAACGACGAGAGCGAGCGGCAAGACAGTGAGCAGATCGAGCGGATGATGGCACTCGTGGACGCCTTGCCCATGCCTCAGCAGCTCGTCATTCGCCTCCGCCACATGCAGGACATGGACTATGCCGACATCGCACGCCTCATGGGCACCACAGAAACGGCAGTCAGAAAGGCTGTGAGCAGGGCCAGAAAGACCATCAGAGATGAAATAATGAAAGGATACAGATCATGAACGAACAACAGATAGAAGCTCTCATCGACCGCTTCTTTGACGGGGAGACAACGCCGGAAGAGGAATCCCGGCTCTACGCATACTTCTCCCGTCCCGGCCTCCCGGCCGTATGGGAGCCCTACAGGCCCGTTTTCCTTGGGCTGAAGGCCATCTCCCTCCCGGCCGAAGCGATGCTCCGGCCGCGCCGCAAACCGCGATGGACCCGTCTGGCCATCGGGATCGCCGCCTCTCTCCTACTCTTCTTCGGCGCCGCAACTGCCTGGAACCATCACGAGCAGCGGCAGCTGCAATCTCAATTTGCAGGCAGTTACATGATCGTAAACGGCCTGAAGATTGTCGACCTCAACCGGATGAAGCCTGAAATCGAGCAGACACTCGCCGACGCAGAGGCCATCGAGAAACAACTCGCCAATCAGAAATGACATGAATAAACTGATTCTCCTCTTCTCGCTGATCCTCTGCAGTGCAGCGGCAGCCATGGCTCAGAACCGCATCGACGCGCTTGTGGACCGCTTTGCGGCCGTCGGTGGCGCCACCTTTACAAGTGTCATCAAGCGCAATCCGCAAACAAAGAAGGTCGAAAAGGTGGTGAAAGTGCTCCGCTTGGAAAGCGTCTCCTGCCAAAAGATGATCGCCGCGTTCCGGGCCGAGCGCAGCAGCGGCACGTTCACAGAGCGCAAGGAACAGGACCGCGAGATTCTGACGCTCGTCACGCAGAATGCCCGTCAGGAGCGCATTTACACGCTCATCTACAATGTCTCCTCCCCTGTCGGTTCCAAAGTCACCATCATCGTAAACATCAAGCGTTAGAAAGGTGAAGTGTGAAGCGTAATGTTATACATGCGAAATTCACACTTCACCTTTCACGTTCCTTACATCTTATTTAAAATGCCATCCCAAACCGAGCATCAAGTGGTTAGGATAGCGGAAGTCCTGAAGCGAATATCCGATGTGGAGAAAGAGCTTCCGGCTCATGTTCACCTTCAGGGCGAGCAGCTGATACCATGCCCGCAGATCGCCCGGAGCGCAGATCAGATTGCGCCCCACGCCTACGTTGATCGAGAAGAAGGGCATCGTGAACTCGGCGCGGGCCGAGAGTCCGAGCGCCATCTGCTTCCAGGCGGGCGGGATGCCGACATGATTGCGCGAGTCATCCCCCTTGTCTCCCATCCCGACAATGTAGTCCTCGAAGAGCAGGTTGGCGCTTCTGTCGTAAACGCCGTCGACGGACAGACCGGTGCTGAACCAATAGTTGACGCTGTAGAGCGGCGTGAAGTTGAAGCCGAAGACCTCATACTTGCCCGGCATGGCTACGGGCCCGTTGCCGAAGTCGAATCCCTGACGGCGGTAAGCGCCAAAGAGCAGCAGGTCGTAATTTATGCGGCGGCGGAAGCTCGGGATGCGCACGCGGCCGGTGGAAGGCTGTTCCTGACGGTGGATGTAATAGGCGAGGCTCACGCGTCCGCCCAATACGTTGAGTCCGGCATTGGGAATCGTGGTGTTGCCATTGGAGAAATGGATGACCGAGACGCCCGCGTTGAGATCCCAGGAGCGTGACAGCTGCCATCGGAGATAGATGTCGGCGTCGATGTAGGCGGTGACGCGGGAGCCGATGACACGGTTTTCCGGATTGGTCTCAGCGTCGTAGGGGTGCCAGCCGAAGGTCAGTCCGAGGTTCCATTCGTAGTTGAGTGACAGCCTCGGAGCCCACGACTTGATGCGCGCTCCCTGGAAGATGAAGGCCGAAAAGGGATTGCCCAACTGCGGGTTGAAGTCGTGCCACGCCACGCCGATGCCCTGATAGGCGCCTTTGTAGATGCGCCCCGAATGGCTCTCAGCGGGCAACTGGAAGGCATACTTGAGGCGTCCGCTGAAGGCGTGGTTCATCTCCCGCCCCTCGAGGTTCTCGCCCTTGAGGTAGCGGTTGGTGTGAAGGATGGTTGACGGCACCACATCCACTTCGATGCGATGTCCCAACTGGCTGATGCTGCCGCCGTCGACAGCGATTGGATGGCGCGCGATCGACTGGTCGAGCGTGTCTCTCTCGTCGGTCGAGGCGGAAGCCGTGAGTGCGGCGGTGGTCATCAGGAGGGTGACAATCCATTGTTTTCGCATGGCTCGATGATGTTTTCCGGACATTTCGGACCGCAGGTCAGTCGGCCTTGTACGCATCCAATTTCTTCAGATAATAGTTGCGGAAGTCGCGCCAGTGATAGTAAGGGGCGATGTCGGTCTTCACGGGCAGCGTGGTCTCATTCTCGTTGAGGAGCACCTTGAGGATGATGTCGTCGGGGCGGGAGGGTGACCGATAGAAGACGAATTGCAGGTTGGAGCCCATCGGGAAGATGCGGTAGTCGCACCAGCCGGCATCGTCCAACTGCTCGAGATCAGTGATCTGGCGCCCGTATCCGTTGATGCCGAGCAGGCAGGTGAGCGGCATGACCATCGTGTCGTGGCCATATCGGAGTGTCGCACCGCAACGCGGGAGCTGCAGACAGCTGTCGGCCTCGTGGATGATCATGCGTAGGAGGTTGCGTTGTGAATAAGGTTGCGTGCCCCCATTCAACGGACTGGGGCCGTAGTTGATATACCACCAGGCGTTGGTGCATAGCCATGCGTCATAGAGCTCATCGTCCGTGAAGAGGTCATAGAGCGTGAGGCTGTGCCGCAGTTCGGTGCTCTGTACGTTGCTTGCCAGCACATAGAGCTGGCTGGCGAGCTTGTTGGCGTCGATGCTGTGCTGCCAGTAGGTGGCATCGTTGAAGATCAGGCCCATCAGATGGCTACAATTGGCATGGCGGGCGGCAAAGGCGTCGTAGCTTTTCTTGGCTTCCGGCGTCATCTTCCGAGCTTTCAGTGCGCGGTCAGTCTGATTCATGTAGTACATGTCGTGGTGACTGGCGTCGTGAGAGATATGCAGTTGGGGATTCAGAAGGATCAGTTGCTGGAGCGCATTCTCCATGGAGAGGATGCAGCGGATGACTACGGTGCTCTTGGCATCGACGTTTGCCGGTCCCTCAAAGACTTGCGGGAAGCGCTCAAACATGCGGCGGGCGATCTGCTTGTGCTGTTCGGCACCTCGTCGGGTCAGTTCTCCGTCCCGCCCTTGGGCTTCTTCGCGGATCATCCTCACCCTGCGGAGCACGTCGCGTCCCGTTTCGGTCAGCTTGCCGAGGCTGTCAGCCCGCATGAGGGTGTAGTAGGGGCGGTCGTAGTCGTTGGTTCCGATGAGATAGCGGGATCCGTGCCGCCCGTAGTGACTGATGTAACACGGCACATAATCGGCTGGGGCAGGGGAGAGCGTCTGTTGCAGCGGACCCGGATAAGCGACATAGTTGCTGGCCGAGAGGTTGCGGTCAGCCTTGAAATCCTGACGTGCCTGCTGCGCATAACCGATGGTCACGAACAGCCAGGCTGCAATAACGAGCGTTGATCTTTTCATCTTTTCATGATTCTGTTTAAGGTTGCAAATATAGCGATTTTATCCAATAACGCCAAGGGAAGCCCCAATTTAGTTGGTCGGCATCGCCTGATTGCGGTCCCTGAGTCAGCCGTAGGGGCGGATACGCTGATCCTCCCCTACAATGAATTGATAATCAACGCGTTGGCGGAGCTATCCTCCGGGCCGTCGAAAGCATAGCTCCGGGCCGCCCAAAGCATAGCTCCGGGCCGCCGAAAGCATAGCTCCGCGCCGAGGAAATTTATGCTCCGGGAACTGCATTTGATAAATTGCTGTCAGACAGACGATTACAACGTTCCCCCCGAAATGGTGACCGTCGGAGGAATGACCGCTGCGAGGCATCGGCGTAAAACGGTTCAAGACGGGTCGAATGTGCATTTTTTTCAGTAGTGCAGCCATGTTCCGAGACAGGTTCCTGACCTCAAGCAACGATCCATTGCACGCGACAGAACATTCTGTCAAATAGGAACATAAGCGGTGAATTGACTGACAAAAGTGCACAGAGTAGGGTGGTTTGTGCAGCAGTAAATGGTTTTTTTATTAAAAAATTTGTGGAATTGAATAAAAATGTGTTACTTTGCACCCGATTTTAGAATAGAAATTATTTTTAAACATTTTAAATTAGAAACAACTATGTCAGAAATCGAATCAAAGGTAAAGGCTATTATTGTAGACAAATTAGGTGTGGATGAGGCCGAGGTAAAACCCGAAGCAAGCTTCACTAACGATCTTGGCGCAGACTCGCTGGATACAGTAGAGCTGATCATGGAATTCGAAAAGGAATTCGGCATCTCCATTCCGGATGACAAGGCAGAGACGATTCAGACCGTCGGCGACGCCATCAAATACATCGAGGAGAACGCCAAGTAAGCAGCCAGTTTATGGTCAATGGTTGATGGCTTATGATTCTTTTTTGCCCGGCAATTGTCCCGGCACTCCTCATAAGCCATCAACCATTGCTCTTTAAACCGTTTATCATCAATCAATCATAATGGAATTAAAAAGAGTAGTTGTAACAGGGCTTGGCGCGGTTACCCCTATCGGCAATACTCCTGAAGAGACATGGGAGAGCTTACTGGCCGGTAAGAGCGGCGCGGCACCTATTACACAATTCGATACAACACTGTTCAAGACCCATTTCGCCTGCGAAGTCAAGAATCTGCAGATCACTGACTACATAGACAGAAAAGAGGCCCGCAGGATGGACCGTTACACGCAGCTCGCGCTGATCTCGGCCATTCAGGGAGTCAGAGACTCGGGGCTTGACTTGGAGAAAGCCGACAAGAACCGCATAGGCGTCATCTATGGCGTCGGCATCGGCGGCATCAGAACCTTCGAAGATCAGGTCATCGACTACGGACAGCACATCGAGCGCGGTCCGATGTTCAATCCCTTCTTCATCCCGATGATGATCGCCGACATCGCATCCGGACAGATCTCGATCCACTTCGGATTCCACGGACCCAACTTCACCACCACTTCGGCCTGTGCCTCGTCAAGCAATGCCCTCGCCGATGCGTTCAACATCGTCCGCTTAGGCAAGGCTGACATGATCGTGGCAGGCGGTGCCGAGGCTGCCATCTGCGCCACCGGCGTGGGCGGTTTCAATGCCATGAAGGCGCTGTCGACCCGCAATGACGATCCCGAACACGCATCCCGACCCTTCAGCGCAAGCCGTGACGGATTCGTGATGGGTGAAGGAGCAGGCTGCCTGATACTCGAAGAGCTCGAGCACGCGAAAGCTCGCGGAGCCCGAATCTATGCCGAAATGGTCGGCGAAGGCGCCAGCGCAGATGCCTATCACATCACCGCGTCGCATCCGGAAGGCCTCGGTGCGCGTCTCGTCATGGAGGCTGCGCTCTCCGATGCAGGACTTAAGCCGGAGGATATCGACTATATCAACGTGCACGGAACATCCACCCACGTGGGCGATATCAGCGAGGCCAAGGCCATCAAGGATGTCTTCGGCGATCAGGCCTACAAGCTGAACATCAGCTCCACGAAGTCTATGACCGGCCATCTCCTCGGTGCCGCAGGTGCCGTAGAGGCCATGACGTGCGTGCTGGCCGTGAAGAACGACATCGTTCCGCCTACCATCAACCACGAGGAAGATGACAAGGATCCGGAGATCGACTATCAGATGAACTTCACATTCAACAAGGCCCAGAAGCGCGAAGTGCGTGCCGCTATCAGCAACACTTTCGGTTTCGGCGGTCACAATGCCTGTGTAGCTTTCAAGAAATATGCTGACTAAACTGATTGACCGCGTGAAGCTTCCCTTCCAAGAGGATAAGGAGCTTCGCGCGTCTTTGTATTCCATCATCGGCTTTTACCCCCACGACATCAGTTATTACAAGCTTGCACTGATGCACAAGAGCGTCATGCACCGCAATAAAAAAGGCAAGCCGGTCAACAACGAGCGTCTCGAATTCCTCGGAGATGCCATCCTCGACGCCATCGTGGGTGACATCGTCTACCGACATTTTCCCGGTAAGCGCGAGGGATTTCTCACCAATACACGGTCTAAATTGGTGCAGCGTGACACCCTGGGCAAACTCGCACAACAGATGGGGGTGTGCCAGCTGATCCTCTCGTCGGGCCACAGCTCATCCCACAACAGCTATATGGGAGGCAATGCGTTTGAAGCACTCGTCGGCGCAATCTATCTCGACCGCGGTTACAACGCATGTATGCGCTTCATGGAAAAGCGTATCCTCGCCCAAATGATCAACATCGACAAGGTCGCATACAAGGAAGTCAACTTCAAAAGCAAGCTTATAGAATGGACGCAGAAAAACCGCGTCAACATGAAATTCAACATGCTGGAACAGAAGGTCGACCAGAACGGCAGCCCGATGTTCAACTATGAAGTGCTTATCGAAGGGCTTAAAGGATGCTCCGGACAAGGTTACTCGAAGAAAGAGAGCCAGCAGATGGCCAGTAAACTGACCCTAGAGAAGCTCAAGAAGGAACCGCAGTTTATCGATGAGATCTTCGCTGCCAAGGGAAACCGCACGAAGATGGAGGAGGAACCGGTGCAAAGCGTGCCGGATACAGAGGCTGATCAGGACTTCATCATCAACAACAACCAGCCCCGGAAAATGACGGAAGAGCAGACGGAAGCGGCGCCCGCAGCGGCGACGGAAGGCGTGTCGGAACCGGAGCGCTTCCATACGTTGGCCTTGGATGACGACACTGACAACGACGAGTTTGACCTGAGTGACATCAGTGCCAGAGCGATGAGCCGTGAAGAGATCATCGCCGCCGCCGAGGCAGCAGCCTTCACTGACGAGCAGAACTGATCAGCAGAGGAGCATCCCACGGCCCTTCCGATTGGAAGGGAACTGATCAGCGCGGGCCTTTTGCGGTCTTTCCGATGGAAAGAGGGATGACAGCGGATGAGCATCATGCACATCCGTAGTATTTATTGATGCCTTATGGGCGGATCAG
>ONHE01000119.1 GCA_900317545.1 uncultured Prevotella sp. | reverse complement strand
TGAAAAAAATCTTCAGCAACGTGTAATAATCCGCAGCATCATCGGTCTTACTCATAAAAACCGACTAAAAGATGGAAGACAGGGACATTGTCAGACGCATACTGCATGACCGTGACACACAGCTTTACGGAGAGATCCTCACGAAGCATTCTGCCATGGTCTTCTCAAAGGCCTACGGCATTGTCCGCAACAAGGACGTGGCGACCGAGATCACGCAGCAGACGTTTGTCCGGGCCTATACCCGCCTGGCCGACTGGAACGGCAGCGGCTCCATCGGGCCGTGGCTTGCCGTCATCGCAGCCCACCTGTCACTCAACCACTTGGAGAAGCTGCGACGGCGGCGCGAAGTGCCGCTGGAGAGAGACTATGCGCAGGATGACTATTCGGAAACGCGCGAACAGCGGCTCCGGCAGATGGAAACGGCCATCGCGGAACTGCCCGAAACCGACCGTGAAATCATCAGGCTCCACTACTACAAACAGCGGAAGACGAGTGAAATAGCCACGGACCTGAACCTGACAGCATCCAATGTCCTCGTCCGTCTGCATCGGATCAGAGAGAAACTCAGACAACGACTCAATCATGAAGACAATGAATGAACAAGACATAGACCGCCTCTTGCACGAGACCTTTGAGCGCGAGCGGCTGCTCGAAGACATCAATATCCAGGTGATGCACAGTCTGAAGCGGGCCGAAAGACAGTCACGGCTGCGTGGCTGGGTGCGCATTGCCGGTGTCGCCTTCGGCCTCCCGCTGGCCCTCGTGACCTATATGGCCGTCGCAGCCGACTATGTACAGGCAGCCGGAACATCCCCGCTGACAGTCATCAGCATGGTCCTGCCGGGACTGGCCCTGCTCGGGGGCGTCGCAAAGATCATCTCGGTATTTTCTTTGCCCGACGTGTAATAATCCCGCAGGCCCAGGATCATAAGCATGAAGTATAACCATTAAAACTGCAAGGATATGAAAGAATTAGTAGCTATCGTAACAGTCGTTTTCGCACTGTCTATCCCCATTGTCGTCATCATCAGCCATACCATCCAGCAGATCAGAAAGAAGAATGCCGACAATGACATCCGCCGGTTGATCATAGAACATCAGACCGACTTGGAAACGGCCAAATGTTTGATTTCAGAACCGCTTGCGCGGGATGACGAAAGATTCGGCACACTACGCGGAGGATGCCTGCTCGTGGGCGGCGGATTGGGTGGAATCATCTCCTTCATGCTCGGCGCGGACCTAAAACATGATTCCGCCGCCTGGCTCTGCATCGCCTTGGGCATCGGCGTCGGACTGCTTGTAGCGTTCGCTATTGAATGGAAATTGAAGAAGAAACAGAATCGGGAAGAGACTGGAGAAGCATAGGTGACAGACTGCAGACTGCACTGCGGGGCGGACACCTGCGGTGCGCACAGACGCGAGGGACGGACTTCCATCATGAGATCCGTCCCTCATCGTGTTTTGCCCCCGCCATTTTCCTCCTTCGTCCCTGTCTTTCTTGGCCGACCTCGTCATCCCTTCCGCCCTTCCGTTGGGTTGCTTTTCCAAAGCAGGGAAACAACTCCCTTCGGAGGGGAGCAAAGCTATGCTCCGGACATGCTGTGTCTGTGCCACGCGCAAAGCTATGCTCCGGGCCGTCCATATGTATGCTCCGGGTATCCCGAATGATAGCTTTGGCCGGAGGGGAGAAATGCTGTGGCCGTAAGAGACTTGCAGAGTGGATGTCAGAAGGGGTGCATAAACAGCTGCCACTGTATATCGAGACATCAAGCGGAGGCGTTTTGCGGATCATGGAAAAAGGACGGAATGACGAAGCAAAAAGAGCGGAATGACGAGGAAAAAAGGGCGGAATGGAGATGGAGAATGCGCATCCGGCCATGTCGAACGATCGGGGATGGGCCATAAAGAATGTACTGAAAGCGGACTTCCAGTACATTCATTTGCGTTTACACTTCGCGCATCACTTATGCGAAAACTTCCTATAGAGTTTCCATCCGAGAATCAAACCATCCAGAATACCGGCTCCTGTGCTCATCAGACCACTGATCCGACGCGACGGCGTGCTTGCTGTCAAGGTCGTTGGCTTGCTGAACAGGTTGCCCCAAAGCTTTCTGATCTGGCCGTCGTCCTTACGGATGTCGCGCAGGATCATGTCCTTTCGGAGCCGTATCTCTTCCAGCGATCGGTAGGACTTCTGCGGCTCGGTCTGCTGATTGGTAATGAACATGGGCGTGAAGTTATTTTTGCATGAACAGACTTGCAAGGAAATGGACGAGCGGGCGTTCAATCCAGCGCTTGCGGAAGATGAGCAGCAGCATGAGCAGAAACAGATAGACGCCTGCCACAATACAGAATGCGCCCACCTCGCCAACGGCTGGCATCAGCGCGTAGGCTACCGCGAACGAGAGGTAGATGAGCATCAGGACGAGCAGAACAGACAGCACTGCCGTGACCGTAATCACCGTCAGCAACCTGACGACCTTCTCTATGATGTCAAGCTTGGCATACTCCGTCTGCAACCCGACATAGTGCTTGATTACCTCCACCAGTTGCCCGATGGTCTCTATGTTCTGATCATTGGAAAACATGGGACGTTACTCTCCGACCGTTGCTGCGTCTTTGATGTCGTCAACGAGATCGTCTACTTCCTTCCTTGATAGCTTGATGTCGTGCTTCTTGCAGAAGTCGTCAACGGCATCTGATATCCTGTTACGCGTGTCAGCGCCCTTTTCGGGTGCGAAAATCAGTCCGAGGGCAGCCCCGGTGAGGGCTCCTCCGAGAAATGCACTAATGTAACCTAAAGTCTTCATATCGCTTATAAATTAAATGAATATTGGTTGCTTGTTTTCCGCAAATATAAGCAATCTGTCTGTAACGGCAATCTTTCAGACTCCTATTTATTGTTAAAAAACTTCTGTTTTATTAGTTTAACAAACTTTATGTGCCGTTTTTCCTCTCGTATGACAGAAATTTTGTAATTTCGCCCAATGTATTACGAGGCTTGAATGCATGGGGCCTTGACAACAATAATCAATAGATCAGAAATCAAAATCAATAATCTATAATCATTATTTAATTATGAAGAAATATTCTGCTATATTCGCTTCTCTCAGTGTAGCATTGATATTGTCTGGTTGCGGTGCAAGTAAGGAAAGCGCTTATAAGAAAGCTTACGAGAAGGCAAAGGCACAGGAGCAGAGCCAGAACAATGCCCAGACAGAAGCACCTGTGGTGACTCCAATCGTCGAAAAACCGGTATCGCAGTCGACAGTGATAGATAATTCGGACAATGCAGCGGTTCGCACGGAAAACGTAACGGTGGTCAGCGGTCCGGGGCTGCAGGCTTTCAGCGTTGTTGTTGGATCTTTCTCGTTGAAGGCAAATGCCGAAGGGCTTCAGAATACCTTGAAGCAGGCTGGCTATGATGCACAGATCGCCTACAACTCAAGCCGCAACATGTACCGCGTCATCGCAACTACGTTTGCAGATAAAGCATCGGCCGTACAGAGTCGCAATCAGTTCCGTGCAGGCAACTATCCTGATGCATGGCTGTTGTTCAAGAACTAAGACAGGCGCGCCGTCCCTGTTTCCCGATCGAGGATGACGGAAGCGGAAGGACAAGAACTTATGCGAATACTTTCTATCGATTACGGTAAGAAACGCACGGGGATAGCAGTCACCGATCCATTGCAGATCATTGCCAATGGATTGGCGACTGTTTCTACATTCGAATTGTTTGACTTCCTCAAAGCATATGTAGCCCGGGAATCAGTGGAACGCATCGTGATCGGAAAACCCATGCAGCCTGACGGACAGCCGAGTGAGAACTTTCAGCGGGTCGAGGAGTTTGTCCGTCGCTGGCAGAAGAGCATGTCCGGCATCCCCATCGAATATTACGACGAGCGTTTCACGTCGGTTATGGCCCATCGGGCGATGATCGACGCGGGTGTCAGAAAGAAGGCCCGCCGGGAAAACAAGGGTCTTGTCGACGAGATATCCGCCACGATCATCCTTCAGGGATATTTGGAGAGCCGGCGACAAAGACATTTTTAAGCGTTTAAGATTGTATAGTTTATGATATTACCTATTTATATTTACGGACAGCCCGTGTTGCGTAAGGTTGCAGAAGATATTCCTACAGATTACCCTGGACTGCAGGAACTGATCCGTGACATGTTTGAGACCAACACCGCGAGTGACGGCGTCGGACTTGCCGCACCGCAGATCGGGAAATCTATCCGCGTCGTTGTCATCGACTTGGACGTGCTCAAAGAGGACTTCCCCGAATACAAGGACTACCGTCATGCGTTCATCAACGGGCACATTGTCGAGCGTGACGAGAGCGACACTGAGACGCTCGAGGAGGGCTGCCTCTCACTTCCCGGCATCCATGAGAAGGTGACTCGGGCCAAGCGGATACGTGTCCGCTATCTGGACGAGAACCTTCAGGAACACGACGAATGGGTCGAAGGCTATCTGGCACGTGTGATCCAGCATGAGTTCGATCATCTTGAAGGAGCCATGTTTGTGGATCATCTCTCCGCTTTCCGCAAGCAGATGATCTCTGGGAAGCTGAAAGGGCTACTGCATGGAAACTACCGCAGTGCCTACAGGACAAAGCCGTTGAAGAAATAGAACGGACGGCCCCTCCGGATCGGGCATGCGCTGCGGTTGTGGCTCCCTGAAGGTCCGGATGCCAGTATGGATAGCAGACCGCCTTTGACAGACAATGATTTTGAAGTCCAGACAGATATTGCGCAACTTGAATATCCTGTATTTTCAGGATATTCGGATAGCTGTTGCCCGACGCATAGGACTTCTTCTGTCTCTTTGTCTTTTTACTTTCTTACCCTCAAATGCTCAGTTCAATGTCGACAGACTGCTGGTCAGCGGGCAGATCGCGCTGCATTATGAGGACTACGTACTGTCCATCCAGTATTTCAACCAGGCCATTCTGCTCAAACCGTACCTATACCAGCCGTGGCAGTTGAGAGGTGTGGCGAAGTTCTATCTCGACGACTTCACCGGTTCGGAAGCAGATGCCACGGAGGCCATCAGGCTCAATCCTTATATCGACAATATCTATGACCTGCGGGCGATCACGCGTATCCGACAGCAAAAATATGCCGAGGCCATCAGCGACTACACACAGGCCATCCGGCTGAACCCTACCAATCGGAACTACTGGTTCAACAGGGCGATCTGCCGGATGAATGCCAAGGATTATGCCCAGGCCCATGCCGACGTCGACACGATCGTCCGCCGCTGGCAGCGCTTCGCCAATGCCTACTCTCTGAATGCCGAGATATATCTCACCGAAAAGGACACGACGAAAGCCGTGAAGTGGCTTGACAAGAGCTTGGAGATCGATCCTTACGATGGCAACGCATGGACCACGCGCGCCTATATCAGCCTCAACCGCCGCCAATGGCGTGATGCCGATAAGTTTCTGAGCAAGGCTATCCATCTGAAACCAAAACTCTCGGGCAACTATATCAACCGTGCCCTGGCCCGACTCAACTACAACAACCTCCGCGGAGCGATGGCCGACTATGACACGGCACTTGATCTGGATCCTGAAAACTTCCTCGGTCATTACAACCGGGGACTGCTGCGCATGCAGCTCGGCGATGACAACAACGCCATAGAAGACTTCGATTACGTCATCAAAATGGAGCCTCGCAATGTCATGGCGATATTCAACCGGGCCATACTGCATGAGAAAACGGGCAACCCGCGTGCAGCCATCCGTGACTATTCGACCGTGATCGACGAGTTTCCGAACTTCTGGACGGGTCTCTCTTACCGTGCCCGTTGCTACCGCCGCTTGGGAATGACAGCCAAAGCCGAGATGGATGAGTTCCGCATTTTCAAGGCCCAGATGAACAAGCACATCGGTATTCAGCCACTATGGAGCCGCAACAAGCTCAAGGCCATGCGCAAAAGGTCGGAGATAGACCCTGAAAAATACAACCAGATCGTGGTCGAAGACGAGCACAAGACCGAACAGGAGTATAAGAGTGAATATCGCGGCGCCATTCAGAACCGCAATGTCCGCGCCGATTTCATGCCGATGTATCTCCTTTCGTATTTCAAATACAACAACGGCGTAAAGTCCTATCAGGCTTTCTCGGCCAATGTGGAGACATTCAATAAGGAGTCACGTCCGATCCACAACCTGCTCGTCACGTGTAACCCGCCGACCATGAACGAGGTGCAATCCAAGTCATTCTTCATGCTCATAGATACCCTCTCGGCTCGCATCAACCGCACTGCAGACCTGCGGGAGACAAAAGGTTGGCTGATGCAGAGAGCCGTGGCCTACAGCGTGTTGCAGGACTATGACGCCGCCATCAATGACCTCAATACCCTGATCGGTATAGACAGTACGATGGCTATAGCCTACTGGCAACGAGCCGCCTGCCAGTCTCAGATGAACGAATACAACCGTTCAAAAGGAGCTGACAATAAGCTCTTGGCCGCCAAGACGAAGGCAGATTTCGACCGGGCTGTCGCGCTCGACCCACACAATGCCTATATCTACTATGACCGCGGCAATCTGCACGCTGCCCTGCAGCAGTATGAAAACGCGATCGACGATTATACACTGGCCATCCGACAGGATCCTACGCTGGCCGAAGCCTATTACAACCGCGGCATCGCCCGGCTGAAGCTCAAACTCAATGAGGCGGCAGTCGCCGATCTGAGCAAGGCTGGCGAGCTCGGCTTGTTTGACGCCTACAGCGTGATCAAGCGCAGTGGAAAACCGGAAAAGAAGTGAGTACAGACAGCTCGAAGGCTTGTCGCGAAAGGTGACATCGACTTTCTCTGACTGCTTGACGGTGTAGATCTCTCGCCGACTTGGAACATGCGTTGTAACTTGTTGATAGACAAGGCGTTGAAAAAGCTATCATTTGGGCGGTCAAAAGGATAGCTCCGGGCCGCCCGGAGCATAGCTTTCGGCGGCCCGGAGGACACATATCGGCGAGCCGTTGTTATCATCTGCTCCGGCAGGGTGATGGAAGTGGCCTCTTGAGCGTCAGTGAAAGGCATTTTTGCATCACAGATCAGGCATCAATGCAACACGTCTGCGGTTTTCTGGTCTGATCCGTCGGCAGCCACAGAAGCACATGAGGGCAAATTCGTGAGAAAATCAGCCAGAGGCTTGGTTATCCCATTTATTCTTCCTACTTTTGCAAAATGAAGGGTGCCGGCGGCATTGACAGTCATTGTCTTCTGCGCTTCTGCCTGAGACGGACGATGCCGGGGAGACCCTCACAGACAATCTTTGAAATGAAGTTACAAATAATTGTATAATTTGTTATGGTTAAAATCACTTTTCCGGATGGATCTGTTCGTGAATACGAATCAGGTGTGACCGGGTTACAAATCGCAGAGAGCCTCTCACCGGCTCTCGCCCGTGACGTTGTATCTTGCGGGATCAATGGTGAGACAAAGGAGCTGAACAGGCCGATCACAGAGGACGCTTCGATCCAGCTCTACAAGTTTGAAGACGAAGAAGGCAAGCACACCTTCTGGCACACCTCTGCCCACTTGCTGGCAGAAGCCTTGCAAGAGCTCTATCCTGGCATACAGTTCGGCTTCGGCCCTGCTATTGAAAACGGATTCTTCTACGACGTGATGCCGCCCGAAGGGCAAGTCATTTCGGAGAACGATTTCCCACGCATCGAGGAGAAGATGCGTGAACTTGCCAAGCGAGACGAGCCTGTCGTGCGCCGGGATGTGGCAAAAGCAGATGCCGTAGCGGAATTCAAGGCCGACGGCCAGCAATATAAGGTGGAGCATATCGTGCAGGATCTCGAGGACGGAACAATCTCAACCTACAGCCAGGGCCATTTTACCGACCTCTGCCGAGGCCCGCACCTCATGTCCACAGGAGCCATCAAGGCCATCAAAATCACCAGCGTGGCAGGCGCATTCTGGCGCGGAGACGCCAAGCGCGAGCAGATGACACGCGTCTACGGCATCACCTTCCCCAAGAAGAAGATGCTCGACGAATATCTGATCATGCTCGAAGAGGCCAAGAAACGTGACCATCGCAAGATCGGGAAGGAAATGGAGCTGTTCATGTTCTCCGATCGCGTCGGACGCGGATTGCCCATCTGGCTGCCAAAGGGCACCCAGCTACGCCTCCGTCTGCAGGAATTGCTGCGCCGCGTCCTGAAACCTTACAACTATCAGGAGGTCATCACGCCCGGCATCGGAAGCAAGAATCTCTATGTCACTTCAGGACATTACGCCCACTACGGCAAGGATGCCTTCCAGCCGATCCACACACCGGAGGAGGACGAGGAATACATGCTCAAGCCGATGAACTGCCCTCATCACTGTGAGATCTATGCCCGCAAACCCCGCTCCTATAAGGATCTGCCGTTGCGCATCGCCGAGTTCGGCACCGTATTCCGCTATGAGAAAAGCGGAGAGTTGCACGGACTGACTCGCGTACGCACCTTCACGCAGGACGATGCCCATATCTTCGTGCGTCCGGATCAGGTGAAGGCCGAGTTTGAAAACAACATCGATATCATCCAGAAGGTGTTCTCCATCTTCGGATTTGACAACTACGAGGCCCAGATCTCACTGCGCGATCCCAAGGATACCGAAAAGTACATCGGCTCAGATGCCATCTGGGACGAGAGCGAGAATGCCATCCGCGAGGCCTGCAGGGAAAAGGGACTGGTGGCAAAGGAAGAGATCGGCGAGGCCGCATTCTATGGCCCGAAGCTCGACTTCATGGTCAAGGACGCCATCGGACGCAAATGGCAGCTCGGAACCATACAGGTCGACTACAACCTGCCGGCACGCTTCAAGCTTGAATATACAGCCGAAGATAACTCCAAGCAAGTGCCCGTCATGGTCCACAGAGCACCTTTCGGATCGCTGGAGCGCTTCACCGCCGTGCTCATTGAGCATACCGCGGGCCACTTCCCCTTGTGGCTCACGCCTGATCAGGTGGCCATTCTGCCGATCTCGGAGAAGTTCAATGACTACGCCAAGAAAGTGAAAGACTGCTTGGAGAGCATGGACGTGCGCGCCTATATCGACGACCGCAACGAGAAGATAGGCCGCAAGATCCGAGATAACGAGCTCAAGCGTGTACCCTACATGGTCGTTGTCGGCGAGAAAGAAGCCGCAGAGGGACTCGTTGCCATGCGTGTTCAGGGCGGTGGCGAGCAAGCTGTCATGCCGATGGAAGACTTTGCAAGGCGCATCAATGACGAGGTGGCTCAACAGCTCAAAGATATTTAGCCATAGTCCTCGCAAGCATTTGAATATCAAAGATGAAAAAGGTCGGGAATTATTTGCGTAGTTCCCGACTTTTTATTAATTTTGCACGCTGAATCGGCAGGTTAAGTCTGACGGTCACGAAAAGTACATAAAATAGTTGAATGAAGAATGACAAAATGAAGAACCAGTACCGCGTGAATGAACAAATTCATGTGCGGGAAGTGCGTATCGTGGGTGACGATGGATCCCAGGTGATTTCTACTCGGCAGGCATTGGACATGGCCCGTCAGCAGGGAGTTGATCTCGTTGAGATCTCACCGAATGCTCAGCCGCCTGTATGTCGTCTCATTGACTATTCAAAATTCCTCTACCAGCAGAAGAAACGCCAGAAAGAGATGAAGGCAAAGCAAGTAAAGGTGGAGGTCAAGGAAATAAGATTCGGACCACAGACCGATGAGCACGATTACCAATTCAAACTCAAACACGCCAAGGAATTCCTCGAAGAGGGAAACAAAGTGCGTGCTTACGTCTTCTTCCGGGGACGGTCCATCCTCTTCAAGGAGCAGGGGGAAGTGCTACTGCTTCGCTTTGCGAACGATCTGGAAGAATATGGAAAAGTAGAGTCAATGCCGGCTTTGGAAGGTAAGAAGATGTTCCTTTATCTCGCTCCGAAGAAAGCCGGAGTTGCCAAAAAAAGTCAGCAGAAGCGCGACAGGGAAGCTGAGGAGACCGAAGCAAAGGCTGCTGCCGAAGAAGCAAAGAAAGTCTTGGCTGAAAAGACGGGGCTCCTGGCTAACGCAAAGGGAGGCGATGCGTTGAAGAAAATGGCTGAACAAGGAGAATGAAGATAGTGTGCGTAACGTCCTGGTATATACGTTGCCACCTTTAGAATAACAATTTAAACAAACAAAAAAATGCCAAAGCAAAAGACGAACTCCGGTGCTAAGAAGAGATTCTCATTCACCGGTACTGGAAAGATCAAGCGTCATCACGCTTATCACAGTCACATTCTGACTAAGAAAACAAAGAAGCAGAAGAGAAATCTGGTTCATCAGACATTAGTAGACTCTTCAAACCTGAAGCAAGTACGCGACTTGCTCAATCTGCGTTAATCATTAGTCGAACATTTAAAAGGAAAGAAAAACTATGCCAAGATCAGTAAATCATGTTGCTTCTAAAGCAAAGAGAACAAGAATCCTGAAGCTTACGAAAGGCTATTATGGTGCCCGTAAGAACGTTTGGACAGTAGCGAAGAATACTTGGGAGAAAGGTTTGACTTATGCATATCGCGATCGTCGTAACAAGAAACGTAACTTCCGCTCTCTTTGGATACAGCGTATCAATGCCGCTGCACGCCTGCAGGACATGAGCTATAGCCAGTTGATGGGTGCGCTGCATAAGGCAGGAATCGAGATCAACCGTAAGGTCCTCGCCGACCTCGCAGTCAATAACCCCGAGGCCTTCAAGGCCATTGTGGACAAGGTAAAGTAAATTTATCCACGCAATTATATTCTATAAAAGTCATGGGCGATATGGTCCATGACTTTTATTTTTGGTATTCGTGCGATGCGTATGACCGATATTCGCTTTGCTAATTTGGCATTTGATCTTAGCGTGTCAGACTTTTGTGCTTTGCGTTATTAGCTTTTGTGCAAAGCATTTATGGAATCTGAATCCTGATCCGTCAATCTTTTCATTTTCCACATTTTGCTTTCGTGAAAGAGAAAAGTTCCTTGTCGGTAGAGATGATATCAAGCCAAGTAGACCATAAGGCCACTCAAGGCAATATATATCACGGCATACGGAAGGGCCGATTTCAGTATAGCGCCGTCCTTACCCTGCATTCCGCATGCGGCAGTTGCGATGGCAATGCTTTGTGGAGATATCATCTTGCCGCCCGAGGCACCGGTTGTGTTAGCGGCAACCAGCCAATTAGTCTGTGCGGGATCAAACCCAAGTTGTGCGGCGACGTTCGCTTGGAGCTTCGCAAAGAGAATGTTCGATGAGGTGTCGGAACCGGTCACGAAGGTGCCGATGGCTCCAATGAGCGGCGCGAATAATGGATAAAAGCTTCCGGTAATGGCGACGAGGCCGGTGGCGATGGCGCTGATCATGCCGCAATAGTTCATCACCGAGGCGAGAGAAATGAGACTGACGATGGTGATGACGGTCTTGCGGAGGTTGACGAGCGTGCTTGCCAAGATGACCATTAGCCGGCGGAAGCTCAGTCCCTGAATCAGGCCGCCTGCCGTTGCGCCAAGGAACAGCATCAACCCTGCATTGCTGATCCAACCGAACTTGAATGTTGAACCGATGACAGGAAGATGAGCCACGGTGACAAGATTTGACTTCAGGAACCCGTTTACGGGTGGACAGAGCGTACCGGATACGAGGATCAGGATCAGAATAAGCAGATAAACGCTCCACGCCTTCATCGTCTCTGCGAATGAATAATGTCTTTCGGGAGCACGATGATGCGCTTCTGCCTCTTCTTTCTTGCTCTTCGGCATGAGTTTCCCGGCAAAGATGATGGCTGCAATGGCTGCAATAGAGCCTATGATGGCTGGCGTCTCCGCGCCAAGGAAGCTTGCGCAGACGTATTGAACACCGAGTGATACGGCTCCTACAAGCACGGCCAGCAGGATATTCTTGATGATTGCCCTGCGATCAGTGATCATCAGTATGACAAAAGGAAGGATGAAGAACAGTGGTGCGAGCTGCAGCACGGCGTTTCCGGAGATCTCGTTGACGAGTTCCGCAGGGGCAGAGCCTCCGGGCGAGACCTCATTGCAGAGCGTCATGACCGGGACTCCTACGGCACCGAAAATGGTCGGTACCGTGTTGGCAATTAATGCTACGAGGGCTGAAAACATCGGTTTGAAGCCCAGTCCAATCAGTATGGCGGCGGGGATGGCGACTGCCGTGCCGAAGCCGGCCATACCTTCCAGCAGCCCGCCAAAGCCCCAGACCAATATCAAGACGATGACACCCTTGTCGTCAGAGATGGATGTAAACTGATCTTTAATGACATTAATCTGTCGGCTCTCCACCAATACGTTATAGCTGTAGATGGCCATGAGAATGATCAGCAGAATGGGGAAGACTGCTTTCAGCACGCCTTCGACGACACTCCAGCCTACGACAGCTGCAACGTTTTCATTCATAAACTCTTTGGAGATCAGTCCCATGGCAGGGGCTGCGAATAGTGCAAGGAGGAGGGTAACGATCAAGGTGATGGTCGCGCTCTTATGTCCGGACATGTTAAAACCAAGCATCAGGACGAAGAGCAATACGATTGGGATAACAGATACGAGGGCTTCCATAGGGTAGTATGATTAACGTTGAATGTTCGGGGTGAATGGATGGATTGCTTGGAGTAGCGTAGTCGAAGCCGCTTCTCAGTCAAGATGTTTCATCGAAAGGCCGATGCGTTTGCGCCGCTCGTCTACTTCGACTACTTTGACGCGCACGTGTTGATGGAGCTTCACGACCTCATTCGGGTCACGGACGTATCGGTCGGCCATCTGGGAGATATGAACCAGCCCGTCCTGATGTACGCCAATGTCAACGAAGGCACCGAATTTGGTGATGTTGGTCACGATTCCCGGCAGTTCCATACCGATTTCTAAGTCTTCGAAAGACTTAACATGCTCGTCGAATTCGAATGATTCAATTTCGGCTCTCGGGTCCCGTCCTGGTTTTTCTAATTCCTTCAGGATGTCCTGAAGGGTCGGTAGTCCGGTCGCGTCCGTGACATATCGCTGAATGTCAATCTGCTTCTGC
>ONHE01000176.1 GCA_900317545.1 uncultured Prevotella sp. | reverse complement strand
GGGATGAAGGATGAGAGATGAGGGGATGAAGGATGAGAGATGAGGGGATGAAGGATGAGAGATGAGGGGATGAAGGATGAGAGATGAAGGGATGAAAGATGAGGGAGGAAGCTCAAAGGGCCTTGATGAAGGGTCGCCAGAAGGCCGTGCGCATGGGCTTGTTGAATCCATGACAGGCCATGGGGAGCTGCTCCGCGTTGAGCTGATAGCAGAGACGGGGCTTCAAGTCGAACGAAAAGGTGAGCGCAAGCGGCACGTCCGCCACCTTCAGTTCGGTCGGCACGAGGGCCCAGAAGAGGTCTTCGTTATAGAGAGGGTGTTGCTTCGCGTTGAAAAAAGCGATCTCCTCGGCGTGACGGAGGCATGCGTCGTGGAAGGCGGACACACGCCGGAGGGAGAACCCTCCGTTGCCCACGCGGCCGAACATCTGGCAATGGAGAATCCGGCGGCGTGGCTTCAGCCAGAGCTTGAGCTGCAGATACTGCTTGAGGGGGAACCGTCCGTAGCGCGGACGCATGGGCCATGGCGCCGCGATATGGTCAAGGCCAAGGCGGAGGAAGCGGTCCAAGTCATCGCGGAAGACCCATGCATCGACGTGGCAGATAAGCATATATTCGTAGCGGAGGAACAGTGCATAGAAGTCGGGGGACATCATCATCTCGTTGTAACCCGCGATCCCGCGGCGCGTGCCGAGCCATTCGCCGCTGACAGACAGTTCGTCCACCTGCGGAAACTGCTGTCGGAGCGTGCTGATGTCGAGGTCTTCGGGTTTGATGAAGACGGCCGGCCAGGCGGCGAGCCGATGGAGATTGTTGGCCAAGGCGGCCTGTTCTTCGGGCTTCAAGGTGGCCTGATAGACGGGGATGACGATGATGAGTCGCTGCTGTTGTGGTGTCATGGGCTTGTGATGGATGAGATACAGGATCAGCGTTTGCCTAATCGCTCGTGGATTCCGTCCTGGTATGCGGTCCAGAGCATGGACAGATCGCGCCGTTGCCAGGCGTTGCTGAAGGGCATGGAGAGCACGGCCGGCACGACGTAACCGATCACGCCGATCAGGCTGCGCAGATATCTGACACCCCAGTTGCGTCCGTAGTGATGGTTCAGATAAGCCTCGTTGCGCACCTGGTAGTAGCGTTTCCATTTCTTTTTCCTGTTCCTCGATGCCCACGAATCATCACTGAAGAAGCGGTGCTTGTCCATCCGGGCCTCCGGAACGTACATCAGACGGAAGCCGGCGAGATGAGCCCGCAGGCAGTAATCGGTGTCGTCGCAGAAGATGAAGAGGTCTTTGTTGGGCAGTCCGATGCGCTTCACGACGGCGCGGGCTATGAAGGGGCCTTCGAAGTCGCATCCGACGATCTCCGTGGGGCGGTCAATCGTGTGGCCCGCCAACTTGCTGCCGTGGACGGAGGCGAATGGATTGGTGAAGTTGAAGCGGCGGAATTCGTGGGTGAAAACGTGGCCGTCGAGCAACCGAAGCGGCGCCAAGATTGACGCGGACGTCTCTTCCGCGCACCGCACAAGGTTTTCCAGGCAGCCCGGACGTGGGAAGACGTCGTCGTCCATGCACCATATCCAGTCGGCTCCGCCTTCATAGGCAGCCCGGATGCCGGTGTGGAAGCCGCCCGATCCGCCCACGTTGTCCTGATGGATCACGTGGAGTGCAGGCTGCCGGTCGAGCCAGTCGCCGGTCCCGTCGGTTGCTCCGTTGTCAACGACGATGATCTCCGTGAGGCCTGTCTGGGCGCGCAGGCAGTCGATGACACGCTTCAGGAGCTCGATGCGGTTATAGGTTACGACAACTGCAGTAATCTTCATTCTTTTGTTTTTTGATATTGTCCGACATTCTTACGAAACATCACCTTGCCATGTTCGTCCACATAGCAGTAGTGATTGAATTCCTCCCGCGTGCGCTTCCATCGGTTATGGCTCCAGAGGTAGCATGATGGGTCGCGGCGAATGGTCTGCTCCAGCAGTTGGAAATACTTGTCGGTGAGCTCCCACTCGGTCGTTTTGCTTGGGTCGGAGGCCATCAGTTGGAAGTCACAACGATAGTGCCCTCGCTTGATACGGCGCATATCGCCGTAGACGATGGTCATGTTCATCTTGCGGGCAATACGCTCCGCTCCCGTCAGAACAGGCGTATCCTGGTTGAGGAAGGTTGTCCAGTGGTGCATGTTTTGCCATAAGGGCGCCTGATCTGCTATGAATCCGACGATCAGAGGAGAGCCTGCCTGACTGTATTTGATGAGTCTGCGGACCGATTCCTCCATGGGAACGCAGAGCGAATGGTGTCGTTCGCGGACATGCTTGAACAGTCTGTCAAACTCGGAGTTCTCCAACGGATGGTAAAGTTGGCAGCACTGCGGCTTCGAACTGATCCATAAAGGCAGCGTGGTGATCCATTCCCAGTTGCCGTAGTGGCCGAGATAGAGCGCGACGGACTGTCCTCTGGAGACGGCTTCGTTCAATATTTCGATATTGGAGAATGTCATCCGCTTCATCATCTCATCCTTTTTCATGGTCATAAGCTTGATTGTCTCGACGAGATAATCGCAGAACCAGCGGTAGAAACGCAGTTCGATCCGGCGCCGTTCACGGTCACTCCTCTCGGGAAATGCATTGCGCAGATTCTTCTGAATGACGCGATGGCGGTAGCGGATCACATAGGCGGACAGCACAAAGAGCACGTCTGCGAGGCCATAGAGCACGCACGACGGCAGCAACGACAGCGCATACCAGAGCCCGTAGACCAATCCATAGAGTATTTTTTTCATGTTCAGTTCAAATTAGAATTTTTGTCCGGGCCGTCGGGATGGCGGTTTCTTGCGGCCCGAAGGCTTTCTCAGCCCGACGCGGAGGGCAGCCGTGTGTCCGGATGCCTATTGATGCGTCTTTGACGGACCTTCGGGGAGCAACCGGTCATGGACCATTCTGTCCATGTATTGTTGTATGATCGCCTTGACCTCCTGCTCCATTCTCGGCTGCACCTTTACCTGTCCGACAAGGTTGTGCTGCATCAGTCGGTCGGTAAGGGCATAGACGGCGCGGGTGCGCTGGCCGTCAAACTGGAGCACGTAGCCATATTTCACATATTGATAAATACCGTTGAGGTAGTTGATCGCATAGGTGTCGGCGGGCGGAGTGGTGAGCAGGTCGCAGCCGAAAGCAAGATAGGGCTTGCCGTAGTGGAGGTAGCTGAGCACGGTGGGCATGATGTCCGTCTGCTGGGCGATGGCGTCGCGCATGCCGGGCCGGAGCTCTCCGCTCGGATCATAGATGATCACCGGTGCGGAGAAACCGCCCAAGTCGGTCTCGTATTCGGGATGGTTGGTCTGGTTGGTGTGGTCGCTTGTCAGCACGAAAATGGTATTCTTGAACCAGGGCTGACGGCTTGCGCGCTCGAAGAAACGGCCGATTGCCATGTCCGTATAGCGGATGCACTTGTGGATGGGGAGCTTTCCCTCAGGGAAAGAGTCACGATATTGAGGTGGAATCTGGAACGGATGGTGGGACGAGACCGTGAAAAGGGCGGTCATGAAGGGTTGTCGCATCTCTCCGATACGTGCACACCAGTACTGCATGAAGGGCTCGTCCCAGATGCCCCAGTGCCCGTCAAAGTCGTCGTCGCCGCCGAATCGCGGGTCTGCATCATAGTCCTGCCGGCCGTAGTAGTGTCTGAAGCCGGTCTTGTTGGCAAAAGCCATGAAGCCCATAGATCCGCGGTTGGCACCGTGGAAGAATGATGTCTCGTAGCCTTCCTTATCAAGCAGGCCTGCCAGACTGACGTATGTGTTCATCGAAGCAGGCGTGAGGACGAACGGTTCGACGAACATGGGGATGCCGCAGAGCACGGACGGCATGCCGTCGATGCTCTTCCGGCCGTTGCAGAATGAATATCTGTAGACAACACTCTTGCTGATCAGCCGGTCGACATGTGGCGTGAATCCTCGGTAGCGGCCGCCTTCCAAGTCGCGGTTGAAGGCACCTATATATTCCCGACCGAAGCTCTCGACGATCAGGATGACCACGTTCTTGCGGCGGAAGGGCGCGTTCGGCCGCGGCCGGTGGATGGGATCGAAGACGCGCTCCATGCTTTTGGCATCGGCATAGTAGGCCGGCACGACGAAGACACTCTTGCCGATGGTGCGGATGAGGGCAAAGGGGGTGTTGAGTACCAGGGCACATTCGACCGGTCGGTCAACGTATTGGTTGGCGTTGTTGATTGTTATGGGGCGTATGCCTGTGCCAAGTCCGCCCCGCGCACCGCCTATAGCGAGCGGGACGGCTATGATCAGCGCGACGAGCATGACGGCTGCGTGGCGGAGACGGTCGCGCCGTGTGACATAGAAAGAAGCGAGGTTTCGGGGTGACACGTAGACTTTCCACATGCCATAGATGACTGCCACCGCCACAAGAACCAAGTACCAGTGGTGCCACAGCTCCGTGAGGACGATGCCGCCGAGGTTGTTCTCGTTGTCGAATTCCTGAAATACGCTCGTTGTCGTGCGTCTCATCGTATAGGGGAAGTATACGGCGTCGGCGAGATTGATAATGAATGCCAGTCCGTTGACTGTCACGAAGACCCACCGGCAGGCTTTCTGCCAGGTGCGGTTTTCCTTTATCCAGAGCGGAAAGAGCATCATCACGATGTAAAGCGCATTGGTATAGACGATCGCCGTGCGGTCGAAGACCAATCCGCCTGCCATCAGACTACAGAAGTGGGCGAAGGTGAGGTCGACGGAAAAAAAGTTGTAGTTGACGGCTAAATAGACAAGCCGGGCCAGCGTGTAGACCACGAACGCTGTCAGGAGATTGATGACGAGTGCCGCAATCGGTCCCAGCACAGTGTGAAGAATGCCAATTCTGTTTTTCCGCATACGTCTTTCCTTAAATGGATTGCATGTCATGCAGTTTCTTGTAGTAGCCGTCCAACGCGAGCAACTGATCATGGGTGCCTCGCTCAACGATTGTTCCCTCGTGGATGACACATATCTCATCGGCGTTCTTGATCGTCGAGAGACGATGGGCCACGGCCACGGTGGTGCGTGTCTTCATCAGATGTTCGAGCGCGTCCTGCACCAGCCGCTCGCTCTCGGTGTCGAGTGCGGAGGTCGCTTCGTCAAGGATCAGGATCGGCGGATTCTTCAGGATGGCGCGCGCGATGCTGACTCTCTGGCGCTGTCCGCCGCTCAGCCGGCCTCCCCGGTCGCCGATGTTGGTGTCGAATCCGTGCTCCGACTCCGTGATGAAGTCATAGGCATTGGCGATCCGGGCTGCCTGCTCAACCTCCTCGCGGGTTGCATTGCTCACGCCGAAAGTGATGTTGTTGTAGAAGGAATCGTTGAAGAGGATGGCCTCCTGGTTGACATTGCCGATGAGTTGGCGCAGGTCATGCAGTCCGAGATCTTTCACATTGATCCCGTCGATGAGCACTTCGCCCTCCTGGACATCATAATACCGGGGTATCAGATCAACCAAGGTCGACTTGCCCGAACCGCTTTGGCCGACGAGGGCCACGGTCTTTCCCTTCGGGATGACAAGATTGATGTCGCGCAAGACCCATGTCTGGTCGTAACGAAATGAGACGTGCCGGAACTCGATCTGATGCTCGAAGCTGTGGATGTGGACAGGGTCGGGGCGCTCAAGGATCTCCGCCTCGGCCAGCAGAATTTTGTCTATGCGCTCCATGGAGGCCAGTCCCTTGGGGATGTTGTAGCTTGCCTTGGAGACTTCCTTCAGCGGATTGATGATCGAATAGAGGATGACGAGATAGTAGATGAACGTGGGGCCGCTCAGGGCATGGCTCCGCAGCACCATGATACCGCCGAACCAGAGCACGATGACGATCATCAACGTACCCAAGAACTCACTCATCGGATGGGCCGCCTGCTGCCGGATCTGGACGCGCATGAGATCATCGCGATACTGGGAGTTGACGCGGGCGAACCGCCGGTTCATCTTCTCCTCGGCGCAGAAGGCCTTGATGATGCGCAGTCCGCCTAAGGTTTCTTCCACCTGGCTCATCGTGTCGCTCCACAACGACTGTGCCTTGATGCTGTTAGCTTTCAGCTTACGGCCCACGACCCCCATGAACCAGCCGAAGAGCGGGACAAACAAGAGGGTGAAAAGGGTCAGCTTCCAGGAGATGAAAACAAGCGTGGTGAAATAGATGCAGATGAGGATGGGGTTCTTGATAAGCAGGTCCAGCACGGACATGATGGAGTTCTCGATCTCCTGCACGTCACCGCTCATGCGCGCGATGATATCCCCTTTGCGCTCCTCCGAGAAGAATCCGAGGTGCAGACCGGTGATCTTGCGGTACAAGAGGTTGCGTATGTCGCGCACTACGCCTGATCTGACGGGCACGATCGTGGCCGACGAGAGAAAGTAGGCACCCGTCTTGAGGAACGTGAGCACCGTGACGAGAAGCCCGATGATGAGGAGCGTGGTGGTCGGATTGGTCGTGGCGATGATCTCGCGCACGTAATAGTCGGCGTTGTTGGACAGCACTTGCTTGACGTTGGACCAGTCCCACGCCATCAGATGGGTTGCAGTGGCGTGGCCTTCTGTCTTGAACAGGATTTGGAGAATTGGCACGATGCCCATGAAGGAGAAAATGTTCAACAGTCCGGCAAGGATGTTGAACAGCACCGAATAGATGAGATACTTCTTGTAGGGCGGTACGAAGCGCCTCAGAACCTGCAGGAATTCTTTCATAATTCTGCAAAGATAAATCAATATATTCTATAATCCAAAACATCGGAATATTTTTTTCGCTAAGTCCGATGAAATCGAATGCACCGCACGTTCGGACCGTCTTCTTTCCGGTGTGTATTCCTTCGCCGTCGGCGGAGCTATCCTTTGGGCCGCGCGGAGCTATCCTTTGGGCCGCCCATATGTATGCTTTCGGCGTTCTGGAGGATAGCTCCGCGCGGACGAGATGAATCGTCTGTATTTCAGACAGTTACGAAGTGGGGTTTGGAGACCGGACGGATGAAAAGGCCAAAAGATGGATTTTTCGCTGACGGACGTGCCGTACGGACGGGTGACAGCTTTCCTTCGGCTCGCCGGACGGAGGGCTGCAAGTGGCCCGTTCGCCAGTTTCGCTCCTGCGGAAGGCAAGATGAAAAACGGCTGATGGGGGGCAATAGGGAATGCCCCGGATCCCTTTCCTTTTTCTGAAGGTCCGCCCATCCGGCCGCGTTCAGAGGCGGACGAGAAACTGCAGCTCCAACTCGGTCATGGCGGAGCGGTCGATCTGCTGCAGGCCGGACGAGATGTGGTC
>ONHE01000057.1 GCA_900317545.1 uncultured Prevotella sp. | reverse complement strand
GCGAATAGTCATGGTGCGTTAGTTCAGTTGGTTAGAATGCCTGCCTGTCACGCAGGAGGTCACGAGTCCGAGTCTCGTACGCACCGCTGATTGAAAACAGATCGTCTGCAAAAAGATTTTTTTTGCAGACATTTTTTTTATATTTCTAAACAGAAAGAAATCTTTACTTACAGACAGAACATCGTGATAACGGACCTGAAGATAGGGATGCAGATGACCGCACAGAGTGC
Source organism: uncultured Prevotella sp. (assembly GCA_900317545.1). Classification (GTDB taxonomy): domain Bacteria; phylum Bacteroidota; class Bacteroidia; order Bacteroidales; family Bacteroidaceae; genus Prevotella. The sequence goes on along the minus strand of ONHE01000057.1, from coordinate 11,609 downwards.
CTCATTCTATTAGAATAGAGCCGTCTTTTACAACGATTCCAACGTTCGACGATTCGTTCAAGATGGCGATAGCCTCTTTCAGCGGTTCATTAAGACGACACACATAATGAAAATGCTTGTCAAGCAACGCGTCATCACGACACACCACATTCACCCCATACCAGGCACTTATCTGCTTTAAGATGGTACGCAGTGTGGCATCGTCAAAATACATCACGCCCTCTCGCCAGCAAGTGAAGTCACGTGTGTTGACATCACGAACGTTCAATGCATGGTCAACAAAACTTGCATCTTGATCTGGGCTAATCGTTACATTGCCTTTGGGAGATTGCACTTCGACCCTGCCTTCAACAAGCGTTACATGGATGTCGTTGGCATCATAACAACGAACGTTAAGCTTTGTACCCAACACTTTTGTCGTGACATTTTTAGCCTTGATGATGAAAGGATGGTCTGAATCATGCGAAACGTCGAAGAAAGCCTCACCGTCAAGTTCAACCTTGCGGTTGTTTTTGCTGAATGTATCGGCGTATCGTAAGCAGCTGTTGGCATTGAGCCAGACACGTGTTCCATCAGCCAATGTCATGCAGAGCATTCGTTTTCCATCAACTGTAACTTCGTTCATCCTACTATTCCCAACAACAACCGATTTTTTGACAGCCTTTTCATTCTCCTTTGTAACCTTGCGAACATCGGCATAGTGGGTTATACTTATATTCGAAATCCTATTGCTGTCAAACAATTGTTCACGTGTGACGAACCATATTCCAAACAGCACACTTGCCGCGGCCAAGGTGACAATCCACCCAGGAACAGTCTTCCACACCGGCTTCGGCGCATTCTTTCTATGCGATTCGAACTTAGCCAACTCTGCGTCAACGTCAACATTCTTCCTCCACTTCAAATTTGCGGCCTCATCAAGGATTTGCAACCTTTGTAAATCTCCGGCCGACTTGTCATCGCTAAGAATGTCGGATATTGCATCCCTACTGACACTGCTGTTTCCCTCATAAATATCGAGCAGTGTATCCATCGTTTCTTTATTGTTCATTAGTTGTAATAGCCTTGCTTGTTTAATACGTTTCATTCAGAATAAAAGGCAACATGCCACGTAGGTTTTAACGCATATTTAACGCTAAATGGAGTCAAAAGTCTTCTTCTTTGATTTTCTGTCTCAAAAATAATATAGCTTTTTTCAAATGTTTCTTTATTGCGCTTTCACTACAATTGAACAACTGAGCTATCTCGCGATATTTCTTCCTTTCAATGTAACACTCATATACGATCTGCCTTGTTTTGGCAGGCAACTCGTCAAGAGCTTTCATTACCATTGTCACTTTCTGTTCAAGTTCTATATCAACTTGTTGCGAGTCAGCGAACCGATCTGCCTGCATAATCATCAGCTCTGCATAAGAGTCCCTAATCTTTCTTTTTCTCAGTTGGTCAAGACTGGCATTGCGGACAGCTGTCAAGAGATAGAAAACGGTTGCAGGGCAACCATCCTTGCTTGAAGACACATGCCTCCAAACGGACTCAAACGCATCGGCTACGACATCTTTTCCCACCTCTTCATCACGTAGGAAACGTAGAGCGATATTAAAGGCTCGCATATAGTTGTCTTTATAGAATGCCTTAAACTCGGTATAATCCATTATGCTCAAGTTCCTCAACTTTTCGGTCAATCATCTTGCCACTCGACAAAAAACCGTAGGTGATTCGTGCTTGCTCTCTGTTCGAAAAGACTAATTTCAACGATGTCAAAGAGCACGATTATCCTCTTTTTGAAGGACTAATTGATTAATATTTAACTCGTCCGATTTTTATTGGACACTAATGTTTACTTCTTTTGAATGAAGTGTCAGCTTATTCAGTACAATACACATTCGGCACCATACGCTTTCGTCCACAAAGCCATATAGGGATAATCGCATAAAATATCCACTTTTTGGGGACAGATAAGACATCATACAAATATTAATTCGTATATTTGTAGAGCTAAACATGTGGATCAATGAGACCTTATTTATATATTATTGCATTTCTGCTATTCATTTCCTGTTCTGCGAGTGATGAGACAGCGAAGCTGAAGGCGACGGACAATCTGCTCAGAACCCGTCCGGACAGTGCTTTGAGACTGCTTGATCAAATGCAACATGTCGGGCAGATGAACGAGAAAGGCGTAATGCACTATGTCTGGAATCATGCCATGGCTCACCATCTGTTGGGGATGTCGTTGGAGGAAGACAGCTTAGTGCCAAATGCCGTGGCATATTATCGGAGACTCAAGGACGTAACAAGGCAGCTCGACGGCTATCTGTTGAAAGCCTCCTATCTCAGATGGACAGGGCACGAGCGGGAAGCCTTGCACGAATTGGAAGCAGGAATAGAAAAGGCCAAGCAAATGGGGGCTGTCGATAAACTGATGGAATTGTCAGGGATGCAGATTGACTTACTCCAGCGGTCAAACAATTATGCAGCTGCTGCCGAGAAAGCAAGGACGATTCTGAACGGCAAATACAGGATAGACAACAGCACACGAGGCAGCCTGCTTTTCGTCTTAGGGTTGAACCTGTCCTTACTCGACGACAGACAGGCAGACCTTTATTATAACGAGAGCATCAAGTTAGCATTGGCGGACGGCCGGAAAGAGGTGGCCGCTGAACGCATCCGAAACTATGCCGATGCGCTGTCAGAGAAAGGCGAGTATGCAAGGTCAATCCAGTATATCAGCCGCTTTCAGCAACTGATGCCGCAATATGCCGACATCTCTGTCATACAGCTGTCATTGGCCAACAATTATGCCAATCTGCATCAATTAGACTCCGCAGATTACCATTTAGCCAAAGCCATTTCAAGCGAACGTGCTTTAGAGAAAGCAAGAATGGGCAACCTCAATCGCCGGGCAAGCATCGAACAACTGCGCAACGTGCTGAACTATGCCCATGGAAAGGCAATCTCCTCGATAGCCTTCAACCGATACTGCGATTCCGTGACCATGGCCATGATGGATAAGGAGAACACCTCCCTACGCCGGTTAGAAATGCGCAACAGACTCCAGGCAGCCAACTATGACCTGCATCGCTCACGACTTTATCTGCTCTTAGGCATCGTGTTGCTCCTCGTTCTTATAGGTGGTGGTGGAAGTATTGCTTACTGGCTTTACCGGAGGAAATATCAACGATTGGCCGAGGCAGAAGAACGCATTGACACGCTCACCGGGATGCTGGAAAGGATGCAAGCCGAGAAGGCCGGGAATGAAGTGCACAAGCCTCAAGATGCCGACTTCTTCCGTAAGGTGTTATTACAACAGTTAGGTATTATCAAGCTCGTTGCCGCTACGCCGACCAACCAGAATCAAGCCCTCCTCAAACGCATTGCAGCCATCAGCGGAGGCGAAATTCCCACCAACGACCTGCTGGACTGGTCGGCCCTCTACCCCATCATCGACCGGCTCTATCACAACTTCCACACCCGGCTGACCGAACACTTCGGCGACCGGCTCACAGAGAAGGAAATCCAGATCTGCTGCCTGCTCTGTGCGGGTTTCTCCACCAAGGAGATCGGAGTGGTCACCCAGCAAACCAGCGCCACCATCTACGTGCGCAAGACGTCCATCCGCAAGAAGATCGGGGCGGCCGAAGGTGAAGATATCGGGGCGCACGTCAACGCCCTTTAGTACCCGTTAAGACTCCGCAAGGGGATGGTTTAGATTTACAAGAAGCGCAACCGTTGATTATCTGACGGTTACGCTTCTTGCGTTAAGACTATTTATTCGGCCATTAAGTCGCGGTAAGATGTCGTTTGTGCCTAACTTTGCCTTTGGAAAGTGAAACATAAAACGATACTGAAATGAAAAGATTTTTCCTGATTCTGCTGACTGCCACCACCTCGATGGTCGCATCGGCACAGACACCCACCGACTCGACCGTGACCCTCGGCGAGGTAACGGTAAAGGCACGCACCGTGATTCAGAAACTCGACCGCACGCTCTTCGTGCCCACCCGCGAGGCCAGGCGCAGTGCCTACAACCCCTACGACCTGATGTTTGGCATGGCCATGCCTCATGTGCTGGTCGACCCGCTATCCAAGACGGTGTCGGCCAACGGCGGCGAAGTGCAGCTGCGCATCAACTGCATCAAGGCCTCGCAGACCGAGGTGGCGGCACTGCTGCCCAAAGACATCGTGCGCATCGAACTGATCGAGAATCCAGGCAAGCGGTATGGCGATGAGAGTCTCGGCGCTGTGGTCGACATCATCGTGCGCAACCGGGAGGCCGGAGGATTGGTGAACGCGCAGACCACCAACTCGCCCATCGTGCCCTTCGGCGAGAACACGCTCACCGCCAAATACAACCGGGGACACGCACAGTGGGGTGTGAGCTACGCCATGAACTATCGTGACATCAGCCACGCACATACCGACAGGACCGAGGACTTCCATCTCACCACGACCGACATCCACCGCACGCAGACGGGCATCGACGACCGGCTGACGTGGAACGACCATGCCGTAGACCTCTCCTTCAACTATATGCTGCCCGAGCGCTATACCTTCAATGCCGTGTTGCGCAACTATTACAAGAGCGCACCGCACCAAGGCAGCAAAAGCATGACAAACCAGCAACTCTATGCACAGACCCGGCTCAGCCAAAGCACGCTCTCGCCCTCGCTCGACCTCTATTTCCAGCGCATCCTGCCACGGCAGCAGACCCTCACGCTCAACCTCACGGGTACCTTGATCAGCTCTGAGCGCGACAGACGTTACACCGAGACACTAACCTCGGGCCGCAGCCTGGCCGACATCGTGACCAACGTCGACGGCCACAAGCGAAGCATCATTGCCGAGGCCATCTACGACAAGCAGTTCAAGCAGGTGGCCTTTAGCGCAGGACTGCGCCACTACCAGATGCACGACCGCAACAAATACACGGGCTCGAGTCCGGTCACCTCGGAGATGGACCAGTCGCGCTCGTCGTTCTTCACCGAGCTGCAAGGCAAATGGAAGACATGGAGCTATGGCATCGGCGCCGGTACCACCCGGTCGTGGTTTCACGAAAATGGCAAGAGCCACACCTACGTCACCTTCACACCTACGCTGCGCCTGGCCGTAGTGCCCCATAAGGACGGCTATCTGAACTACCGTTTCTCCACCGACCCCCAGATACCCTCGCTGTCGGCCCTGACCGACGTAGAGCAGGCCGTCGACACCCTACAGCTTGTGCGCGGCAATCCCGCACTCAAGACCTACAACGTCTATAACCACACGCTCAACTATTCGTACCGCTTCGGCAAGTGGATGGCCATGCTCACCACCACATACGCCTATCACCACCGACCCGTCATGGAGGATGTGCGGGTGGAGGGCGACCATCTGGTCATCACGCAAGACAACCAGCGTTCGTACCAGGTGTTGAACATCGCACCGATGCTGTCGGTCAGTGGGGTGAGCCTGTTCGGAATGAAAGACCTGCTGACGGTGAGCCTCGAGTGTGGCTTCACCCGCTACTGGAGCAAAGGCAACACCTACAGCCATACGTTCAACAACTTCTACTACAATGCCACCTTCATGCTCAGCCACAAGGAGTTCGCGCTGATGGGACAGGCACGCAAGAACCGCGACTATCTCATGGGCGAGACCATCTTCAAGGGCGAGAACATGACCGTCTTGATGGCCGCGTGGAACCACAAACGGCTGCAGCTGGGGGCCGGCATCCTCTTCCCCTTTGTCAACAACTACCGCACCGGACAGGAACGCCTGACGGAGGTGGCACCCTATCGGTCGTGGACGTATGTAAAGGAGTCGGGCAACCTATTCCTGTTGCGCATGAATTATCACTTTGAGTTTGGCAAAAGCTATCAGGCCAAAGAACGACGAACTCACAACAGGGATACCGAGGACGGAATGATAGGACTGTAACCCTGATCATTAAAGTCCGAACTGATTTTGTTCAATGGCAGGCAAGATGTCCTGAAAGCAAACGGAAACAGCAGGAATGCATGAATTTACAAAAATATATGTGACGCTGCGGTCTAAGGACCGTTTTGAGATTAACCATTGTCGTGTCTGAGGTGGAAGTCACCCTCGACCATTGCGGGAAAAATGGAGGATGAACGAATCATTTTCAGACGCCGATAACAACCTGATAAAATGGTTTCAACATAAAATGAAAAACTATAACGTCAAAGACGATGAGATCCGAATATTTTTTGTAACTTTGCCCGTATTAATTAGGAATGATATTAATTCTATAAGTTTATGCTAACATTAAAGCTCATCAGTGAGGAAACTGAACGCGTCATTAAAGGACTGCAAAAAAAACATTTTAACGGAGCCCGCGAAGCCATTGAGAAGGTATTGGAATATGATAAACTGCGTAGAGAATCTCAGCAGCACTTGGATCATAACAAGCAGCAGCAAAACCAGCTGTCCAAGCAGATTGGAAGCTTGATGAAAGAAGGCAAGAAGGAAGAAGCTGCAAAGATCAAGGATGAAGTGGCCGAGCTGAAAGCTGCCGACAAAGCTCTCCAGGAAGTGATGGACAAGGCTCAGCAGAATATGACAGAAGTACTGTTGACGATTCCGAATATCCCGAACGATGATGTTCCAGAAGGAAAGGACGCAAGTGACAACGTTGTCGTAAAAGAAGGCGGGGAAAAACCTCTGTTGGCCGAAGACGCATTGTGCCACTGGGATCTGCTCAAGAAGTTCAATTTGGTAGACTTTGACCTTGGCGTGAAAATCACTGGAGCCGGATTCCCTCTTTACATCGGCAAGATGGCTCGCTTCCAGCGGGCGTTGGAGGCTTTTTTCCTGGAGGAAGCCAGAAAGTCGGGCTACCTAGAAGTGCAGCCGCCTTACGTGGTCAACGAAGCCAGCGGATATGGCACCGGACAGTTACCCGACAAAGAAGGCCAGATGTACCATGCCAATCTCGACAATCTTTATCTGATACCCACGGCCGAGGTACCGGTAACCAACATTTTCCGCGACGAGATCCTCGACGAGAAAGACCTGCCCATCAAGCGATGCGCTTATTCTGCATGTTTCCGTCGCGAAGCCGGATCCTACGGCAAGGACGTGCGCGGCCTGAACCGCCTGCATCAATTCGATAAGGTAGAAATCGTGCGCATTGACACACCGGAACATTCCTATCAAAGTCTCGCCGAAATGCTTGACCACGTAGAAGGATTGCTGAAAAAATTGGAGCTTCCCTATCACATTCTCAGGCTTTGTGGAGGCGATATGAGCTTTACATCCGCCATCTGTTACGATTTTGAAGTGTGGAGCGCCGCACAGCAACGTTGGTTGGAAGTCTCGTCAGTATCCAACTTTGAAAGCTATCAGGCCAACCGCCTGCATTGCCGCTTCCGTAGGACAGACTCGAAGAAGCCGGAACTCTGCCATACGTTGAACGGTTCGGCGCTGGCATTACCGCGCATCGTTGCAGCCATCATAGAGAACAACCAGACTCCGGATGGCATCCGGGTGCCTAATGTGCTTGTGCCCTATTGCGGTTTCGACATGCTTGATGACAAGAACTTTTAAAGAAATTATCATTTATGATTAGAAAAACGATTTTGGCATTCAGCATTCTCCTCACTTCGCTCTATGCCTCGGCACAACATGAAGTAGGTACCATCACTGTCAAGCCCTATGCAGGATTAAGTTTTGCTTCCATGTTCAACGGAGACTTGGATTTCCGAAGGGGACTCACTGTAGGTGTCGACGTCGAAAAGCGATTGGCCTCCTGGTTTTCCGTCAGTGGAGGACTGGCTTACGCCCCGTTAGGAGGAAAGTACCAAAATGGTGGCGAGAATGATTTCATATGGAAGCATGACTATCTCTCCATACCGATAACGGCAAATTTCTATGCTGTCAAAGGACTGGCCTTCAAGGCAGGACTCCAGCCCGGCTTCTGCATCAGAAATCACCAAGAGAGTTTGGGCAACAGTACATTGATTATGAAAACAATGGATGGCGATATCAAGTCGTATGACCTTTCTGTCCCTGTTGCCATATCCTACGAATTCCGCAATGTCGTGTTGGATGTGCGCTGGAATATCGGCATCATAGACATCGGCTCGAGTGACCCTTGGAAAGGAAGTGCCAATATGAGCAACTCTCATCTTTCGGGAGCTAATTTCGCCTATGTTTTCACCATCGGCTACCAATTTGAGTTGTAAGTGTTCAGGGGTTATGCTGCAACCATGGATATAAACATACAGTCTGACGACATCAACTATCAACATTAAATCTATTTCATAATACTAAAATTCACATGAACAAAATCATTCGCAAGGAACAGTTTTCTGAGAAAGTGTTCTGCTTCGAAGTCGAAGCGCCACTGATTGCAAAAAGCTGTCGCCCCGGAAACTTCATCATTGTCAGAGTGGACAAGAAGAGTGAGCGTGTACCTTACACCATCGCAAAGGCAGATCCAGAGCAAGGAACATTGACATTGGTGATCCAGGAGGTCGGTCTTTCCTCAATTAAATTCTGCTCGCTGAATGTCGGAGACGAGGTGGCGGACATTGTCGGACCCTTAGGCACTCCGTCGCACATTGAAAATTACGGAACGGTGGTCTGTGCCGGCGGCGGCATCGGCATTGCCGCCATCCTGCCGATCCTCACAGCCTTCAAGCAAGCGGGTAACCGCGTGATCTCGGTTCTGGCAGGCCGCACCAAAGAACTCGTCATCATGGTAGATGACGTGGCCAAATATTCTGACGAGGTCATCATCATGACCGACGATGGATCCTACGGCAAGAAAGGCGTGGTCACCGTGGGCGTGGAAGAGGTCATCAACCGTGAGCACGTCGACAAGGTGCTGGCCATCGGTCCTCCGATTATGATGAAGTTCACTTCGCTGCTGGCCAAGAAATACGGCATCCCCAACGACGTGTCGCTCAACACCATCATGGTGGACGGAACGGGAATGTGCGGTGCATGTCGACTCACCATCGGGGGCAAGACGAAATTCGTATGTATTGACGGCCCGGAGTTTAACGGTGATCTGGTCGATTGGGATGAGATGTTCAAACGCATGGGAACTTTCAAGCGTGCTGAAAAAGAAGAACTTGACCTGTACACAAAGCATCTGCAGACTGGTGAACCAGCGACTGATCCAACCCCTTCTGCCGAATTTGCCACGTCTGCCATCACAATGGATGCAGATCAGACGAATGATCCAATAGATGTGCTGACTGACCGCAACGCACAATGGAGAAAAGATCTGCGGGCATCAATGAAAGCGAAGGAACGAACCGCCATCGAGCGTGTCAACATGCCTGAATTAGATCCCGCATATCGTGCGACGACCCGACTGGAAGAAGTCAATCTCGGACTGACCAAGGAAATGGCAATCAGAGAGGCCAAGCGGTGTCTGGACTGTGCCAAGCCGACTTGTGTGGAAGGATGTCCGGTCAACATCAACATTCCTTCCTTCATCAAGAACATTGAGCGCGGCCAGTTTTTGGCAGCGGCAAGGGTTTTGAAGAGCACCTCTGCCCTACCCGCTGTCTGCGGCCGAGTCTGTCCGCAGGAGAAGCAGTGTGAGAGCCGTTGCATCCATCTGAAGATGAACGAACCTGCTGTCGCCATCGGATATCTGGAGCGGTTCGCTGCAGATTTCGAACGCGAAAGCGGCAACATATCCATTCCCGACCTTGCCCCCTCAAACGGCATCAAGGTAGCCGTTGTCGGTTCTGGACCGGCCGGATTGAGCTTTGCCGGAGACATGGCCAAACGCGGGTTCGACGTATACGTCTTTGAAGCTCTTCACGAGATAGGCGGTGTCTTAAAGTACGGTATACCCGAATTCCGCCTGCCGAACCGAATCGTGGATGTCGAGATTGACAACTTGCGCAAGATGGGTGTCCACTTCCAGACCGACTGTATCGTAGGAAAGACCATCTCTGTTGAAGAACTGGAAGGCAAGGGTTTCAAGGGAATCTTTGTCGGATCCGGTGCCGGACTGCCCAATTTCATGGGCATCCCGGGTGAGAACCTGATCAACGTGATGTCATCCAATGAATATCTGACACGCGTGAACCTCATGGATGCGGCCAATCCCGAAACAGACACGCCCATCAACATCGGGCAGCGGGTATTGGTCATCGGAGGCGGCAACACGGCCATGGACTCCTGTCGCACGGCCAAGCGCCTGGGCGCAGAGGTGACGTTGGTTTACCGCAGGTCGGAGGCTGAGATGCCGGCGCGCCTCGAAGAGGTGAAGCATGCAAAAGAGGAGGGAATTCATTTCCTTACATTGCATAATCCCAAGGAGTATCTGGCCGATGAAGAGGGACGTGTGAAGGCTGCCGTCCTGGATGTCATGAAATTGGGCGATGCTGACGAAAGCGGCCGGCGCAGTCCCGTCACCACGGGTAAGACGGTTACGGTCGAATGCGATCAGGTCATCGTCGCCATCGGAGTTTCGCCAAACCCGCTGGTGCCCAAATCCATTAAAGGACTGGAGCTCGGACGCAAAAACACGATCGTTGTCAATGACGAAATGCAAAGCAACCATCCAAGCATCTTTGCAGGCGGCGACATCGTTCGTGGCGGAGCAACAGTCATTCTGGCCATGGGCGACGGACGTAAGGCCGCAACGCACATGAGCAGGAAGTTGCTCGAAAACTAATTTCTTTTTTAAAATAACTCGCGGGCCGACTGTGAACAAAAAATGTTCTTCAGTCGGCCCGCGATACTGATTTTTGACAACCATGAACGGTTTATATACCCTTCTGCTGCTCGTGCTGAGCAATATCTTCATGACATTGGCATGGTATGGTCATCTGAAACTCCAGCAGGCAGGTGTCAGCAGCCATTGGCCATTGATTTACGTGATTGTTTTCAGTTGGCTCATTGCCTTTTTTGAGTATTGCTGTCAAGTACCGGCCAACAGAATAGGTTTTCAAGGCAACGGCGGTCCATTTTCGCTCATGCAGCTCAAGGTGATACAAGAATGCGTGAGCCTTGTTGTATTCACAGTTGTTGCCAGCATGCTATTTCAGGGTGAAACCTTACATTGGAATCACTTGGCAGCCTTCATGTGCATCATTGCTGCAGTTTATTTTGTCTTTATGGACTGATCCAGACATATTTTGCATAAAAAGAAAAAATAATATCAAGCAAAAAATGCCAGGAGAAAGAAAAAACTTCGGGAAAAAACATTATCTTTGCGAAGTAGAATGCCATAAAAACATAACCTGAGATGAGAAGAATACGACGGACAACGGCTCTTTTTGCATGCTTGGCCAGTCTCACAGCCTCGGCACAAGTGGAACTTGGCATGAAAGGAGGCCTAAACCTGACCGAACTTCATTACCCGTATGATGATACTGACGATATGGAAAATCAGGCCGGGTTCTTCATCGGACCGATGGTCAAGGTTGGGCTGCCAAAGGGATTCGCTGTCGACGGTTCCATTCTCTACGACCAACGGAGCACAAAGATAACCCCGGCTATAGCAGGTGGCATTATTTATCCGACGACCATCAAACAGCAGCAGCTGGTGGTTCCCATTAACATGCGCTATGGAAAGGCATTGAGCAAAACGATGGAAGCGTATGTATTTGCCGGTCCACAGATAGGCATCAATGTCGGTG
>ONHE01000117.1 GCA_900317545.1 uncultured Prevotella sp. | reverse complement strand
CTTTGCGCCCATCTGCAGACAGTCTCGAACCGTGTGATAACCGCTTCCGTCCGTTCAGGTCTTATCGTCTCGCCTGTTAGGACGCATCGTTTGCTTCTCGGGTTAAATGATTGATAGAAAGTGAGTTCTGCGCAGTCTGTCGGTCGGAGCTGACAGTTGCCAGTAGGGGAACTGCAATGCGGCCGGCCCGGAGCTATCGTTTGGGCTGCCCGGAGCTATCGTTTTGGCTGCCCGGAGCTATCGTTTGGGCTGCCCGGAGCTATCCTCTGTCGCGGCTAAAGGATTGCCCTCCTCATGGTGGGGGTGAGAAGCACCGTTTGCAGCGCTTTTATATGGTAGTCGGAAAGCCGTTTTGTGTCCAGTTGATGGATTGTAACGAAAATGCTGTTTACTGTGGTAGAAATGGTGGCAGGAGTGGCTTTCTTAATGAAAAAACGTTTCTGCGGAATTGCAATATATAACAATCTGTTATTTGGTTAAGTTGTTGAGCCTGCGGCTTTTGCAAAATATTTATGCGCTTAATATGAAATTTTCGCCATTTTTTGTTACCGTTTTAAAAAAAACTTCTATATTTGCACCGATTTAATACGAAAGGAATGCCAGCCGCTCGCCGACAGGGAGCTCCCCGGAAGCGGTATGGATTGAAAAACAATTGACAGCTTTTAATATAACTAACTATGAATCCTTATCCTCAAACTGCTAAGATCTCCTGGTCACAAATGCAGGAATCGCTGCATAAAGTCGTGCGACTGATCGGTACTAAACAATTCTGGATCGAAGTCTTTATCCTCACGGCGGGCATGTTTGTCGCCGCATTGGGCGTCTATTTTTTTCTGATCCCGAGCAAGCTGATCGTCGGATCGATCACCGGATTGTCATTGGTTCTTGCCAAGTTGCTGCCTTTCGTCTCTGTTGGCACGGTCATCTTTGTCATCAACGCGATCCTGCTGGTCCTCTCCTTTCTGCTGATCGGCAATGAGTTTGGGGCCAAGACGGTCTACACGGCGCTCATTCTTGGGCCCATGATCGATTTCTTAGGCAAGGTCTTCCCTATGAAGGAGTCGCTCTTTACGACCTATGTGGCCGGCCAGGCCATCGCCAATCCGTGGTTCGACCTGCTCTGCTTCGTCCTCATCCTGAGCGCTTCGCAGAGCATCCTGTTCAGCATCAACGCTTCGACGGGCGGTTTGGACATCATGGCCAAGATCATCAACAAGTATCTGCACATCAACCTCGGCACGGCCGTCATGGTCTCGGGCGGCGCCATCTGCTGCACTGCTTTTCTCATCAACCCCGTTTCGCTCGTGATTATCGGACTTATCGGTACCTGGCTCAATGGATTGATACTCAACTATTTCTTAGGGAGCATCAATTCGAAGACACGTGTCTACATCATCTCGAAGGACTATGAGATCATCCGTGATTTCATCATGTTTACCCTCAAGCGCGGTGTCACCCTGCACGAGGTGATTGGAGGCTACACCAACGAGAAGCATATGCAGGTTGAATGTGTGCTGACCAGAGAAGAGTTTTCTACGCTCATCGACTTCATGAACAAGAAGAAGCTCGTCACGTTCATCACCTCCGACGTGGTGAGCGAGGTCTACGGCATCTGGAACAAGAAGGGGCTGATCCTCTCGGGCACGCATTAACTCCCGTCACAAACCATGAAAAATATTCTGAAAACACAGCCGGCGATGATCAAGATCAATGTCAGGCAATCTCTGATCGGATTGTTTTTTATCGCGGCAAACGCCTTTGCGCAAGATAACAAGCCAGTCCACGTGTCGGTGGAGGCGCGCGCCGATTTCCAGCAAGAATCCATTGACGGAACCAAGCAGACAGAGAACAGCGGCTTCAAGGGCAACATTTTGAATGTCATCATGCACGGACAGCTCACGCCTAAGTTCTCTTACATGTACCGGCAGCGCCTCAACGGCATCAACAAGGATCACTCGTTCTTCGACGCGACCGATTGGCTGTATCTTTCCTATCAGGCCAACCGCCACTGGAGCTTCACCGTCGGCAAGTGGGCCGTGCTGGTCGGAGGATGGGAATTTGATCCCGCTCCGATCGATGTGTTTCAGCTCTTCGAGTTCTGCTACACGTTTCCCTGCTATTCGTGGGGTGTCTGGGCAGGCTACGAAACGACCGACAAGAAAGACAAGTTCTATTTCCAAGTCGTTGAAAGTCCGTTTCAGCGCGTATGCCCGAAGCAGCCCGACGGGCGCGGGGATATGTATGCGTACAACCTGATATGGTATGGCAAGCATGGTTTCTACGCCTCCGACTGGTCGGTGAACATGCTTGAGTATGCGCCGCACAAGTACATCAACTATATTTCTTTGGGCAACCGCTTTCACATAGCGGACAATCTGCGCGTCGACGTGGATGTAATGAACCGGGCTTCAAGCGGTCAGCGGTTCCTTTTTCAGGATTGTTCGGTGACGGCGCGTGTGGACTATCAGCCTGTCAGGGAAGTCAATGTCTGGGCGAAGGCCAGCTATGACGTCAACCAGACCGGTACGGCTGCCGACCTCTCCCTCTATGACGGCACGGAGATCACGCGTCTCGGGGCCGGTGTGGAATATTTCCCCCTGAAGAACAACAAGGTGAGGCTGCATGCCAACTACAGTTATGCGTTCGGCAAGAACACCAATCCCTGCGGCGTCGTGAAGGACAAACAGTCGATGGTCGATTTGGGTGTCACCTGGCGGGTGAACGTCCTCCCCACGAGACAATGACGTGTCAGGGGCGACAGGAGTTAGCCGCCGAGACATCAGAAGGGGGCAGTCCGGACGGTCGGGCTGCCCCCTTTGGCGATGCGGATAGCGACATCGGCGATGATTTGAGACCGCGGAATTTGTCCGTTCGGAATGTTTTCCGTATTTTTGCAGGTAGTAAACAAAGCAAACATACGAACCGATCATGGAAAACAGAGAACAAGAACAGCCTGTACAGTTCCAGTTGGACTTGAAACCGGAAATAGCCTCCGGCGTCTATTCAAACCTCGTGTTGATCTCCCATTCGCACAGTGATTTCGTGCTTGACTTCGCGCGCATCCTGCCCGGAATGCCCAAGCCCGAGGTGTGCAGCCGCGTGATCATGGCACCCGAACATGCCAAGCGACTGCTGATGGCGCTGCAGGAGAATCTCTTCAACTATGAGCGCGAGTTCGGGAAGATCGAACTTCCGAACCAGGAACCGCGCACCATCGCGCCCTTCGGCCCCGGTGGGGGAGAGGCGTAACAGGGCATCGGATATCACTGTCCGATGCTCTGCCTGTACTCGAGCATCTTGATCTGAAGCTGGGCAAAAGCGTCCACGTATTGGTCACGGGTCTGCTGGAACAGCCGTTGGGCATCTAAGAGGTCGCTCATCTTGACCGTTCCGGCGTGGTAGAAGTCACGGTTGAGACGCAGATTCTCCTCACTTTGCTCAATCCCCTTCTTCGCCAAGGCCAACTGTTTGTAGGCATCGTCGACGTCGTTCCAGTTCTTCAGCATGTTGATCTTCAGCAACTGCGTGTTGTCCTCTAACTGTTCGCGTGCGTTCCGGGCGGCAATTTGGCGGCGCCTGACGGCGTGCGATCCGCCCCACCAGTCGCTGATGGGGATGCTGACCGTGGCGAACACCATGCCGAAATTGTTGCGCGAGCGGAGCATGTCCGTGTAGGTGTAGCCGGCTCCGACGCCCACAGCGGGCAGTCGCTTGCCCAATTCCATCCGGCGCTGCAGGTCTTTGGCTTCCACGTTTTTCTGCAGCAGCCGATACTCTGGCGTCGTCGCGACGGCCTGTTCGGGATCTGCCTTCAGTCCGGCCGGATAATCCGGCATCTGCTGCGGATCTGCGCAGCCGCTCACGTCGATGTCCTGGCCATCCATTCCGATATACTGCGCCAGCACCATCTTCGACAGCCGCAAGGCGTTGTCGAGTTTGATGCGGTTGTTCTCGATTTCGTTTTGCTTGAGTTGGACTTGCAGCAGGTCGTTGCGCATGGCCACTCCGGCTTTCACGGCCGCTTCGGCATCTTTCTCTAAAGCTGCCAGCATGTTGCTGACGGCATCCAATGTGCGCCGCATCTCCTTGAGCGTGACGATCTGCCAATAGTATTTTTCAGCCGTCAGAACCACCTCGTTGCGGGATGTAAGTTGCTGCAGCCGACTCACGTCGACGCCCACCTTGGCGAGTTTGTTGCCGTTGACGATCTGTCCGCCGGCGAAGACCGGCTGCACGGCAGTCACGCTGCCGAGAATCCCCTTGTCAAGCATGCCCATCCCGAAGGCCGGAGGAATCTGGCCCAAAGCTTCCGTGGGGAGGACGGAGGAGAGCACCTGCATGGTCTGGGGTGCCAGCAGATCGGATGTATGGATCTTCGCCTTCAACATGTCCTTGTTGGATCTGAAGCCAATGCCGGTGGCACTCACCTTTGGAAAATAGTTGGTGAAGGCTTCCCGTTGCTGCTCCTTGGCTTGCAAATAAGCATTGTTTGCCGTGCGCATGCGTATGTTGTGCTCGACCGCGAGTTGTCTTATCTGGTCTGCGGAGTAGACCTCCTGGGCCAAGGCAGCAGTGCTTGCCGCCAGGGTCATCATTGTTATATAGATTCTTTTCATTTGCTTTGTATTATCCCCGATCGGTCATTAGACCGTTGGGGCACATTTATTTTTGTCATTTCATGGTTTCCGACTGCTTTCGTCCGCTTGCCGGACATCTTTCCTGCCGGACTTCCTTGACGTAGCCCGCTACGCCTTCGGATCCCCGACAGGCAATCTGCCCTGGGATCGAACAAAATCAGTCCGGACTCTAATGGCCGATCCGTGATCATTGATTTTCCCATTCCAGACTCCTTTGACGTTTTTTCGTGGATCCGCTCATGAGCAGCCAGTAGGCGATGGGGAGCACGGTCAGGATGAAGACCATCGTGATGAGGGTGCCGTAGAAGATCACGTTGCCCATCGGTGCCCACAGTCCCGAGCCGCCGAGAATCATCGGGATGACGCCCATGGAGGCTGCCGCGGAGGTGAGGAAGATGGGTCTCATCCTGCGTTTGGCGCTCAGATAGATGGCCTGATGGGCAGTCAGCTGCTCGTTTTCGCGCAGTTCTTCGGCATAATCGTACATGATGATGGCGTTGCGGACAAGGATTCCCATCAGCGAGATGATGCCAAGATAGCAGGTCAGCGAGAACGCTCCGCCGGGGATGAGCACGCCCATGGCGGTGCCGAAGAGCACGAGTGTCAGCGAGACCAGCAACAGGGTGGCCGTCCCGATGCGCCGGAAGTGGGCCAGCATGAGGAAAAATATGATCACGACAGCGATCATCAGTCCTCCGATGATCTGCGGGTTCGCCTCGTTGGCCTGTTCCTCTTCGCCTCCCCATTCGACCTTGATGCCGTCAGGCATGTTGTCCTGCGTGATCATTTTCTGGAGCGTCCGGGTGGCCGAGATAACGTTGACGCCGTCGACGACATCGGCCATCACGGTGATCGTCCGCACTCCGTTGCGGTGACAGATCTGTCCGTCCTCCCACCGGGGAGAGACCTTGGCGATCTGCCGAAGCGGCACGGTGCGCACGCCTCCGGCCACCGGGATTGGCTCATCGGCGATGTCTGCGATCATCGCATGGTCGGCCTTGTCGCTCCGAAGCGTCACGGGGATGGCGTAGTCTCCATCCCATATCGTCGTCACGGGAATGCCGCCGCCGTTGTATCTCGTTGCCATGCTCAGTTCGACGATGGCGTTGCTGATGCCCAAGCGGCCGGCTTTGAGCTCGTCGAGCTTGATGTCGGTGGTCAGTAATGGTTCGTTCACATCGCTGCGCGTCAGGATCAGGTCCTTGTCGGCACGCATGATGCGCATGACACTGTCGGCTGTTTGCTTCAGCCGGGTCCAGTCATTGCCGCTCAGGCGCACTTCTATGGAATTGCCTTCAGCGCTGTAGGTGAGCTGCTTGAAGCGCACATAGGCTCCGGGGAAAGCGTTTGTGTAGCGCATGCGATAGTCGGCCAGCACGCCGAGCGTGGCCTTGTTGTTCTTCGTGTTGACAATGAACTGGGCGTAGTTGGTGCCTCCGAACTGCGGTGCGTAGGATGTCTGGAAGCGCGGCGAAGCCGTGCCCTTGAACGAAGCGATGGAGATGACGCGGTCATTCTTGCGCAGGATGTGCTCCAAAGAGTCGGCCAAGGCCGCCGTCTTCGCAAGAGGGGTGCCCGTAGGGAGGTAGATTTCGACGGCAAACTGATTGCGCTCGGCCGTCGGCATCATCTTCTGCGGCAGCTGACTCATCACGACCGCACCGACGAGGACGGACGCCACGCCGACCCCGATCACGCCATAGGGATGGCGGAAACTGAAATCGATCACCCGGTCATACTGCTTCTGCGTCTGTCCGAGGAAGGAAAAACGTGGTTTGCCGCCATCGTTGCGCTCCTCACGGATGGGTTCTCTGATGAAATGGAACTGCATGAACGGTACGAGTAATTCGGCCACGGCGAGCGACACGAGCAACACCAACGAGATGCCCCAGGGGAAGTATTCGAGGAAGTCGTGGAACATGCCGGTCATCGTGATCAGCAAGGGGAAGAACGTGATGCTGATGGCCAGCGTGGCCGTAAAGATGCTCTTGAAAAAGTGGGTGGCACTCTGGATGCTCGCTTTCCAACGGTCCATACCCTCGCCAAGCAGTTCGACATAGTTGTCAATGATGACAATGGAGTTGTCGACAATCATGCCCAAGGTCACGATCAGGGCGGCCAGCGTCACGGTGTTGAGCTCGATGCCGAAGGCATAGAAGAGACCCATGGCAATGAAAATGGTGATGGGGATGGTGCTGGCGGCCACCAAGGCCACGCGCATGGGCATGAGCAGGAGTACGACAATGATGACGGCGATGACCGCTATGAGCAGTTCCTGAAGAAATTCGATGACCGAATCACCGACCACCTGACTCTGGTCGGTGATGGTGAACATGCTTACCTCTTCGGGTAGGGTTGGCAGGAAGGCTTCGAGTACCTGCCTGATGTCGGTCCCCATGTCGGTGATGCTGCGTCCCTTCTTGATCTCCACGCTCAGGACGAGGCACTTCTTGCCGTTGTTGGTCACGATGCTCGAGGGCTTGAGGTATTCGCGACGGACGGTGGCGATGTCCTTCACGCGGACCACGGTGCCGTCAGGAGCGGAGTAAACGACCATCTGTTCGACGTCGTTGACCATGTTGAGCGACCGGTCGACGTGGATCGGCGCCTCGTAGGATTCGGTTTTCTGTGTGCCGGCAGTGGTGTTGAAGCCCTTGGACATCAATGCGGCGGATACGAGATTCTGGCTGATGCCATACTGCGAGAGACGTCGGGTGTCGACGGTGATGCTGATCTGTTCCTGCTGCATGCCATAGACGTTGAGGCGGCCGATGCTCTCGATGTCGCGCAGACGCTGCTTCAGCTCATCCATGTAGTCGTTGAGTTCGCGATAGGTCTTGTCGCGGCTTTCCATCGTGATGAGCAGGGAGGAGGCGTCGCCGAAGTCGTCCTGCACCTGCAAGGCGAGAACGCCGGCGGGCAAGAAAGTCTTGAACTGCTGTACGCCGAGCTTGAAACGGCTCCAGAAGTTCTCTTTGTCGGCCCCGTCGATGTCGTCGTTCAGTTCGATCTGAATGATGCTCAGCCCGTTGCGACTGTAGGATTTCGTCTTTCCCTTCTTGACTTCCTTGTAGGTGAAGATATAGTTTTCGAGGGGTTTGGTGACCTGTTCCTCGATGTCGCCGGAGGAGGCCCCGGGATAGACCGCAACGACCACGCCCTGGCGGACGGTGAAGTCGGGAAATTCGTTCTTATTGATCTTGTAGAGTGAAAACATGCCGAAAGTGACCAGGATCGTCGTAATGAGGATCACGATGTGGCGGTGGTGCATGGCTCCCTCTACGATGCTTCTTTTCTTTTTTTCCATGTTGCTTGTTTCGTTTCGGATCCGTTACTTGACGACAGCTACCTTCTGCCCGTCACTGACTTTTTGCTGACCGGCTACAATCACCTCATCTCCTTCGGTCAGACCGCTGCTAACGATGACGTTCTCACCGACATTCCCGCCCAGAACAATGCTCCGTCGGCGTGCCATCCCTCTCTCTACAACCCAGATGAAAGGCTTGTTGTCAACGTCGATCTGCACGAGATTGGCAGCGAGCAAGATATGCCGGTCTTGCCGGCCGACGGAAGTATAAACATCGCAGATCATGCCCGGCAGGAGACGGTGGCCGCTGTTGGCCACGGTGGCCCAGACAGTGTAGGAGCGGGAGATGGGATCTGAGGAGACGCTTTTTTCACTGATCTGTCCGAGGAAGGTAGCACCGGCGAGAGATGAAACGCGGAACATGACCTCCTGGCCGATACGGAGGCCTGCGATCTCATCCTCCGGGACGCTGATGCGGACCTTCACCCGGTCGATGTTGACGAGCTTCACGACCTCCTGACCGGGCAACACGTTTTGACCGACATCGGCATTCTTACGCGCGATATATCCGCTGAAAGGGGCCGTGAGCCGCGTGTCGGCGAGCCCCTTTCGTGCGATCAGCTCTGCCGCCTGTGCCGAGGCGAGCATCTGCTTAGCTTGTGCGACCTTTGTTTCAACCTCTACCCACTTTATTTCAGGCAGCGAGCCGTTGTCGTGGAGCAGCTTCATGCGGGCGTGAGCATCATTGGCTTGATTGAGCACTTCGCGAGCCTGGAGCGTCGTGGCACGTGCCACGGCCACGGCATTGGCAGTTGTCTGGGCGTCGATGATGCCGATCAACTGTCCGGCAGCAATGTTCTGTCCCTCGCGGACATCGAGCCGGCGGATGGTACCTGCCCCTGCAAAGCTCAGCGAAGTGCCGCTCATCTCCTCGATGGTGCCTGCATAGCTCTGGTCGCCGGCATGGGCTGTCGCACTCACAGCAGCCGTCTGGACGGTCACGATGTTGGGTGATTGCGGTTTCTCTTTGCTACATCCTGTCATCAGCATGGCTGTGGAAGCCATGGTAATCACGATTTGTCTTGTGTTCATATGCTATCTGTTGTAACCGAAAAATGTTGCTTTATTTCTTTTTGGGTGCAAAATTATGTATATATAGAACATGTTTGATGTTCTAAAAGGGAATAATAGTGATTTCGTACAGAATATATTCCAGATAGTATAATCTTTATTCCTATAAAGAGCATTTTGTTTAGGATAAAAAGTTTAATTTTGCATGCGGATAGCGAATAATCGATCATACAGACTGTCGTCACGCATATTCGGCGGATTGGCAGAGGACATGAGGTTATATATTATATAAGGAATGGAAAACGAAAAAGGAATGACAGAGACGGAGAAGCTGCTGTCGATGGCGCCGGGCAGCATAGCTCCTGAATCTAATTACTTGGATGATGAGCTGATGTTGATAGACAATGTCAAGCTCTTGGGTTTGCCTGACGCCGTCCAACCCAATATGAACATCATCGCGATCTGCCTGCAAGGGAGGCTCCACGCAGAGCTGAACGG
>ONHE01000115.1 GCA_900317545.1 uncultured Prevotella sp. | reverse complement strand
CACGGTAGCCCCGATGATCGGCTCGCCGTTGCTGTCTTTGACCACTCCTTTCAGCGGGAAGGTGCTGCCTTTGGGCTGCTGGGCCTGTGCCGGCTTGTTGCTTGACGGGCGGAAGACGATGATGCGCTTGCCGTTGATTTCATAGGTGTAGTCGGTTCCCTTGAGGAGTTGGGACATCAGCTGCTGGATAGAACCGTTCTTGACGTTGACCGTCACGCGTTTGTCCGAATCGGCATCTCGCAGCAGGAAGGTGTAACCGGTCATCTGCTCAACCTTTTCGATCACTGATTTCAAGGTTGCGTTATTCTCTTTTAGGGTGATGCGCTGCTGGGCAGAGAGTTGCGCGCATAGGATCAGCCCCAAAAAGAACATCGAAAGTCTTTTGGAAAATAGTCTCATAAATTTTGATGGTTTAAAATTTTCGGTTTTATTGATTCGATTTGTGATTTCTGTGTTATCGGTCACTGATGGTCACGACGCCGTTGACGTTCTGCCATCGATATTGTCCCTCGATGTTGATTTCATGGAGTATGTCGTTCAGGCTCTGTGACTTGTTGAAGCTTCCGCTGAATCTTTGCTTCCGAAGTCGGGTGCTCGTCACGTTGATGCGGACGCCGAAGCGGTGTTCCATCTGATGGGCGATGGTGCTGAAGGGTGCGTCTTCGAAGTGCATTGCTCCGTCTGTCCAGGCCGAGGAGCGCAGGGCGTCGAAGTCATATTTGCGCAGCCGGCCGGTCTTCTTGTTGTAGAGGGCCTGCTCGTTGGGGTGTAAGGGCATGGTGGAGCCGTCTTTCAGTTGCAGGTCCACGCGTCCGCGGAGCAGCGAGACGGTGACGTCGGGATCGTCTTCATAGCCCGAGATGTTGAACTTGGTGCCTACTACCTTGACATCGAGCTCATCGACATGGACCGAGAACGTCTTCTTCTGGTTCTTGGCCACGTCAAACAGAGCTTCGCCGGAGAGTGTCACCGTGCGGTCTTCGGTGCCGAAGTTGCGGAGGTAGGAGATTTCGGAGCCGGCGTTGAGCGTCACCCTTGTGCCGTCGGGCAGGGTGATTTCGGTGTGCGAGTCGGCCGGTGCCTTAATAATATAAGGTGTCTCCACGTTGGCGTATTGAGCGTTGAGCGTATGGATGCGGTTCCACCAGTAGACGTTGCCGCCGGCCAACAGCAGTCCCGCAACGGCCGCGGCTGCTATCCAGCGGCGCATGCTGCGTGTCGTGGAGGTGCGCCGGACCGCCATGTTCTGATGGAGCACCTCTAAGTTTTCATCTTCTTTGCGTGAAAAAGCCGGTGCGGATGCCACGGCCCAGGTGGCCGACAGCTCTCTGTAGAGGCGGTCAGCCTGTCTGTCTTGTGACAGTATGGCGAGCAGCTCCCGCGTTTCTTCCGGTGTGCTGTTGCCGCTGAGATAGTTGCTGATGCGTAATTTCAGTTCGTCTTCTTTCATGGTTTTCCGTTGACGTACATTGAGCCTATACGCAAAACGGCATAGAAGCGTTTAACCGAAAACGAACTTTTTTGAAAAAAAATTTTAGTAGAGCAGCAGTGCGATGAGCCACAACGGCATCTTCATCTGTTCGTGCAGCTTGTCGACGGCGATCTTCATCTGCACGCGGACGGTCGATACGGAGAGGCTTTCCCGCTCGGCTATCTCCCGGTAGTCCATCCCTTCATACATGCAGGCCTTGAAGATGCTGCGGCAGCGGGGCGGCAATTGCTCCACCTGCTCTCTGACGCGATGGCGCAGATCCTCGTCGGCGAGCATGGCAAGCGGGTCGTCCGAGGCTGTCACCGTGTCGCTCACGTAGTCCCAGAGCTTCTCGTCGGTCAGCGTGAGCGTTCCCGTGCGGTAGAGACGCGAGCGCAGATGGCTCACGGCAGCATTCTGCACGGACCGGCGCAGATAAGCCAGCACGGGCGGAAAGATCTCGCTGCGGTGCTCCCAGAGTGAGAGGAAGACGTCGTTGACGATCTCGGCGGCCGAGTCATGGTCATGCACATAGTAGACCGCAATGCTGCAGAGGTAGACGTAGTAGGCATGATAAATCTCATCGAAGGCCGCCTGACTGCCCTCGTTGAGTTGCCGGATCGTCTCTGCGGAGATTGTGTCTCTGGGTGCGGACGTATTTTTCGTGTGGGGTCGCATGTTCATGGCCGATAAGGTCTGGATGCATTGCGTGGCTGCTCCAGCTTCTTCTCAAGGGCAAAGATAATGCAAATTGAGCGGACCTCAAAGTCTGATGCCGATTATTTTGCATGTCGGCCTCGTGTTTTCTGCCTTGACCGAGCGTGTCCGGACGGGACGGCCCTGTCGCCGGTCACCGAAATCTTCACCCTCCGGAGCCGTCATCTCAGCCCTTGACAGCGTCTCCTTCTATGTGCGCCATGGCTCATGCCCGTCAGCGCCGCCGACCTGACGGGAGGTCTGCGGCATTCTTGTCCGCTCCGGAAATTCCGCCTTTTGGTGGCCTTGGGATGGCGGATCGGCCGGGCTGCCGGTATTCCCGTTGTAACCGATTGACAGTCAAGGCGTTGACGGAGCTATCCTCCGGGCCGTCCAAAGCATAGCTCCGGGCCGTGAAAAGGATACCTCCGGAGGCCCCGGATGTATCCTTTGCGCAGCGCATCTCATATCTCTCTGATTTGCGCTCGTTGTATGAGTCTGCCGTGGGGCGTCATTTTTGCTGCTTCCAGAGGTGCTTGCCGTAGGTGTAGCCGAGCCGGTCGTAGATGGTGGTGAGATGCTTCAGGCGCAGCAGGAACTGGTCATATTGCTTCCGCCCGGCCGGCATCCACTGCACTTCGGCCATGGCTGCCATGCGCGGCATGATCATATATTCGACGTGGTTGGGCCATGCGATATATTCGGCCCATAGGTTGGCCTGCGCGCCGAGCACGTGGCTGCGTGCCTCTTCGGTGAAAGTGGCGGGTGCGGGATCGAGCTCATAGACCTTCTCCGTGGGCAGGTAGCCGCCGATGGCGTAGGGTTCCTCCCTGACGTTCTTGGTCTGATAGTAGTCGAAGTAGGCGTGCGAGGTGGGTGACATGATGACGTCGTGGCCTAAGGCTGCGGCCTTGCTGCCCGGCTCCACGCCCCGCCAGCTCATGATGGTGGCGCTCTTGTTGATCTCGCCGTTGAGGATCTCGTCCCATCCGATGATCTTCCGGCCCTTGGCGTTGATGTATTTCTCGATGCGGTTGGTGAAGAGTTGCTGGAGGCGGTGCACGTCGATGCCTTTCGACTGGGCGAGCGCCTTGCACTTGGGGCACTGCTCCCATCGCTCCGTCGGACATTCGTCGCCGCCGATGTGGATGTATTCGGAGGGGAAGATTGTGCAGAGTTCGTCGATGATACCCTCGACGAGGGGATAGATCTTCTCGTTTCCGAGGCAGAGAACATCCGACAGCACGCCCCACTTGTGGCTCACTTCATAGGGGCCTCCGGTGCATCCCAGATCGGGATAGGTGGCCAGAACGGAGAGCGTATGGCCCGGCATGTCGATCTCGGGGATGACCGTGATATGGCGTTGGCGTGCATATTCGACGATTTCGCGGGCTTCGTCCTGGGTGTAGAAGCCGCCGTAGCGCTGCCCGTCGTCCACATCGGAGTTGCGTCCGATGACCGTTCCGGTGCGGAAACCGCCAATCTCGGTCAGTCGCGGATAGCGTTTGATCTCGATGCGCCATCCCTGATCGTCGGTGAGATGCCAGTGGAAGACGTTCATGTTGTGCAGGGCGCAGATGTCGATGAAGCGCTTCACGAACTGAAGCGGGAAGAAGTGGCGGGCGCAGTCGAGCATCATGCCGCGGTAACCGAAGCGCGGAGCGTCCTTTATCGTCGTGGCGGGGATGGTGACCGAAGCCTCTCCGGCCGTCACGGGCAGAGCTTTCCGGAGCGTCTGGATGCCGTAGAAGACACCGGCAGCGGTGTTTCCGGCGATCGTGATGCTGTGCTCGCTGACCGTCAGCGCGTAGGCTTCTCGTCCCTGGATCTTCGGGTTGAGAGCGAGAATGATGGTCGGGCGGCGCTTCTCGAGCTTGTCGGCGGCAGTGAGGCCGATGCCTGTCAGCTGTCCGATATATTCACGCAGGAAGCCGGCTTCGGCCCTGAGCGCCTCCCGGTCGGCCGGTGCGACATAGACGGGCGTGCCCTCCGTGAGCATGAAGGGTTTTCCCTTGCCGGCCGTGATGGTTCGTGGCAGGGGCACGACATTGTTGAAATCGGCTGTAGCGGCATGGCTGCCGATCAGCGGCATCAGTGATGCCAGGATGGTTACAATCAGTGTTTTCATTCGTTTGAGTCAGTTATGGATGATGGATCTGACGGTGCATCATCCGAGATTTATCTGTCGTTTCAGGATCTCACAGCCCCTTTGCGGGCTGCGGTCGTCGTGGCGGGGTGGTCCGGTTCCGTGGATCATCCCGAAGTCGGCGGTACACGGTGACGACTGGACAAATATACAAATAAAAACGGAGACTGCCGGTCTCGTGGAGCGGAATATTTTCAGTGAGGCACGCAGAGCGTTGCTTCATCTTCCGCCGGGCAGTGACAGACGGTCCTGCCTGCACAACCGGCAGCCTCGGTGGGAATGTCTTTTGAGGGCATTCAGTCGGACGTCGGCCGCCCTCAGTGCCTGCCGGCCACCTTGATGACCGTTCGCGCGCCGTTTGCAGCCTTGCATCTGACGAGCAGCGGGTTCTCCTTCCAGCGTTCTATGTTGATCTTCAGCGTCATGAAAGGCAGCCGCGCTATCTGTTTCAGCAGGCGTCCGTCGGCGGCGAGCAGGCTCACCTCGACCAGCGGTTGCGATGCCTCTAAGGCGAGGATGGCGCTTCCATGCCGTGATAGTTTCACGTCAAGGCCGTTTGTGCCTGTCGTGAGTCCGTTACGGATTTCCTCCACGGAGGTTGCCGTGTAGTCACCCGAAGCCACCTGCGCATAGCGCTTGCCCAAGCTCACGTACCCGTCGTGGGTGAAATGGAGGGTGTTGTAGGGCAGGTCAGACGCTTCGACGAGATAGCTGTTGGGGATGTAGGCGTCATTGCCCGGCGTGGTTACGGCAACCTGATTTGCGATGTTACCTACGTAGGCCGTCGGTTCACCCATGATGAGTGGCACTTCTGATCCCTGCAGACTCAGATCGGTCAGCATGTCCTGATAGACTTTCTTGACGGTCCCCGGCCAGTATGCCTGTCCGCCGTCTTCCTCCCCCTGGTGCATGAGGATCCCCTTCACGGTGCCAAACTGCTGCGCCTTTTTGGCAGCATCGATGATACGCTGGTAAGGATTGCCGCCATAGGCACCGGCAGCCTTATATTTCACCCATTTGCTCGTATTCGCATCGGCTAAGTAGGCGACATATTGTGCCTTGTCAAACAGCTTGATGGCAGCACTCGCTACAGCCACGTGGACGAAGGCAAACTTCTTGCCGGGATGCAGGCGGAGCATCTCTTCGCCGAAGGCTTTCACCCATCCCATCTTGGTGGGATGATATTTGGTCTTGCGGCAATTGGGCTCCGACACGTTCTCCCATTCGCCCCATGGGGTGGTGATGTTGCCGAGTCCATCCTCTGCATCATTGTCGTCGTAGGCCCTGAGATTGTAAAGGTTCGGGTTGGGGATCTTGTCTTCCGCGGTCGGCAACGCTTCGTAGCCCTCGGCGTTTGATTGTCCGAAGACGATGTATACCCAGAAATCCTCCTTGCGGATGTCCTTCAGCGGATCCCATTCGCTGGTCTGATCACCCATGCCCAATGTCGCATCCTCTCGGATTTCCTTGAAGGGATTGGCGGTGGTGGCCGCCGCAAAGGCGGCACTGGTGCCGGTCGGTACGACGAGAGTCACCGTATCAAACTTCTTGCTGTCCGAGTTGTTGATAAAAGTGGGGGGCATCTTGCCGTCAAAACGAATTTCACTCAGTCCCGCACAACCTGCGAAGGCGTTGCCGTTGATAGTGGCTACCGTAGAAGGAAAGGTGATCGTCTCCAAGCCCGAGTTCTGAAAAGTGTAGACAGGGATCTCAGTTACGCCTTCCGGAAGCGTTACCCTCTTCAGGGCCTTGCATCCGTTGAAGGCTCCTTTGGCCAGTTTGGTAAACCCCTTTTCAAAGATGACCGACCTCAGGTTGGTGCATCCCTTGAAGCCTTGCCAGTTGGTAGCAAGTGCCTTGACGGTCCCCGGGACCCGCAAGGTCTGGATCGTGGTGTTGTTGATAAACACGCTGATCGCCGTGACAGCATAGTTCGTGCCTCCCGACTCGACGGATGGCGGGATCACGAGATCAGTCGTAGCGAAGGCATTGGTGTAGCCGACCACCTGTACTTCCGTGTCTGATGTCACTTGATAGATCATGTTGTCGGTCGGGTAGATCTTGTCGCCGATGGCGGCAAATACGGCCAGAGATATCCAGCAAAGGACAGTGATCAGATAAAGTTTTCTCATAAGCGTAATCTTCTTTTGTAATTAGTATGA
Organism: uncultured Prevotella sp.; assembly: GCA_900317545.1. Taxonomy (GTDB): domain Bacteria; phylum Bacteroidota; class Bacteroidia; order Bacteroidales; family Bacteroidaceae; genus Prevotella. The sequence continues at coordinate 2,885 of ONHE01000115.1, read as the reverse complement.
TAAGTTGTGGATCAAAGTAATTCTGTTGTTCCCATCATCTGGAGCACTCTGAATCAGTGTGCTCCAAGAGTGAGGAAATGGGTATCGACCAGCGTGACATTCTTTTTCTGCAGCCGTTGGCTGTCCGGGCCTACCATGATGGTGAATTCGCCCGGCTCGACGACATACTTCATCTCGTTGGTCCAGAATCCCAGGTCGTTGGCATCAATCTCTATCTCAACCTCCACGGTCTTGCCTTTCGGGATAAAAACCTTCTTGAAGCCTTTGAGTTCCTTGACAGGCCTCACCATCGAAGCCACCTTGTCGGCCACGTAGACCTGAACGGTCTCTTCGCCGTCATACTTCCCGCTGTTGGTCACACGGACCGAGACCCGCAGCTTTCCATTGGCATCGAAGGTATCACTGCAGCTGAACGGCGCATAGTCATAACGGGTGTAGCTCATGCCGAAACCAAAGGGGAAGAGGTTGGCGTTCTTCAGATCGATGTGTCTGACAGTGGAACTCCGCTCCATATCACCCGGTCGGCCCGAGCGTTTGTAGTTATAGTAGTTTGGAATCTGTCCTTCCGCATAGGGGAACGAGGTGGTGAGCTTGCCTGAGGGGTTGTAGTCGCCGAAGAGAACATCGGCCAGCGCATTGCCCGACTGGGTCCCCAAGAACCAGGCTTCGAGGATCGCGTCAGAGCTGGCGACGACCTTCGGGAGGGCGAGCGGACGGCCGTTCATCAGCACAGTGATGACTTTTTTGCCCGTCTGCCTCAGTGCGGCGAGCAGCTCTTCCTGCACGCCCGGCAGGTTGAGGTAAGCCCTGCTTCTCGATTCGCCGCTGAACAGTGCTTTCTCGCCCATGACGGAGATCACCACGTCGGCTTCTCCGGCAGCCTTGACAGCCTCGGCAAAGCCCGCCTTGTCAGGTTTGCTCCAGTCGCAGCCCCGGGCATAAGTGATCGTGGCTGAATTGCCCAGCTTGTTTTTGAGTCCTTGCAGCACGGTGACCACGTCTTCTGCCTCGCCTCTTGCCTTCCATGATCCCATCAGCTCGTTCTGGTCGTTGGCCAAAGGGCCTATGAGTGCGATCCTCCTGACTGACTTGGACAGGGGCAGGACGTCGCCCTCATTCTTGAGCAGGACCATCGACTTGCGGGCTGCATCGCGTGCCAGCTCCATCAGTTCCGGGCTTTTGACGGTGGTCTGTTCGCGTTTCTCGTCGAGGAAACGGTACGGGTCCTCAAAGAGCCCCAGCCGGAACTTGGCAGTCAGGATGCGCTTCACAGAGGCGTCAATGACAGCCATGCTGACCTTCCCTTGCTCCACGGCGCGGGCAATGTGGGCATTGAACAGACCGTCGGTCATGTCCATATCCAATCCGGCATTGAGCGCCATCACCGCCGCGCCGGCATCATCGGAGGCCACGCCTTGCGTCTTAAGCTGCGCCACAGCGTTCCAGTCGCTCACCACGAAGCCCTTGAAGCCCCATCTGTCACGCAGGAGATCCGTCAGCAACCACTTGCTCCCCGTTGCCGGGATGCCGTTGATGTCGTTGAAAGCCGACATGAACGTCTGCACGCCTGCATCGACGCAGGCCTTATAGGGAGGCAGATAGGTCTCGGCCAACGTTGACATCGACATGTCCACCGGTGCATAGTCGCGTCCCGCCTGCGGAGCTCCATAGGCGGCGAAGTGCTTGGCGCAAGCCATCAATGCGTCGGGTTGCCAGAGATTCCACTGAAATCCCTTCACGCGGGCCTCTGCAATCTTGCAGCCTAAGAAAGTGTCTTCGCCCGCTCCTTCCACGATGCGTCCCCACCGTGGGTCACGTGCGATGTCAACCATAGGGGCAAACGTCCAGTGGATACCGGCCGCAGAAGCCTCCATGGCCGCAGCTTTCGCCGTGCTGTACATCAGTTCCAAGTCCCATGAACATGATTCTGCGAGCGGGGTGGGAAAGATGGTCTTGTAGCCATGAATGATGTCAAACGCGAAGAGGATGGGAATCTTCAGTCTGGAGGCTTTCATGTTGCGTTCCTGCAAGGCACGCAATGGCTTCACCCCGGCGATGTTGAGCACCGATCCGATCATTCCTTCCTGCAGCAGCGAGTCAGAGAGTGTCTCGCTCTTAGGACCGGTCAGCAGGTCGCGTCCTACGTATTGCGACAGCTGTCCGATCTTTTCCCGGAGCGTCATTTTGTCCATCAGCGACTGGATGAAGACAGCTTCATCTACAGTCGTTTTGGGCTTCTTGGCTTGCTTCGAGATTTTTTGCTTTTGAGGAAACGAGGTGTCTGCCGAGACAGTCTGCATGTTGCATGACATGGCTGCGGCAAGTGCTATCGCGAAAAGATTGGCATTCATCTTCATGAAATGTAGTTGACAGGTTGTTGGGTGAATGATAGTGAGTGAGCTTGAAGGGCGGCGCTTTTCGTTGATGCCGTGCTGCAGGGACTACGGTTGTTCAACCGTAGCCTGCATAGTTTCAAAGTTAAGGGTGATCTTTGTTCCTGCTTTCCAGATATATTTTTGGTTAGGCTCTGGTTCACCCACTGCTCTCAGCTTGATTTGTCCGCCTTCCGGTTCGAAGTAGAGTTCGCGCTTCCATGCTCCAGAGGATGTCAGTGCCGACGAGGCCGGATCGATACGTAGGCGTCCGTCAGCCGGTAAAGTCAGACTCATAGACTTCTTGTCGGCATTCAGCGTGAAGGGAGTGAGATGCTTGTTGCCGTTATCATTGGCTGCCGTACCGTAGGCATAAACCTCCGCGTCCAGCAGATGGAAGGCCCGTGTGCTCAGATCTACGTAGACCATGTAGACACCGTCGTGCGGGATGACGGCCCTGCCGTCAACCAAGGTGTTGCCTTTGTTGTCGATGAGAGCGGCAAACTCGTTCTT
>ONHE01000110.1 GCA_900317545.1 uncultured Prevotella sp. | reverse complement strand
TTTTCGTAGACCTGAACGATATTGACGTGGCCTACCTGCAGAATCTGCTCGACTTTCACCCTGTGGATTTCGACGGTGCAATCTCTGGCAAAGCGTTCATCGCCGGTGCATTCCGAAAGCCGGAAGCCAAGGCCACGCTGACCGTCAATCAGTTCAAGTTCGAGAACGGACACATGGGGACGCTTTTAGCGAATGTGAATCTGAACAACGAAGAGGGCCGCATCGACATTGATGCCGTAGCCAAAGATGATCCGGGAGAGACACTCATCTCCGGGTATGTGTCCCCCCAACACGGCAACATAGACCTTGTCTTCAAGGCCCGACAAACCCGTCTGGAGATGGTCGAAGGCTTCTGCAGCAGTTTTATGCAAAATGTGCATGCACGAGGAGATGGGGAACTGCGGCTCTCAGGACCGCTGAAGAACATGAACCTGACCGGAATGATCGTAGCAAACGGCACGTTAGAGATCAGCAGTCTCAACACTGCCTACACGCTGCGAAATGATACCGTCCGCTTCATTCCCAACGAAATTGTCTTCAACAGGGATACGATCTATGACCCCTACAACAATATCGGAATCCTCGAAGGCGCCATCCATCATCAGAATCTAAAAAACCTGAGCTACGACATTGGCATCAATGCTCATAACTTGTTGTCATACAATTTCAAGGACTTCGGCGATAACACTTTTTATGGAACCGTATTTGCAACCGGCAGATGCGACATCAAGGGAAGAAGCGGAGAGGTCATGATTGACGTGGATGCACGTCCGGAGCGTAACACACGATTCGTTTACAATGCCTCAAGTCCTGATGCCATCACCAACAACCTGTTCGTCAACTGGCGCGACCGTGACTCAATCAATCTCGACACGGCCCATCCGTGGCACGAGGCAGGTGCGTTGCCGAGCCTGCGGAAATTACCCGGAGCAGACATTCCGACGGACATCCGGCTCAATTTTCTGATTCACTGCACACAAGACCTGACATTAGACTTAGTCATGGACGAACAGAGCGGTGACTATATTTCGCTGAACGGTGACGGAGTCATCCGCGCAACCTATTTCAACAAAGGCAGTTTCGACATGTTCGGCAATTATGTCGTTGATCATGGCATCTACAAACTCTCCATTCAGAACGCCATCAAGAAAGACTTCCAGTTTGCCCAAGGCGGTACGATTTCATTTGGAGGGAATCCCTATGACGCCACACTCAATCTCAAGGCACAGTATATGGTCAATGGTGTCAGCCTCTCCGATCTCCACTTGGGGCACTCTTTCGCCAACAGCAACATTCCGGTCAACTGCCTGATGAATATCTCCGGATCGCCCAATGCGCCCAAAGTGGATTTCAGCCTTGACCTTCCGACCTTAGGCACAGATGCCAAACAGATGATCTACAGTCTGATCAACTCGGAGGAGGAGATGAATCAGCAGGTGATCTACCTGTTGGCCATCGGCCGTTTTTATTCACAAGGGAACAACAATGCCGGCTTTGAATCGTCACAGAACAACACGTCACTCGCCATGCAGAGCCTGCTGAGCGGAACGGTCAGCCAGCAACTCAACAGCGTTTTGAGCTCCATCACCAAGAACCCGGCATGGAACATCGGGGCCAACATCTCTACCGGTGACGAGGGATGGAACAATGCCGAATACGAAGGACTGCTCAATGGACGACTTCTGAACAACCGTCTGCTGATCAACGGGCAGTTCGGTTACCGTGACAACCCCAACGCAACAACCAGTTTTATCGGTGATTTCGACATCCGTTATCTGCTCACTCCGAACGGAAACTTCGCCATCAAGGTCTACAACCAGACCAATGACCGCTACTTCACCCGTAACAGTCTGACGACTCAGGGACTGGGATTGATCATCAAGAAGGATTTCAACGGCTTGCGTGACCTTTTCGGTCTGAAGCCTAAAAAGGCTGTCCCAACGGGCAAGACGATGGCTCCCGACAGGCAAAATGACGGCAAAGCAAAGGGAAAAAAACTAAAGAGAAAAAACAAGAAGAACAAGCACCAACAGACACCATGAACATCCAACTGATCGTCTTTGATTTTGACGGTACTTTGGCAGACACACGCGCAACCATCATACAGACCATGCAGGCCATGATGAAGCAACTGCACTTGGACGTGAAGAATGAATCCGACTGTGCCGCAACGATCGGATTGCCGTTGCGCACGGCCTTTGAGAAGCTCTACCCTGCCCTTTCGGCCGAAGCCCTCGGCCTCTGTGTCGAATCCTATCGGAAGATCTTCAATCAGACCAAGGAAGCCCTGTCGCCGCAACCTTTCCCCCGGGTGATAGAAACACTTGACTTGCTGCATCGCCAAGACATTGCCCTCACCATCGCCTCTTCTCGCTCCAACGCTTCGCTGCAGGACTTTGTCGACCAGCTCAACCTGTCCAAATATATTTCATTCGTGCTCGGCGCAGATGACGTCCTGCATGCCAAGCCCGATCCAGAACCCGTCCTGAAGACCCTTGAACACATGAGCATCAAGGCTGAACACACGCTCGTCGTAGGCGATATGCCGGTCGACATCCTCATGGGTGCCGGAGCCGGTGCAAGGACTTGCGCTGTCACCTACGGCAACGCTACAAGAGCGCAATTGAGAGAAGCCCACCCCGACTTCATCATCGCTGATCTTTCAGAACTCCTACAGATCATCCGCTGAGCGGCACACGACTTATCGAGGGCCGACAATCCCCTCCGTCACCGACCGGTTGCGCATCATCTCTGACCCAATGCCCCACGACTTTTGCGAGTCGCTGTTAGGCTCTCTTGTTTCGTTGCGCATCATCTCTGACCCAATGCCCCCCATGCAGGAAGGCTGCTTTTTTGACTTTTCTTAAAACTCTGATATACATAGACTTACCAGCCTTGCTTCTTTGCCCGGCCAAGAGCTATGCTTTTGGCCGTCAAAAGCTATCATCCGGGTGCCCTATAGCTATCCTTTCGGCCGCCGAAAGCTATGCTCTGCGCAGACCACTCCATAGCTGCCCTTTCGGCTTCACATTCCTTCTCGTAAAAGGGAGACTGGAAAACGGCTTTGCGTATGGTATCTGCGGAGGTCTCGGATGAATATCATTGGATCGCCCGAGGAGGACGCAAAGAAAGAAATTTGAAAAAAAACTTTCTTACTTTATCCCTTTTTTCGTATCTTTGCAAAGATTTAAAGAAATCAAGCATATAATATAAGTATGAGCAAACAAGTAGAGAAAATCAAGGAGCTGATCGCAAAACGCGAGCAGGCTCGTCTCGGTGGTGGCGAAAAAGCCATAGAAAAGCAGCATGCGCGCGGTAAATATACGGCCCGTGAGCGCATCGACATGCTGGTTGACACCGGAAGCTTTGAGGAATATGATATGTTCAAGCTCCACCGCTGCCACAACTTCGGAATGGAAAAGAAACAATATCTCGGTGACGGCGTTGTAGCAGGTTCCGGAACCATTGACGGCCGGTTGGTCTACGTCTATGCACAGGACTTCACAGTAAACGGCGGTTCGCTCTCAGAGACCATGGCTCAGAAGATCTGCAAGATCATGGACATGGCCATGCAGAACGGCGCACCGGTCATCTGCATGAACGACTCGGGCGGCGCCCGCATCCAGGAAGGCATCTCGGCACTCGCAGGCTATGGCGAGATCTTTGAGCGCAACATATTGGCCAGCGGTGTCGTTCCGCAGATTTCGGCCATCATGGGCCCGTGTGCCGGCGGAGCCGTCTATTCGCCGGCCTTGACAGACTTCATCCTCATGACCGAGGGCACCAGTTATATGTTCCTTACAGGTCCAAAGGTCGTAAAGACCGTTACGGGTGAAGATATTGACTCCGAGCATCTTGGTGGCGCAAGCGTTCATGCCAGCAAGAGCGGTGTGACCAGTTTCACGGCCAAGACCGAAGAGGAAGCCATGGCCATGATCAAGCAGCTGCTGAGCTATCTCCCATCCAACAATATGGAGGAAGCTCCGCGCACGGAATGCACGGACCCGATCGACCGCAAAGAGGATCTGCTCAACGAAATCCTACCGGATGATCCCAACAAAGCCTATGACATGTACAAGGTGATCACGGCCATCACGGACAATGGTGAGTTTTTTGAGGTCCAGCCCAAGTTCGCCAAGAACATCATCATCGGATTTGCACGCTTCAACGGACAGAGCGTCGGCATCGTCGCTAACCAGCCGTCTGCCTACGCGGGAGTATTGGATGTGAACGCATCACGCAAGGGCGCCCGTTTCGTCCGCTTCTGCGACGCCTTCAACATTCCGATTGTCAGTCTCGTAGACGTTCCAGGATTCCTTCCCGGAACAGGTCAGGAATACAACGCTGTCATCCTTCATGGTGCACAGTTACTCTACGCCTACGGCGAGGCTACGGTGCCTAAGATCACCGTTACCCTGCGCAAGAGCTATGGCGGAAGCCACATCGTGATGGGCTGCAAGCAGTTGCGCGCAGATCTGAACTTCGCATGGCCCACAGCCGAAATTGCCGTCATGGGCGCGTCAGGAGCCGTTGCTGTGCTCTGTGCAAAGGAGGCCAAAGAAAAGAAAGAAGCCGGCGAGGACGTAGGCGCATTCTTGGCAGCCAAGGAGGAGGAATACAATGACACTTTCGCCACACCCTATCAGGCTGCCCAGTTCGGCTACATCGATGACGTGATCGAACCACGTAACACACGTTTCCGCATCTGCCGCGGCTTGGCGCAGCTTGCTACCAAGCGTCAGAACCTGCCGGCCAAAAAGCACGGATGTATACCTATGTAAGGAGATCAGATCATGGACAAAAATGTATATGCGGCCATAGCCATGGCCCTTTATGAATACGAGGGCAACAACATTCATGACAAAGAACCGGGAATGATCGCCATCGAAGCCAAGCAAACCATGTGGAATGCTAAATTCCTATCATTTACGTTAAAACCACAGTTGAGATGAAACAGTTTAAATATACAATCGACGGCAAGGAATATCAGGTCGAAATATGCGATATCAACCCTGAAAGCTTGACGGCTGACATCAAAGTTAATGGCGAAGCCTATAAAGTCGGACTGGAGAAAGAAGCAGAGCCCGAGAAGAAAAAGGTCATCCTCGGCAAACCGGAAGCTCCTTCCGCCAACGAAGACAATCAGGTGACAAGCAGTGCCGGCGTCAATACGAACAACGCACTGAAGGCTCCCCTGCCGGGTGTAATCACGGACGTGAAAGTAGCCGTAGGCGATCAGGTGAAAGCCGGAGATACCATTGTCGTGCTGGAAGCCATGAAGATGGCCAATAACATAGAGGCCGAACACGACGGTGTCATCAAGGCCGTGCTGGTCAAGACAGGCGAGAGCGTGCTGGAGGACACACCGCTCGCAGTCATTGAGTAACAGCCAGGGTACTACTAAAAAATAATAATAAACGTCCGCTTTTGTCTTAAAACAAGCAAAAGGGGACGTTTTCTCATTTATTTTTTGTAACTTTGCACAATAGCATGTTGTATGTAGCCATCTACGCCAACGGCAGCTGACAAGCCCGTGGCAGCCAGATGCCAGATACGATCCAAAATTATATAGCAATGGCAGAGAAAATATTATTCATCAACCAAGAGATTACGCCTTACGTTCCGGAATCAGCAATGTCTCTGATGGGCCGCGACTTGCCGCAGAAGGCACAAGAAGACGGATGCGAAATCCGTACATTCATGCCAAAATGGGGCAACATCAACGAGCGCCGCGGACAACTGCACGAAGTGATCCGGCTCTCAGGAATGAATCTCATAATTGATGATACAGATCACCCGCTGATTATTAAGGTGGCCTCCATACCCACTTCCCGCCTTCAGGTTTACTTCATTGACAACGACGACTATTTCATGAAGCGTCAGGCAATGACCGAAGACGAGAGCGGCGAGGAATATCCGGACAACGGCGAGAGAGCCATCTTCTTTGCACGAGGCGTATTGGAAACGGTCAAGAAACTGCGATGGACGCCTGACCTCATCGTGTGTCAGGGATGGATGGCCGCAGTGATTCCCCTCTATGTCAAGACCGCTTACCACGACGAGCCTTCGTTTGCGAACGCTAAAGTGGTGACATCCCTCTTTCAGAAGCAGCTGAAGACAGATTTGGGAAAGAACTTCAAGCGTTGCATAGAATTCCGGGAAGCCAAATCCGAACTACTTAATTCGTATGACGAGAAGTTTAATTTCCTTGAGTTAGGAAAAATGGCCATCGATTACAGTGATGCAATTGTGGAGGCCAGCGATGAGGTCAACCAGGAGCTCGTCAGTTATGCCCAAGCCCAAAAGTTGCCGATCCTGGGCTATCCGGGAGAAGACAACATCGGTGACTACACTCAGTTCTTCAAGCACATCATACAGTTAGCATAAACGTTAACGTATTCCTAAAAGATTATGAACTATAAATGTTTGGTAGGAATTCTCCTTGCATCCGTTGCATTCACTTCCTGCGACGAAACGACAAATGATATTGGTATCGGACTGATCGACAATATGGATCACCTTCAGGTGAGCACAGATACTTTTACTGTCTCGACTCGTTCGATCATTGCAGACTCCGTTCTTTCCCGCAACACAATAGGCTATCTGGGCAAAATCCGCGACCCGGAGACAGGAGCCTATATCACAGGCGATTACATGGTCCAATTCTACTCGCCAGAGAACTATTTTTTTCCGAAAGCTGACAGTATCGCCAGTAAAGAAAACGGAATGATCATTGCCGATTCGTGCGAAATACGCCTTTATCGCTCTGACTTCTATGGCGACTCACTGACTCCTATGCGGCTGACGGCCTATGAGATGGATCACCCCATGACGGAAGATAGGAGCTACTATTCCAACTTTGATCCCGTCGCCAACGGCTACATCCGTATCAACGGTCTGAAAGCTACCAAGACCTACTCCATCAGCGATCTCAATGTCAGCGACAGTATCCGAAACAGTTCCGGATATACATCTAATATCCGCATCTTACTCAACGAGCCTTACACTGCCAAGGATGGTACGGTCTACAAGAACTTCGGGTCTTACGTCATGAACATGTACTACAAGGATCCCGCCAACTTCAAGAACTCGCTGACATTCATCAACAAGGTCGTTCCCGGATTCTATATCAAGAACCAAGGCGGATTAGGTTCGATGATCTATATCGGGCTCAGTCAGTTGAATATCTATTTCAGATACGTCAGCAATGGAAAGACCGTAACCGGTACGTCCTCATTCCCCGGAACAGAGGAAGTGCTTCAGACAACTACAATCACAAACGATTCGAAAACCATCCAAAAGTTGGCAGCAGATCAGACGTGTACCTATCTGAAAACACCTGCCGGCCTTTTCACGGAGATGACACTGCCTGTTGACGAGATCATGAAGGATCATCAGCACGATTCCATCAACACAGCTAAGATTACGCTGACGTGTATCAACAACTCCACAGTGAGTGACTATGTACTGAAAGTGCCGCAGAATCTGCTGATGATACCGAAGTCACAACTATATTCATTCTTCGAGAGCAGCAAGGTCGCTGATTACAAAACTTCGTTTTTAGCGAGCTATGCGTCGGACAACACGTACACTTTCAACAACATATCAGGTCTGATCAACTACATGAAGGGGCTTGATCGCAACACACCAGACTGGAACAAAGTAGTCATCATACCTGTTACGCTCTCTACTTATACCACCAGCAACAATCAGACCATCTTGACTCGGGTGGTGCATGACATGTCACTTACAAGCACCAAATTAGTGGGTGGGAGTCAGAACCCCTATCAACCGATCAAAATGAGTGTGATCTATTCAAAATTTGAATGATGGCTGACAACTATTTGGAAAGAAGAAAAGAAGAATACGAAGAACGGAAAGCGCGCTGGCTGAACAAAGGTAAGCACACGCTGAAAGTCAGAAGACCGGAGAGACCGGATGACGAAAGTCTTTGATACCGTCTTTGTCTTTGATTACCAAAGAAGGCGTATCATCCAAACGTTAACTCGTTTGCTGCCCTATATCCAGTCTTATTCAATATCATTGCAATACTTTCTATTTGTAAGTCAGAGAATTCCGCAACCTCTCTTCATTCTCCTATGGCTGACAACTGCTTGTCATTCGAAAGCCCCGTCGGTCAATATCCACAACAGAGGTTGTAAGATAATCAGATGGACCAAAAATCGGGCTCATTTCTTCCAATAGAAAGGTGCATCGCTCCCCCGTCGCATGGGCGATGACATCCACATCGTGAATGATTCTGCACGGTTGCTCTCCTGGGGGCTTATTTTTCTCTTCATATTATTTATCTATTGGTATCATCACTCCACACTATTACTTTTTATCAGTTTCATAACTCTTACAGGACAATCTGAGCCGATTTCCAGATTGGGACAGAGCGTTTCCTCGCCGGTATCCACAGATCCGCTTTTTTCCATCCACGCGACCAGACGCAGGGTTTGAAGGGAAATAGTCACCCCAAAGCGTTGTGAAGCCCTTTTCGTCGAAACAATAGTCGATGACCATCTGAAGTGCTTCCGTACAGATGCCTTTACCCCAATACGGTCGGGCTATCCAATACCCGACCTCCGCATGATCTTCAGCAATCTTCAGATTCGATGAAGATGCTGGGAGGTAGCCCACACAGCCAATGGCCTCTTTAGTCTCTTTCCATATTACCTCCCACATTCTCTTAGAACTGAAGTCGGTTCGGATAATCTCTCGACTTTCCTCCACCGACTTATGTGGTGGCCAACCAGCACGAGGCCCTACTTCGGAGTCACCAGCATATTTAAGCAGCGTCTCAACATCACTCTCCTGCCAGGGACGTAAAAGCAGTCTTTCTGATTCCATCATTATTTCTTTAAATATCTTATGTACTTCTGCCAATTCTCCAGAGCTTCCTCCGTACTATATCCTTCCTTAAAGAAATCCACTTGACAGTCATTCTTGAAGGGAGACCAATTGCCGCAGATGATGCCATCATAGGCGATGATGGGCTGGAAGATGCTGCTGTTGTTGTGGGCACGATGTCGGTGTTCCGATGTCAGCACGATGTCGCGAGACTTATAGCCTATAAGGTATTCGTCGTATGGTGGAATAAAGAGTAGCTTGCCAGACCTAAAACCTCGTGTGAGAAAGTTATCTGTGAGTTAGAAATCTCTGCCTTTCCACGTTTCCTTGTGGATGGTGTCGCCTAAGAGCGCAATACCCTTGCGGCAGTCATTGATATTCAGACCCGACCACCACACAAAATCTTCTAACGTGGCAGGCTGATGGCTCTGAAAATATTTGCGGGTAAAACGCACCAAGGCTTCCTCTCTGTCAAACATTCCCTGGGGCTTCACCTTGTTGGCCGTGAGGGCATAGGTGGCTTTATCGGGAAGCAGGTCACCACTACAAAGGATGCCTGAAAACTCAGCCATGCGGATATGGTATGACAGGCGATGGTCATCCATCTGCATATTGTTATTCACCAAAGCCTTAATAAAGTCCACTTTCGTTGCACTTCCCTTATTGGTAGCTATTTGGTACAAGATGTCACGAACTCTATAGAGTTCTTCGTCAGAAATAGAAATCTTGTTGCTACTCATCCGTCCTTTAGTGACAGCAATGGCCTTGGAGGCGCAGAGCAAAATGAAATGCCAGTAGTCCTTGGCTGCCACCAGCTACCATGTACCTCACATCAGATGCAGGCGAATAATCCGTCCGCTATCGAAAGCCTCCTTAAAGACTTTATGCGAAGGCTTCTTTGTCCTCATTTCTAACGCCCACCGCATCAGTCGGTATTCCTGGGCCTGCATGTTGCCCATGTGGCTGACCAACTCTGCCAGATTACAAAACTGAGGGGCAATCAGTTGCCGGTTAAGGAGTCGGAGAGATATAGGATTCATTTTCTCCATCGCTTCAGCATTGGGAAGAATTCTTGCATCATCTGCTTGTACTCCTCCTTGGTCATAGGCTTTGGCATCTGCCTATTGACCTCGTCAACAAATTGGGCGCAATGCCCAATCATCTCGTCCATCGTACAGTCCTGAAGGAACTTA
>ONHE01000109.1 GCA_900317545.1 uncultured Prevotella sp. | reverse complement strand
GGTACCTTAGCTCAGGTGGTAGAGCAATGGACTGAAAATCCATGTGTCCTTGGTTCAACTCCAAGAGGTACCACGCATCAGTCTTGTGTAAATCCCGCTTTTTTATTTCGCTTCTTTTTCAGAGAAAGTCACGTAGGGCTCTAACCGTCGTATCACGTCGGGAGGAAAGTCGCGCAGCAGGTGCAGGTCATTTAGACTGTGCAGCGGGCCCTTCAGTCTGCGATAGTCAATGATGTCGCGCGCCATATAAAAATTGATGTAGGGGTGCTGCTTCAGCTGGTTGAGCGTGAGGCGATTGAGATCGAGTTTGCGAAGTTGTGCATTGCCGAGGGTGAAGAAGGATAATGCCGCGACGGGGAAATCTTCGATCTCCCGCAACTGTTCTACGCTGTAGAAACCTCCTAAGCGGTCGCGATAGCGGACGATGGAACGTGCAAAATAACTGCCGATTCCTGGTACGCGCTTCAGCAGCGTGGTGTCTGCGCGGTTCAAGTCGACATGCTCCGTCGGACCGATTTTGGCCGTATAGCGAAGCGTGTCGCGCACGGCGGCCGTTCGTTCGGAAACCAATGAAGCCGCCGGCAGATACTCGTCGCTGATACGGATCAGCGGTTCCAGCTCACGGTATTGCTTGCGTGTCAGGCCGTAAAGACGTGCAAAGTCGGACGGCTGACGGTAAACTCCACCCTTCGCGCGATATTTATAGATGTTGCGGACCTGCCATGGTTGCAGTCCGAGTCGCAGCAGCTGGGTGCTGTCGGCTGTGTTCGGGTCGAAAGGGAAACGCTCGGCCTGCCGGGCAGACAGTTGTCCATAAGGCTCCTGCGTGCTGTATTCATGTTGGCTGTACGATGTTTCTGACAGTCGGATGCTGTCTTCTGCCGTCAACGTCGTGGTGTTCATCCCGCCTCCGAAACCTAAGATGAGTAGGATGGCTATCAATGCCGTCATGCAGAGAACGATCAGCACGGAGCGGTCGGACTTACGAAAGTAGAACAGTTCTTTCAACAGCATGGCATGAAAAGATTGTTAGGTTAAGTGTCCGGAGAAAAGTCAGTCAGACGTTCTCTTTCGTGATAGGATAGAAACGTACTTGCTCCAAAGCCCCCTGCGTGTGTCAGAGCAGCTCGGGGAGCTCAAAGAGACGGATGCCGTTGCTGCCCTTAATGAGGATGTAACGGCCTTCGGGGCACTCGCTGCGGATGGCTTCCTTGACGGCGCCAACATCCTTGAATTTGCGAAAATCACATCGGGTACGCCCGAATTCCTCCCCTACGAGCCACACTTCCGGGATGTCTTTCAGCCCGTCGACAATCTTCTGGTGTTCCTCCGCGCTCTGTTCGCCAAGTTCGCGCATGTCGCCCAAGATCGCCATCTTGGGCATGTCGACCTGCATGCCGATGAAATTGTCGAGCGCTGCAGCCATGCTTGTCGGATTGGCATTATAGGTATCCACGATCAGCTTGTTCTTTCCGGTTTCTACAAGTTGTGACCGACTGTTGCTCGGTGTATAGTTCTCAAGCGCGTGGCGAATCTCTTCATCGCTGACGAGGAAGTGTTTCCCAACGGCCACTGCAGCCATGAGGTTGTCGATGTTGTAAGCTCCGACGAGCTGTGTCTGCACCTCCCTCCATTCGCCATTCAGCTCGCGCCAGCGAAATCTCACGTATGGGTCGTTGCCAATGACTTCACCCGAGAAGTTGACATCATCGGTCTGCCCGTAGCTGACGATGCGCTGCAGGTTACGGTCCTGCGCCATTGATGTCAGATAAGGATTGCTCCCGTTGAGGAAGACGAGTGCTTCGTGGGCCTTGAGATAGTCGTACAGTTCTCCCTTGGTCTGCATCACGCCTTCAAAGGAGCCGAATCCCTGCAGGTGAGCACGCCCTACATTGGTGATCAGACCACAGGTAGGCTCGGCGTATTCGACCAGTTTGCGGATGTCGCCGGGATGACTTGCGCCCATCTCAATGACTGCCACGTCGTGCGAACGATCCATCCGAAAGAGCGTCTTGGGCACTCCGACGTCGTTGTTGAAGTTTCCTTCCGTGTGCATCACGTGATACCGCTCGCTCAGTACGGCCGAAACGAGTTCCTTGGTCGTGGTCTTTCCGTTGGTCCCGGTGATGCCGATGACCGGGATGTCATAGTGTCTGCGATGCTCGCGGGCCAGTTCCTTGAAAGTCGTCAGCACATTCTCGGTGAGGATGAAGCGGGGATCGCCTTCGCGGGCATATTCTTTTTCGTCGATCACGGCGTAGGCACAGCCCTTTTCCAAGGCCGCTCCGGCGAAAGCGTTGCCGTCGAACGACTCGCCCTTCAGGGCAAAGAAGATGCTCCCTTCGGGACAGTTGCGGCTGTCGGTGGTGATGACAGGGTGCTGGAGATAAAGATTGTAGAGTTCAGAAATACCCATTTTGTTCGTATAATTTTTGCAAAGATAACAAAAGATTGATTACCGAAGCGGACCGAATGGATATTTTTTTGTATTTTTGCACCACTATGATTGACTATACACTGAATATCAAGGGGCAGCTGTTTCGCATGCAGCCGCCGGTCGTGATGGGCATCCTGAATGCCACGCCCGACTCTTTTTATACGGGCAGCCGTGTGCAAAGCGAAGACGAGATAGCCCGCAGGGCTGATCAGATCATAGCCGAAGGTGGTGCCATCATTGATGTGGGAGCCTGCTCCACGCGTCCTGGAGGCGAGCCGGTCTCGGCAGCAGAGGAGATGAGCCGGATGCGCAATGCCCTCCGGATCATCCGTGCGCGCCATCCGGAAGCCATCCTTTCCATCGACACTTTCCGCACAGACGTGGCCCGTATGGCTGTCGGGGAGTTCGGAGCCGACATCATCAACGATGTCAGTGAAGGCGAAGACCCTGGGATGTTCAAGTTTGTCGCAGAGGCGCAGGTGCCTTATGTCCTGATGTCATTACAGTCGAACATGCACGACATGATCATCAGCTTCGTCCGGAAGACGCAACAGCTCCGCGAACTTGGGCTGAATGACATCATTCTGGACCCGGGATTCGGGTTCGGAAAGACGATGGCAGAGAACTATCAGCTGCTCGCTGGGATGGACCGACTGCAGGTTCTGGAGCTTCCGATCCTTGTAGGGATCTCCCGGAAGCGCATGATCCATCAGATCTTGCATATCACGCCCGACGAAGCCCTCAATGGTACGACGGTGCTGAACACGATCGCCCTGCTCCGCGGGGCATCCATCCTGCGTGTCCATGACGTCAGGGCAGCCGTCGAAGCTGTCACCATCACAAGCCAGTTGTCACCCTCCATCTGATACCGTATGTTCTTCGATTTTGGCATAAAAGATTTCATCGACATCTTCTTAGTCGCCCTGATGCTTTACTACATCTATCGGGTGATGAAGGAGTCGCGCAGCATCAACATCTTTATAGGCATCCTCGTGTTCATCCTCGTGTGGCTTTTCGTGAGCCAAGTGTTAGAGATGAAGTTGCTCGGATCTATTTTGGACAAGTTGGTGAGCGTCGGTGTGCTGGCCATCATCATACTCTTTCAGGAGGAGATCCGCCAGTTCCTCTACACGCTCGGAGCCCATCAGCGCTTCAAGACCGTGGTCCGTTTCTTCTCCTCTGCATCCAAGGACGCCGAGGAAGACAAGGATACGATCATTCCGATCGTCCTCTCTTGTATGAGCATGTCAAAGGGGAAGGTGGGCGCCTTGATCGTTATCGAGCGCGGAATGCCATTGAATGACATCATCAATACGGGTGATACGATCGATGCGAACATTAATCAACGGCTGATTGAAAACATCTTCTTCAAGAACTCGCCCCTGCATGACGGAGCGATGATCATATCCCGCAGGCGGATCAAAGCTGCCGGATGCATCCTCCCGGTGTCGCATGATCTGGACATCCCGAAGGAACTCGGGCTGCGCCACAGGGCAGCTATGGGTGTCTCGCAAAGTTCGGACGCTATCGCCATCGTGGTTTCGGAGGAAACCGGGAATATTTCTGTAGCCATCCGAGGTGAGTTCCGGCTGCGTCTCTCGGCCGAAGAGTTGGAGAGCATCCTCACGCGTGAGATGGGCTTGCAGCGTGATGCTTAATTGAGCATCAGTGTCATCTCCGCTTTCTCTTCTTTGAATATGTAGTCGGCTAACTGCCGGATTGTCATTCGCAGTGCGGCCGTATCGGGCTCGTCGGAGAGCGTTACGCTGCCGTCGGAGATGCGGTAGTAGGCATTGTTCATCGGAATATCCTCGTCGCCTTCCACGCGGATCGTGCAGCTGAGCGACCTGTTCCGGCGCGCGAAAGCCTTCAGAGCCTTGTGCGCGTTGATCACTCTGATCATGCCGTCGATGGGTTCCGTGGGTGGATGATAGTCGGTTCCGGCGAGGCGGATGTCGGTCTTGGCGACATCGAAGCGTTCCTCGTCATGGAGCAGCAAGCATGTCCGGCTGCTCTGCCAACGGTCAAAGTCGGCGAAATCCATGGTCTCTATGCTGTCCGGAGGCGGCACGCAGGTGATCCGGCGTGCATATCCGAGCGATCCATACCAGTCGTACAGCCAGTCCTCGGCCGGGATGAGGGTGGCCAGGACAACGTCTTTGGCGTACATGGAGAAGTGTGCCTGCCGCATGAGATTGGTCCCGATGTGCTGCCGTTTGGCCTCCTGGCGCACGCTGACGCCACTGACATAGGCGGCACGGATCATGTCCTGATGGCAGCGGAGCGTGTAGGGAAGGGTCTGGAGGGCTGCCATGACATGGCCGCCGATCTGGCATGTGACATTGTATTCGTGCCGATAGACGCGCGAGAAATACAGGTCCGTGAAGGCCGGCGCATCGTGAAAGGTATCCTCCCACAGCTGCCGGGTCTCGGCGAGAACCTGTTCCGGACTGGCAAAGTCGGCCAACGGCCTGTGCTCTGTGACCACGCATTTCTCAAGGAGGATGTCCGGACGGTAGGAGAGCTTGGCAAACCGGAGCCCTTCGTCGCCTAAGTCTTCTTCGCGATTGATGTAGACATACTGTTCGGGAAGGTGCTGCACGAACTCCTGATTGATGATGTTGAAGGCGCCCTCGTATGTCGTATCGGCCTTTTCGACGCATACATCGAAAGTCGAATGGTTGATCGGGCATCCGAAGGTGAACGCGATGATCTTCCCGTCGACCCATATTGTCCCTCCGGTCAGCCCCAACTGATCCCATCGGTTGAAGGCTCTGGTCATCGAACGGAGCTCGGCCGTCATCTGCGCATCAGGTTCCTGCTGTCCGCGCCAGCTTTCTTCGAGCCTGAGACATTCGGCAATCATGTCGGTCGTCAGCGGCTTATAGATGTAGTCGGGATAGAGTTTCCGGAACTTGTTGACGTGGTTGCGCTTGCCCTGCAGTTTCTTTCCGGCGAGCGTGATGAGCTTTTCGCGGTCGTAAACGTAGTCGGCATGGTCGCGGTCAGGCTGTATGCGGAACATGCCGGGGAATGCTTTCTCGATGCGGTCCACCATATCCATGCACACACCGAGCATCAGGAAGGGATGCCCCATGGCGATACTGTCCTCCCGGAGGATACGTATGGTTGATGCAAAACCGTCATCCTCCTCATCCGGGACATTGTTTCCGCCCGACCGAAGAGAGGGTCTCCGGATGGGAGTCATATAGGCTAAATGGCGGCCTGCATAGAAACGGAAGACGAGGTAGTCGCCGATGACGGCGAAATGGGTGCCGTAGAGGAACTGCCAGCTGATGATATTGGCGAAGCTGAGGTCACAGTTCTGACGTGCTCCCGGCAGGGTAAATTGCTGAATCAGTTCTTTATCGTCGGTTGTCAGGTTCTTGAAAAGAATCATAAATTGTACAAATTGTGATTACGGATGCAAATTTATGAATTTTTATCTGATAACCACCGGCTTTGTCGATTAATTTTCTTACTTTTGCATACTGATAAAATACACAGAACGAACCTTTACTGAGATAGCTCGATTTTCGTTTTATTCAAGTACAAAATAACAAACTATGGATTTATTACAGCAATTAGTGGCGCATGCGAAAGCTGACAAGCAGCGCATCGTTCTTCCCGAAGCGGAGGAGGAGCGTACATTGAAGGCTGCCGACCGTGTATTGGCCGACGGTCTGGCCGACTTGGTCCTGATCGGCGATCCGGATCAGATCAAGCGTCAGGCAGACGAATGGGGACTGACGAACATTGACAAGGCGACCATCGTGGACCCGCAAAACTGTCCTCAATCAGAAGAATATGCCGCCCTCTTGACCGAGCTCCGCAAGAACAAGGGCATGACCATCGAGAAGGCGCGAGAACTTGTCACGAAGAACAATCTTTACCTCGGGTGTATGATCATCAAGACCGGAGGTGCCGATGGGCAGATCTCCGGCGCACTCAGTACGACCGGCGACACGCTCCGTCCGGCCCTTCAGATCATCAAATGCTCACCGGGCATCACCTGCGTAAGCGGTGCCATGCTCCTCTTCACCGACCAGAAGCAGTATGGTTATGAAGGCTTGGTCGTGTTCGGAGACGTGGCCGTGACACCCAATCCCACGGCTGAGCAGCTCTCGCAGATCGCCTATACGACGGCTCAGACAGCCAAGGCGGTTGCCGGCATTGAGGAGCCGCGCGTGGCTATGCTGAGCTATTCGACCAAGGGATCGGCCAAGGATGCCATCGACAAGGTGACCGGAAAGAGTGTGAACGTCATCGACAAGGTGATTGAAGCAACCCGGTTGGCCAAGGAGAACTATCCCGGCCTGAACGTTGACGGCGAGTTGCAGGCCGATGCTGCGCTCGTTCCCTCCGTCGCTACGAAGAAAGCGCCGGGCAGCGATGTCGCCGGGCGGGCCAACGTACTGATCGCCCCGAACCTCGAAGTGGGCAACATCGGCTACAAGCTTGTGCAGCGTCTCGGCGGCGCAACGGCCATAGGTCCGATCCTCCAGGGTATTGCACGCCCCGTGAACGACCTGAGCCGCGGGTGCTCCGTTGAAGACATCTACTACATGGTGGCCATTACGGCTTGCCAGGCACAGGCAGCAAAAAAACAATGAGAAGTGAATAAAGATAAGTGAAAAATGAGTGAAAAGGTGGGATGACATGGCGACGGGCAATGTCGCGTTGCCATCTCTCACCGCAACCATCCGCTGCCGGACATGCCATATCCGTCATCCGGTCATTCATCATTCAACATTCGAAAATCCCAAAACAGAAAAATGAAAGTATTAGTATTGAACTGTGGCAGCAGCTCCATCAAGTATAAGCTCTATGACATGGCTGATGAGCGGGTGCTGGCACAAGGAGGCGTGGAGCGCATTGGGCTCGATGAAGCCTTCATCAAGGTGAATCTCGACAATGGAGAGAAGCGCAAGATCATGGCCGATCTGCCCACCCACAAGGAGGGCGTGGCGCTTGTGTTCAAGGTGTTGCTGGATCCCGAGATCGGCGCATTGCAGAGCTTGGACGAGATCGACGCCGTAGGGCACCGCATCGTGCAGGGCGGTGACATCTTCGAAAAGAGCTGCATCGTCACGCCGGAGGTTGAAGCGGGCATTGAAAGTCTGATCGATCTCGCTCCCGTCCACAATGCGGGCCACCTGCGCGGCATCCGTGCCGTAGATGCGCTGATGCCTCACACGCCTCAGGTGACGGTGTTCGACAATGCCTTCCACAGCACGATGCCGCCTCATGCCTATCTCTATGCCATCCCCTACGACCTCTACAAGAAGTATCACGTGCGCCGTTACGGATTCCATGGGACGAGCCATCGCTACGTCTCCCAGCGGGTCTGCGAGTTCCTCGGGGTCGACATCAACAAGATGAAGATCATCACCTGCCACATCGGAAACGGTGCCAGCGTGGCCGCCGTGCAGTATGGCAAGGTCATTGACACCTCCATGGGACTCACCCCATTGGCCGGACTGATGATGGGGTCACGCTCCGGCGACATCGATCCGTCGGCTGTTACCTATCTCATGGAGAAACTCCACATGGAGCCCCAGCAGATGGCCGACTGGCTGAACAAGGAGTGCGGCGTGCTTGGAATCACGGGCCTGAGCTCGGACATGCGCGAAGTGGAGAGTGCGCTCGAAGCCGGAGACGAACGCGCACGGTTGGCCATGGACATGTACAACTATCGCATCAAGAAGTATATCGGTGCCTATGCGGCAGCCATGAACGGTGTCGACATCATCGTCTGGACAGCCGGCGTGGGTGAGAATCAGGAAAGCACGCGCTGGGAGGCATGTTCCGGCATGGAGTATCTCGGCGTGAAGATGGATCGGGAGCGCAACCATTGCCGCGGCGTGGAGCAGATCCTTTCGGCCGACGACTCGAAAGTGAAGGTTGTGATGATACCGACCGACGAGGAAATCGTCATCGCCCGCGACACCGTACAGCTCGTTTCCGAAGCCCGAAAATAATCGTCAGCCGGATGCACGCACACGGCGTGCGTCGGCCCGGCACGATATCAGTCCAACCAAGCCTTCCCGACCGAGCGTGCGCCACGACAGGCCTGCTCCGGCAGGGGAAGGCTCTTTCTGTTTGAAAATGAAAAAGATAGTCACCTTTGGAGAAATCCTCTTGCGTCTGAGCAAGGGTGGGAGTCAGCGCCTCTTTCAAGGTCACGACTTCCAGGGTCATTACGGCGGGTCGGAGGCCAACGTGGCCATCAGCCTCGCCTTGTTAGGCAACGAAGTCGAATATGTCACGCGCCTGCCTGCCAACACATTGGGCGACGCAGCACTGATGCACCTGAGGAAGTTCGGGCTCGACACACGTCACATTGTCAGAGGCGGCGAGCGCTTGGGCTCCTACTATTTTGAGGCAGCCGCGGCCATGCGCAATTCCAACGTCGTCTATGACCGCAACGACAGCGCCTTCTTCACCCTGCGCCACGGAGACATCGACTGGGAGCCCATCTTCCGGCAGGCCCGCCTGTTCCACTGCTCCGGCATCACCTGCGCGACCAGCCAGGATGCGCTCGACACAACAATGGATGCCGTGCAGCTGGCCGACCGGATGGGCATCGAACTGACCTGCGACATCAACTATCGGCGCAACCTCTGGCACTATCCCGGAGCCGATGCGCACCGCTCGCTTCATGCACTCATGCAGTACAGCGGCTTCATTTTCGGCGACCAGAACGAGTGGTTCGTGGCCAGCGGGCAGCCTCCCATCCCCTTCACGGCACTCGACGGGAGCTATCGTTTCGACCTCGACGCCTACGCGCGTTACTTCGACGGGCTTCACAGGCAGTTCCCCCGTTGTCGCCGCATCGTCATCGGACACCGCAACCAACTGTCGTCCCAGCATCACGTAGTTGCCGGCGTGATGTGGGCCGAGGGACAAATCTACACCAGCCGAATCTACGATGTACGTCCCATCGTCGATCAGATGGGTGTCGGCGACGCATGGGTGGCAGGTTTCATCCATGCCCGTCTGAAGTGGCCCGACGACGACCAGCGCTGTCTCGACTTCTCTGTCTCAGCCGCTGCGCTGAAGAATACGATCGCCGGCGACCAGAACTTGGTCAGCGAGGACGAGATTCTGGCCAACATGCAGGGCGACGGCAGCGGCCGCATCCAGCGCTGACAGTCGGTCCGCCGACCGATTCCCGGGCCTGCGCCATCATCATTTCCCGTCGGGGGAGCGATGATCGCGCAGGCCTTTTTCTATGCCCGGAAATCCGTTGCCTGATGGTCCC
>ONHE01000018.1 GCA_900317545.1 uncultured Prevotella sp. | reverse complement strand
TCGGAATCAGATCCATGCGTCGGCAGGGCACAACTTGCGGCCGGCAATCCAATAAAACAAGCGATTATGATTACGATCAAGCACGACCTGAAAGGGAACCGGGGGACTTTCACGGCCTATGAAGACAACACAGAGGCAGGTATCATGACCTACGAACAGACCGACGCACACACCATCCTGATCGACCACACCGAGACCTACGAAGGATTTGAGGGGCGCGGGATCGGCAAGGCTCTCGTCAATGCAGGCAAGCAATATGCCGAGACCGCAGGCCTCACCATCGTCCCAGTGTGTTCGTTCGCACGGGCGGTGATCAAGCGAAGTGAACAATAAAAAACAAACGGAACGGACATCAAGTATCAACTTATCAACAGCAAGAAACAGCAAATGAAAAAGATCTTATTCATACTGGGCTCCAAACGCGCCCAATCTTTCAACCGGCAGGTAGCTGAATATGTGGAAGCCGGCCTCAACCGACGGGCCGAAGTGGAATGGCTTGATTACGGGTCACTGCCATTCATCAACCAGGACGAAGAATTCCCCACGCCGCCCGAGGTGGCAAGAGTGCGAGAGGCAGTCATGGCTGCCGATGGGCTCTGGGTGTTCACGCCAGAATACAACTACAGCTATCCAGCCATCGTGAAAAACCTGTTCGACTGGCTCTCACGCCCCGTGAATCCGGGTGACTACGCCACTCCGACGGCCATTGCTGCCAAGAGAGTGGCCATCACAGGCATTGGCGGAAAGGCTAAGACACAAGGTTGCCGTGAGAAACTCTGCGAACTTCTGAACTTCATCGGTGCTTCGCCGATGGAGCAGACGCTCGGCCTGCAGGCAGCTGCCGAAGCATGGCAGAGCAACATAGTCACCCTCGACGACGGGCAGAAACAGGAGTTGGCACAGCAGCAGGAGGCATTCCTTGCCTTCATCAGCTAAGCGTTAACACCTTATTATATATATAGAAGCCCTGCATCCATGTGGTTGCAGGGCTTCATCGCAGGGGGGCGGCTGTCGCTCTCAGTCGATCCTATCCCTGCTGAAGGCCTTCGCGCTGGCACTCCCGATAGCGCTTAGGCGACATTTTCATCATCTGCGAGAAGAGCCGGGAGAAGTAGTAGCAGTCGTCAATGCCCACTTTCAGACTGACCTGATTGATCTTCATGTCCGTCGAAGCCAACAACTGGCAGGCCTGTTGGATCTTCAGCTGATTGTAATAGTTCAGCGGCGCCATGCCCGTGCGCTGTTTGAAAAGGGCCGCGAAATGCGATGCGGAATAGCCGGTGTAGGCCGCTATCTCTGACAGGGTGATCTTCCGCTCAATGTGTTCCTTCATGAAGTGGATGGCAGATCCTACCACATCCGTCTCCCCGGCGTGCGTCCGCCGGTAGAGCGTAAGATATCTCATCGAGGCGAGATAATAATGAAGCAGACTCGAAGCATAGCGCAGATTCTCGAGGCTGTATCCGTTCTCGAGGGTATGGAAGATGTCTTCGAAGAGATCATTGCGCTCGAAGATACGCGAGTTGACAGCCGGACTGATGCTCTGCGGCACTTGCGCTCCCTGCGCATAGACATCGGCGTGGGGCCCGCAGAAGTGTACCCAATAGATAGTCCATGGATCTGTCTCATCGGCGCCGTAGGCATGGGGGATGCCTGCGGGCAGGATGCAGTATTGATTGGCCGCCAGTCGGCTGGTCTGACCACTGACGTGTCCGTCCGGCCCGTCCACTCTGAACCATCCGGACCCTTCCACACAATAGATCAGCACATGCTGGCTGATGGGTCGGAGCCGCTCTCTGAAGTGGTGATCGGCATGGGGATAGTAGCCTATGTCAGTGATGTAGAGGCTCGATGTCAGCGGGTCGTTGCGCTCAATGTCAGTCACCATCGGCGGCAGGACTATGGATCGCTCGCCGGTGAATCCATCTTTCAGTTTCAACATCGTATCGTTCTTAAGGATTATTCCGTTGCAAAAGTAAGAAAATAATCCATCTTTTCCAATTCTTTTTCTATTTCATTTCCTGAAAAAAGCATTTATCTTTGCCATCGAAAAAAATGATCTGACATGAAGCGAACATTCGTTTATTTTATCTGTATGGTGGCCGCATTGGGCGGACTGCTGTTCGGTTACGACTGGGTAGTGATCGGCGGAGCAAAGCCTTTCTATGAAGCCTACTTCGGAATTGCCGATTCTGCCAGCGACCAGGGACTGGCCATGACCACCGCCTTGATAGGTTGCATGTTGGGAGCGATGGTATGCGGCAGCCTCGCAGACCGCTTGGGACGGCGCAAACTGCTGATGGTGGCGGCGACGGTGTTCATCCTTTCGGCCTACGCAACAGGTGCGGCCGACGGCTTCGGGGCCTTTCTCGTTGCCCGACTCTTCGGCGGTGTGGGCATCGGACTTGCGTCGGGACTGTCGCCGATGTACATTGCCGAGGTCGCACCGGCTGACATCCGCGGCCGGATGGTCAGTCTCAACCAGATGATGATCGTGCTTGGGATCCTCGCCGCACAGGTCATCAACTGGCTCATTGCCGATCCGATGCCCGCCGGGATCACCACGGAGGCGATCGCGCAGTCGTGGAACGGGCAGTCGGGATGGCGCTGGATGTTCTGGATGCCGGTCTTTCCGGCCGCCGCATTCCTGATTCTCACATTCTTCATTCCAGAGTCGCCGCGCTGGATAGCCATGCGTGCAGCAGGCACGAAACAAGCCGACCCAAGCAGCGGACCGGGCCTGCGACAGCTCTTCTCACGCCAATACGCGCGTCTGCTTGGCCTCGGTCTCTTCATCGCCGTGTTCCAACAGTGGTGCGGGACCAATGTGATCTTCAACTATGCACAGGAAGTTTTCCACAGCGCAGGATATGAGATCGGCGACGTGCTGTTCAACATCGTTGTCACGGGCATTGCCAACGTGATCTTCACAGTGATCGCCATCTACACCGTCGACAGGCTCGGGCGAAAGCCGCTGATGCTCATCGGAGCCGGCGGACTCAGTATGATCTATGCCGTCTTGGGCTGTTGCTACTTCCTGCACGTCACCGGCGTGGGCATGATCCTGCTCGTCGTGGCCGCCATCGCGTGCTATGCGATGACACTGGGCCCCGTCACTTGGGTGCTCATCTCGGAGATCTTCCCCGACCGGATCCGCGGCGTGGCCGTCGCGACCTGCACGTTCGCCCTCTGGGTAGGCAGCTCCACGCTGACCTATACCTTTCCTTTCCTCAACCGGGCATTAGGCAGTTACGGCACGTTCTGGATCTATTCGGCCGTCTGTGCCGTAGGCTTTGTCTTCTTCAAATACGGTCTGCGGGAAACGAAGGGACAGGATCTCGGTAAGGCATAGGCGGCCTCCGGGCCGGCCGAAAGAGGCTGCCTGAACAGTCATTTCAATCATTCGTACATCACAAACAATCATTACAATCATGGTAAAAGCATGGAGAGAAACAGTCATCATCCCGACCTACCGGGTCGGGAAGGCTGAAAAGAATCCCATATTCTTAGAGAAACGCGTCTACCAAGGATCCTCCGGCGTGGTCTATCCCTATCCTGTCATCGAGTCTATAACCGATGAGAAGGAGGACGTGGCGTATCATGCGGTCTATATGGAGAATGAATATATCAAGGTCATGCTGCTGCCGGAGCTCGGCGGAAGAGTGCAAATGGCCTATGATAAGATCAAGCAACGCCACTTCGTCTACTACAACCATGTCATCAAGCCGGCCCTTGTCGGACTGGCCGGACCATGGATCAGCGGGGGCATCGAGTTCAACTGGCCCCAGCACCATCGCCCTTCGACCTTCCTGCCGACCGACTCCACGATCGAAGAACATGCCGACGGGAGCGTCACCGTGTGGATTAACGAGCAGGAACGGATGTTCCATCAGAAGGGCATGGCAGGCTTCACGCTGCGCCCCGGATACGCTTACTTGGAGATAAAAGGTCGGCTCTACAACCGCACGGACATGCCCCAGACCTTCCTCTGGTGGGCCAACCCGGCCGTGGCCGTGAATGATGACTATCAGAGCGTGTTCCCCCCTGACATCCATGCGGTGTTCGACCATGGCAAACGGGCCGTGAGCAGCTTCCCCATAGCTACCGGCACCTACTACAAGATGGATTACAGCGCAGGCGTGGACATATCCAATTACAGGAACATCAAGGTGCCTACGAGCTACATGGCCGTCAACTCCAAGTACGACTTTGAAGGCGGATACGAGAACGATACGCATGGCGGGATGCTCCATGTGGCATCTCATCACGTCAGCCCAGGCAAGAAACAGTGGACCTGGGGCAATGGTGACTTCGGCCGGGCATGGGACCATAACCTCACCGATGATGACGGACCGTACATCGAGTTGATGGCCGGGGTCTATACGGAGAATCAGCCCGACTTCTCCTGGCTGATGCCCTACGAGGAGAAGCAGTTCACGCAGTACTTCATGCCCTATCGGGATCTGGGCATCGTCAAGCAGGCCTGCAAGGACCTGATCATGAATATCGTCGACCCGGAAGACCGTGCGGAGGGCGAAGAAGTAAGGTTAATGTTGCAGGCAACAAGCAAACAGCGGTGGCGGATGATGCTTACGGATCAGCAAAAGCATGTCTATTGGGACGAGACAGCCGTCTTGAGTCCCGACGAGATCTTCATTCGCGACATCCGGATCAATGGTGCGGACCGGCAAGGGCTTAGGTTTGCCGCCTGGAAAGTGTATGGGCTGACCGAGCAGAAAGCCTTGGGCAGCCCCCATCTGACGTGGGCGCCCGAGCCTGACGAGATCCGTCCGATCCCCGCATCGGCCGAACCGGCGCTGCGCCCGCAGGAAATCAAGACCACAGAACAGCTCTATCTGACCGGCCTGCACTTGGAACAGTACCGCCATGCGACCTATAACCCGGTCGAATACTATGAGGAAGCGTTGCGCAGAGACCCGCTCGACTATCGCTGCAACAACGCCTTGGGCCTGTGGTATGTGCGGAAAGGACGCTTCGCGAAGGCCGAACCGTATCTCCGCACGGCCCAACAGGTGATCATGAAGCGCAATCCCAACCCCTACGACGGGGAGCCCCTCTACAACCTCGGACTGTGTCTGAAGTATCAAGGAAAGACGGATGAAGCCTACGAATGGTTCTGGAAGTCGACCTGGAACAAAGGCTGGGCAGACGCGGGGTATTTCGCCGCCGCACAGCTGTCTGCCCTTCAGGGACGCTGGGAAGACGCTTTGGAAGAAGTGGACCGTGCCTTGATCCACAACGGACACCATCACAAGGCGCGCGCCTTGCGGTGTGTCGTGCTTCGGAAGATGGCCGAATGCCGGCCCGGATTTGTCCCTGACGAAGACGGGCAGCATGCGCCGGCCGGAGAAAAGAGCATCTCCGGTTCAGCCGAACCGGCAGCCGTGACGGCCGATTTCATGGAAGCATCGCTGCAGATCGATCCCTTCAACTACGGCGTACTTTACGAGCGCTGGCTGCTGACCGGTGACCAAACGCAGTGGGAGCATCTCACCACCCTCCTGCGGGGTGACATCAACAACTACGAGGAACTGGCCTTAGACTATGCGCAGGCCGGTTGCTGGCAAGAGACCGTCGACATCCTGAAGGCGGCGATCCATGCGCAAGCCGCCTCGCCCATGACCTATTATTATATGGGATGGGCCTTGGAGCAAAGCCAGAAGCATGACGAGGCCCTGCAGGCATTCCGGAACGGCGAGCACGCAGACAGCAGCTATTGCTTCCCCAACAGACTTGAGGCGATCCTTGCCCTGGAATGCGCCAAGCGCAAAGACGCGCAGTGCAGCAAGGCACCTTATTATCTCGGTTGCCTCTATTATGACAAACGGCAATATGATGTAGCCATCAGCAACTGGGAACTGTCGCTCGAGCGCAACCCGGAGTTCCCCACCGTCTGGCGCAATCTGGCCTTGGCCTATGCCAACAAGCGCGACGACTGGGACACGGCACGGCGATACATGGAAAAGGCTTTTGCCCTCAATCCCGCCGACAGCAGGATTCTGATGGAGCTGGACCAGCTTTACAAGCGTCTCCAAAAGCCGCACGCAGAGCGGTTGGCATTGCTCCGGCAGCACCCCGAGCTCATTGCGCAGCGCGATGACCTGCTCCTTGAGGAGATCACATTGCTCAACCAGACCGGCGACTTTGACCATGCGATGCGCCTGCTTGATGCCCATCACTTCCATCCATGGGAAGGAGGCGAAGGCAAAGTGAGCTTCCAGTACCAGCTGAGCAGGCTCTCGCTGGCGCAAAAGGCCATTGCCGGCCACGACTATGATCATGCCATCGGGCTACTCAGGCAGTGTCTGGTTTATCCGCCTCACCTCGGTGAGGGCAAGCTATACGGTGCCCAGGAAAACGACTTCTACTATTTCCTCGGCGTGGCCTATGCCACCAAAGGCGACGAAGCACAGGCCCGCGCCTGCTGGGAACATGCTGTGGAAGGTCCGCAGGAGCCTGCGGCTGCCATCTATTACAACGATGCGAAGCCCGACAAGATCTTCTACCAAGGGCTCGCGCTGCTTAAACTCGGCCGGGAGGAGGAAGCTCGCAGCCGCTTCTACAAGCTGATCAACTACGGGAAGAACCATCTCTTCGACCAAGTGGTGATGGATTACTTCGCCGTAAGCCTTCCCGACCTGCTCATCTGGGACGACTCGCTGCAGCGAAAGCATGAGATCCACTGCCGATACATGCTGGCCTTGGGCTACGCAGGCATGGGCGACCTGCGGCACGCACGCCGTTATCTGCAGGAAGTGCTGTCGCTCGACATCAACCATGACGGTGCCCGGCAGCTGCTGCGCTCGTTGTTCAGCTCGCCGGAAGATTGATCCGGACAGCAAACAGCCTATCTCCGACATCGGCGTACAAGGTTTTCTGAACCGGCACACTCACGGAGCTTGCATCTTATATATATCATAAGGTGCAGGCCCCGTTCCCGTTTGCCCGATAAGGAACAGCCGTCAGTCTCAAGCAGCCGATCCGTTCGGCGAAGCCGGAGCCCTAGTCCGACTCCGGCTGACCGACTATTTTTTGCGCCCGATACTTGTTTGTTTTCACGAAAAATACTATATTTGCCAACAGAAGCGTTGCAACGATTTCGCGCAAAGTCTGCGGATCGGATCAGCTATTGTCAGCGGACATGGCCGGAGGAAACGATCTGCCCAAATGCCTGACCGTTCATACGCGACATGAAAACGACAATGATCCGAATGGAAAAGAAACGAAATCTGAGTCTCCTCATCTGTCTCCTGCTCGCCCTGACCGTCCGCGCCGAAGTGGCAGAAGGCATCATCTATTTCAAGGACGGCCATCAGTTGGAGGTCGGCGGTGATGACCGGCTCGAACTGCCGATGAAAGATGACGATGTCAAAGTCTTCAAGTCTTACTACTCGCGGAAGCGAGAGGAACAGCGCTACGAGCCCACCGGCATCGACTCCGTAGTCTGCTGGCATCCCGCCTCGAAGCAAGCGCGCTTCCGCCTCTGCATGGTACAGACCGTCGGATGGTGCTGGCTCTACATCGGGACACCCTTCATCCATGTGCTGGTCTATGCCTCCAAAGGCTACGCACTGACCGGGATGGGCGGCATCTCTGCCACTCAGGTCGATCTGTACGGATCCATGTTCGGACGGCTGATGCATTCGAAGTGCGACTTCTACTTAGAAGCGCCGGGCAAACCGCTACGGAATCTCGGCAACGCCTATAAGAAAGCCGACCGGCAGTTTGTCGATTCCGTATGCGATTATGTGAAGGACGACCCTGTCACCGTGGCCCGGTTGCGCACGCTCATAGGCCGTAACCGCAGTCATTTTCTCATGGAACTCGCCGACTATCAACCCCTTTAGCCTCCATTAGCAACCACTTTAAAGATATCGTTTATGAGAAAAACGCTGATCATGCTGCTGCTCCTGACAGTAGCCGTAACCCATCTGGCAGCCAAAGATGATGACCCCGACGCCCGCTTCGTCAAGGTGACGCTGAAGGACGGCAAGACTGTAGAAGGCTGGCTGCCGAAAAAAACCGTCGTCTTCAACTGCCAGTGGTCGTTCAAGTTGTGCAATGCGCCCGACACAAAGAAAGGCACTGAGTACAAGGCAGAACAGGTGAAGAGCCTGCTCTTTCCCCGACAGACGACCGAACATCCCAAAGGCTGGCTATGGGAAAACGTCACGGTCTACTGGTATCTGAACATTTATACTCGCTCGTTCAAGACGTTCGAATCGCTTTTACCATTGGAGTACAGAGGCGACAAGGCTTCGGCCTATACCATCCGGTTCTGGTCTCCTCCCGTTCCACAGGCCCATGCGGCCGGGGTCTGGGTCGCTCATTCGGTGCTCTACATCCCTGGTGCCCCGCACGCGTTTCTGATCTACAACCATGGCGTCAGCAAGTCGGAGCCTGAGAAATATATCAGAAAGCAATTCGCAGACTATGACCCGGCACTCGGGGAATACCTCTACGAGTGGTATCACGCCGACTCCAAGATGTCGAAAAAACAAATCTCGGACGACGAGTCGACGCTCGTGCGGGTCTATGAGCAATACCTGAAAGAAAAGAAACAGAAACGGTAGCAGCGACGGAAATAGCGGCTGAGACACGCACCGGGCGTATCCATGCGCCCAAGACCATGCCGCCGGCAGGACCTCTGTCATCGGCACGCCGTTTCGGAGCCGCCACCGGGACCTTCCGGCGGCGGCTTTGGCACATTTGGAAGGAAAGCAGTGTGGGAGGTGCAGGCGTGATGAACGGCGCGTGCAGCCCCCTTGCACATCACGTGCAGCTATCCTGCACGCCGTGTGCAACTCCCCTGCACACCCGCCGCAGACGATCTGTGGAAATCGAAAATCATGAGAGCCGTGAGGGCGGAAACACGCTTCCCTGCAGCGAAAAGCCCGCGGCACGAAGCCGGAAAGCGATATCAGCCAATGGCCTTCGGAGGCTCCGGGGAGCAGGGGGGGACGTCACTGGGTGGCCAAAGGATGGCCAGGGGCATTGAAAAATCCATTATTTTAGGAACAATATCTATTGTATACCCTTGAAATAATGCTTATTTTTGCGAATGATTCATGACAGACCGTCAGCCCGCTGGCACCTTCGGACAGGAGGTGAGGCCGACGGCGGCAGCCTGAAGGATCATGAACCGAAACAAAAAACGACAAGGATGAAACAGACCGCAAGGACACTGCTGACGGCAGTATGCCTGTTATGGACGCTCGGAATGGGGGCACAAGTGAAGGAAGTGACATGGGACGCGCGTAGCCTGAGCGTCAATGGCAGGCGCGTGCTGCCCGTCATGGGCGAGGTGCATTTCAGCCGTCTGCCCGAGACAGAATGGGCGAAGGCCGTGGAGCAGATGAAGACGGGCGGCGTGACGATGATCGCCACCTACGTCTTCTGGAACCATATCGAAGAGGTGGAAGGGCAGTTCGACTGGAGCGGACAGCGCAACCTGCGCCGCTTCTTGGAGATCTGCCGGGCAGCGGAGATGCCGGTCATCCTGCGGCTGGGGCCGTTCTGCCACGGCGAGGTGCGCAATGGCGGCATCCCTGACTGGGTGTATCTGCAGGCCAAAAGATCGGACAGCGACCCTAAGATCAAGCCGCTGAAGGTGCGATCCACCGATCCGCAGTTTCTCCGGATGGTGGCTGCGCTCTATCGGCAGATCTTCACCCAAGTGCAGGGACTGCAGTGGAAGGACGGCGGTCCGGTCATCGCGTGCCAGTTTGACAATGAGTACCGCGGCAGCGGAGACTATCTCGTGGCACTGAAGAAGATAGCCCGTGAGGTCGGATTCGACCTGCCTTTCTATACGCGAACAGGCTGGCCGGAACTGACAAAGCCCGTTCCGTTCGGCGAGATGCTGCCCCTTTACGGCGACTATGCGGACGGATTCTGGGAGCGGAGCATCGCCGAGACGGCCGGAGACTATTGGAAAGCCTTCTTCTTCAAGCCGTTCCGGAGTTCGACGGCCATCGCTTCCGAGCAGCTCAAAGATCAGCAGGAGCGAATCAGCAAGGGTGACGAGGCGTATCCCTACTTCACCTGTGAACTCGGGGGAGGCATGGCCACGGCCTACCATCGTCGGCCTTATCTCTACGCGGACGATGCGCTGGCGATGGCCGTTGTCAAGCTCGGAAGCGGTAGCAATCTGCTTGGCTATTACATGTATCACGGCGGCACCAATCCCGACGGCAAGCTGACCGACCTGAACGAGAAACAGCAGACGCCCGCTACCAACTACAACGACATGCCCGTAAAGACCTACGACTTCCAGGCCCCGTTAGGGGAGTTCGGGCAGCGCAATGCTTCTTTCTACCGTCTGCGGCCCCTCCATCTGTTCATCAACGACTTCCAGGAGTCGCTGGCCGCAATGGATGCGACCTTCCCGAATGCGGGGAAGCCGGTCCGGAAGGGCGATGACAGCTACCTGCGATGGAGCTCCCGGGCGGCGGGAGACAGCGGATTTGTCTTCTTCAGCAATTACGAGCGCCTACAAAAGCTGTCCGCCAAGCGCGGCATACGGTTCGGCTTAGGCTCTGTCACCTTCCCCCGGAAGCCGATGGAGATACCGGCCGGAGCCATCGGAATATTCCCCGTCAACATGGCTGGCATCCGTTATGCCACGGCACAGCTTGTGGCCCGGCGCGACGGACGGATCTACCTCATGCAACTCAAGGGCGTACCGGTGGAGATCGCATTGCAGAACGGCAAGACCATCCGCCCCACCAAAGCTCCCGGAACGCGGAAGCCCGTCTGGCGGAATATCTATCTACTGACCGAAGAAGAGGCCGAACGGCTGTTTCTCGAACCTGAAAAGCCGACGACGGACATTGCTGTCAGCTACCGGAAAGTGCAGGAAGCAGGCCCGCTGCGCACCATTCCGATCGGGGTAAACCGCGTAGCCGAGGAGCCGACAGATGCCGACTTCGACCGCGCAGCCATCTATACGCTCGACCTTCCGGCCGACGCCAAGGGTCTCATGGAGATCGACTATCACGGTGACTGTGCCCGTCTCTACGCCGATGGGAAGCTGATTGCGGACAACTTCTACTACGGGCGTCCGTTCCTCTATGGGCTCTGGCGCCTGCCGTCCGGTGTCTCCCGATTGGAGCTTCGCATCCTCCCTCTGCAGGAGAATGCCCCTGTCTATCTGCCCCGTGAGGCCGACCGCTCGCCCGGAGAGCAAGTGCGCCGGATCTGGATCAAGTGTGAGGCGGGAACGAAAAAATAGTCTCCGTCGCTCGAAAATAGTTTGAGCCACACGGGGAGAACTTACGTCTGCCGAGCCGAAGACAGATCCGGACTTGGCACAGCATGCTTATGAATGCCGACGAGACAGACAATGGACTGAAAAGAATAGATAAACGGAACGGTCAGAGGACAACTCCAGAGCCCAAAAAAACAGCTTGCTGATGATCGGCAAGCTGTTTTCGTAGTGGTTGGGATACCAGGATTCGAACCTGGAATGACAGGACCAGAATC
>ONHE01000108.1 GCA_900317545.1 uncultured Prevotella sp. | reverse complement strand
ATCAGCCTCTGATTCTCGAAACATATAACTGGACACCCTATTTAGTTATTAACATCAGAAGTTGTCAACTAAATCCAGTAAACTACACTCCGTCCAAACGGTAGCTGTCGTATGCCCTGCGCAGAGCTATGCTTTTGGCGGCCCAGAGCATAGCTCTGCGCGAGGCAGAAAAACAGATCACGGATTAAGAAGTTGTGTATATTCGTAAGAAGTTGATATTTGTCAAATTGTATCGCTTGCTTGAAGCTTTATTTGAGTGATATCTTCCGGTATGTCCTCTCATAGATTGACAAAAAGCGGAATAATTTTCATTTTCAGTGAAGACACGTATCCACTTTGTGCGTCTCTATCATGATGATTAGTTAATCCATTCATTAGAATCATTCAAATGAGAGTGACTGAACTTAAACTTATGCTGATAGGAATGCTGATTGCATGCCTGTGGATGCCGGTCATGAGCAAACCGAAGCCGAAACGTTATCAGGTTGCCGCCTGTGATTGGATGATGCTCAAGCGTCAAAAGTTAGGCGAGTTTGCCTTGGCCAAACAGATCGGTGCTGACGGAGTGGAGCTCGACATGGGCTCATTGGGCAAGCGTGTGCTCTTTGAGAATCAGCTTCGCGATCCAGAAAAGGCCGCCCTTTTCCGCCGTACCGCTGACAGTCTCGGCGTCCAGGTGCCTTCGGTCGCCATGAGTGGGTTCTTCGCCCAGAATCTGATCACGCGTGAGAATTACTTGGAACTTGTCCGCGACTGCTTTAAGAGCATGAAAGTCTTCGGTACGAAGGTCGCTTTCCTGCCCTTGGGAGGCAGTGGCCAGGAGTGGCAGGCAGCGGGTGCGCTGCACGACGAGATGGTCCGTCGACTCCGCGCCATCGGTGAGTTGGCCGTCAATGAGGGAGTGACCGTGGGGCTGAGGACCGGTGAGGATGCTGCGTATGACAAACGCCTGCTCAAAGAAATTAAGAGCAAGGGTATCAAGATCTATTTCAACTTCCAGGTGGCCGCCGATGCCGGTCGCGACATCTGTGAGGAATTGAAACGTCTCGGGCGCAAGAACATCATTCAGATTCATGCCAGTAACACTGACGGAAAGAATCTCCGTGAGGATCCTGAGATCAACATGCCGGCCATCAAGCAGACGCTCGACAAGATGGGATGGAGTGGATGGCTCGTCATCGAACGCAGTCGCGATACGCGATTTGTGCGTGATGTTAAGCGTAATTTCGGCAACAATGTTGCCTATCTGAAAGAGATTTTCCAGTGAGAATATGTGTATGCACACTTCAGAGGCATCGTCTGGAGCGTGCGCAACGGAGTGACGACGGCCTGTGAAGGCCTCCTTTGAGGGCATTTAATTGTTTTTTGTAATATCGATTATCTAATATACTAATAACTAATTATTCTGTTTGTTTATGAAAAAATGGACGTGTAGTCTTAGCTACTTGTGTGTGAGCGGTCTGATGGCGTTTGCTGTCATGACCATAGCTTCATGCGCAGATGGCTTTGACAGCAATGAGACGTTCACCAGTAAGGTGACTAACGCTCAACTGAATTCTCCGGAGCTGACAGCCAAAAGCTTCAGTAGCAAAGTCAACGCTGACGGTACGGAGAGTGTACAAGTGACCTGGACAGTCGTTCCGGGGGCCAGTGGTTATCGCTGTATCGTCAATAACGTGGACGATCCGGCGCATCCAGTAGAGGTCTTCAATGGCCTTGTGGACGGAACATCATTCTTGTTTGCCAAGACTGAAGACACCAATTATTCAGTCAGCATACAGACGATTGCCAACACGAAGTTAGGAAATAAAGACGCTGCTGCCCCCACGGTCTACGCTTATAGTACGTTGGTTCCGGCCCAGGTCATACCGTCAGGAAGCGACATCGTGGAGTTTGTCAAGAACAACATGCTCGATACGCAAGACGAGCAGGCCTTCGAACTGGAGGCCGGGGCAAGTTATACGATCAACAGCGAACTTGATTTCGGACTGCACCCCGTTACTCTCCGGGGCAATAAGATCAATCGTTCCAAGGTGACTTTCGGCGTGGACGGTGTGATAAGAACGTCAAGCGGTCTGAAGGTGAAGTTCATCAATTTCGACTGTACGGACCAGGCATCGATTGGCGTGATTGAATGCTCATCTACGCCATACACCCAACTTGAAGGTCCCAACTTCGGGATGCAGGACAAAGCCTACTATCTTAAGAGTCCGATCATAATGCAGGAATGTAACTTCAGAAACGTGCGGCGCTGCCTGTTCTATACAGGCGAGCTCGCTTGGGGCATAGAGGATGTCCGTGTCAATAATTGCATCGTGCAGCTCGACTGCGATGGAAGCAGCTTTGGAAATGGTGCTGTACTTTGCACCTATAGCGGTACGTGCTATTACAAAGGCGCTTCTTCGTGGACCAGCGCCATACGCAATATCACGATGAAGAACAGCACTTTCTATAATCTGAAGAATAATTCCAAAAACCGTGCCATTCGTTTCCTGACAAACACTTTCTCCCGTGTCTTCGATACAAACTATGGCAGTGCAACGATCGAAAGCTGCACTTTCTATAAGGTGTTTACTGGTAAGGAATTTGCGAACAACACACCTAACCGCAAGGAATACACCATCAGATTTAATAAAAATGTGACCTATGATTGC
The DNA here is from genome assembly GCA_900317545.1 of uncultured Prevotella sp. Lineage (GTDB taxonomy): Bacteria > Bacteroidota > Bacteroidia > Bacteroidales > Bacteroidaceae > Prevotella. The sequence continues at coordinate 8,325 of ONHE01000108.1, read as the reverse complement.
TTCAGATTGCAGAAGTTCATTCAGAACAACTGTACTTTAAACGTAGATAAGTCTACCAATACGTGCTTTGGAGTGACATCGGCCACGGACGGAACGGATAAACAGCGCTGTGCAACTGAGGAAGATGCCAATTTCGTAGGGCCGGTAGACCAGCCTTTGGACTTGAGTCTCGGGAAAGGCGGAGTCAACTTCAGAGCCCAGGGAGCTGTCTCCAGCCAGAACGGCGATCCACGTTGGTGGTAACCAGATTATTAACTTGAATAAGATTATACAATGAAAAAATATATAAAAATGTTGGCTTTGTGTCTGGCACTTCTTTGCACGGTTCCAGCCTTAGCGCAAGACAAAGTGGTCCGGGGAACCGTTGTTGATGAGGCTGGTGAACCTGTCATCGGCGCCACGGTTCGCGTTCAGGGGACCAAAGTGGCAACTGTGACCGATTTGGATGGAAATTATTCGATAACCGTACCATCGAATGGAAAGATCCTGATATCATACATAGGATACAAGGATGTTCTCACTACGGGAGGAAAAATCCAGTTGGCTTCCAGCAATAACGAACTCAATGAAGTGGTGGTTGTTGGATACGGAACGCAGAAGAAAAGTCACTTGACCGGATCGGTGGAAACAGTGCCAATGGATGCCGTACAGGATATCTCGACCGGAAATTTAGCGAGTGCCTTGAGTGGATTAGTCAACGGCATCAGTGTGTCAGGCGGACAAGCCCGCCCAGGTGAGCAGGCCTCAATCTATGTGCGCAATGCGGATGATATGGGAGCCATCGGTGTCGCAGCCCAACAGCCTCTTTATGTTATCGATGGCTTTATTCTGAATGCCGCGGCATTCAACAATCTTGATGCCTCGTCCATTGAGTCGATCTCGATTTTGAAAGACGCCGCTGCGGCTGTCTATGGAGCCCGTGCCGCCAATGGCGTCATCTTGGTAACGACCAAGAAAGGTAAGCTCGGAGCGCCAACGATCACTTATAGTGGCACGATCGGTATCACGGATGCCGTAAGCACGCCAAAGATGCTTTCGGCTTATCAGTATGGAAAATTGTGGAACGCCACGAGAATGGCAGATCAATCAGAAACGGACATCAGACCTCTGTATGATCTCTTCCAGGCTGATGAACTCGAGGCAATGAAAAGTCTTCATTATGATCTTTTAAATCAATACTGGAAAACAGCCTTGACCCATCAGCATGCTGTCAACTTGAGTGGAGCTACAGATCGTGCAAGCTATTTTGCCAATGTGGCATACTTCACACAAGACGGAAACTTGGGCAAACTCGATTATGATCGATGGAATTTCAGAGCCGGCGTAGATGTCAAAGTGAGCAACTGGTGGAAGGCTTCATTGGGTGTTTCCGGTGATTACGGAAAACGCAATCAGCCCTTGATGAAAGTACAGGGAAGTAGTGCCAACAAGGATTACATCTCTCTCTTGACTCATCCGCAATATGTTCCGGAGAGCCTTAACGGGCTTCCGCTGGCAAATTATGGAATCACCAATACCGAATATTATGCTCAGCAGGATTACAACTACGAGTATCTGCAGAATTCAAATGATTACACACGGAACATGACTGCAAATACTTATATCAACGGATCGATGGAATATGACTTCGGATGGAGCAAGATTTTTAAAGGGCTCAAACTGCGTGTAAGCTATTCGAAAGCAATCTCTACCTCGAAGAGCAATGAATTCGGGACATCCTTCAAAGTGTATAAGCTGACCACGCGTGCTGGAAGTGGCGAGCACCTTTATACACCCGTCCCAGAACAGGGGGATGCAGACTATTACAATAATGTCATTTTAGCCAGGGAAAACTTCCAGCTCGCACATAACAATGCAGCCGTTTCCAATGGTACGGATGGTGGTTATCTGCAGCGCACGATGGATCGGAGCGATAACTATCAGCTTAATTTCACGGTTTCGTATGCCCGTGACTTCGGGCTGCATCATGTCAATGCGTTGTTTTCCATCGAAAAGTCAGAATATGAATACGAAGATTTGTTAGGACAAGGCACAAAACCTTACGTATTCTCGACAGGCCAATCCAATTCGATCAACACAACTGACGGTGGCATAACCAGTTCAAGATGGGGGCGTTCAGAGTCGGGTACGCTTTCCTATGTAGGCCGCTTGAACTACGATTACGCTGATCGCTATCTCTTAGAGTTTCTTCTTCGATCTGACGCTTCAACCAAGTTTGCTCCCGAAAACTATTGGGGATACTTTCCATCTCTCAGTGTCGGCTGGGTTGTAAGCGAAGAATCCTGGATGAAGAAGGTAAAATGGCTTGACTTCCTGAAGCTTAGGGCATCCTTTGGTCTTACTGGCCGTGATAATATTTCAGCCTGGCAGTGGATGCAGACATACAGTGTGGCCTCTGATAAAGGAGCAGTTATCGGCTACAATGGACCTGCCGGCAGCCACATAACTGTCGGGAATGCGTCTGTGAATCGTGATGTCCATTGGGATAAGTCTTACAAATTCAACTTCGGATTGGACTTCGGGTTCTTGAAGAACAGGCTTACAGGTTCGATAGACGCCTATTATGTATGGGACAGAGATATGCTCCTTTCATGGTCGGGCTCCGTTCCGAGTACGGTAGGGACATCTTCTGCTTCTCAGAATTACGGCAAGATGGACAGTTACGGAGCTGAACTTTCATTGACATGGCGTGACAGAATAGGTAAAGATTTCAAGTATCGGGTAGGTATAAACACCGGCTTGTCTGACAACGAAGTGTTGTTGATGGATTGGCCTACGGCTAATTTGTATCGCTCAATTACTAAAGGAAGCCGTACGGATATGGGCACATGGGGCATGCAATGCATAGGTATGTTCCGCAGTTACCAGGACATTGAGGAGTATTTCGCGCAATATAACATTACAAGCTATATGGGCATGACCAAGGATCAGATACGTCCGGGCATGTTGATCTATAAGGATGTGCGCGGCCCACAAGTAACGGATGAGAACGGCCATACGTATAATGAGGGGCCGGACGGAATCGTTGACACTGACAATGACTTGGTTCAGCTTTCCAACAGGTCCAATCCTTATCACTTTACATTGAACTTAGGTGCTGACTATAAAGACTTTTCGGTAACGGCACAAATAGGAGCGAGCTGGGGAGGATACAGCATGGTTCCTTCTTCGGCATTGACGCCAAATGACGGGACCAACAATGGATATAAAACACTTGAATGGGTCAACATGCCTTCATTCTGGAATCCGGACAACATGTTTGTGTATGAGGACATCTATGATGTGCAAGGCAATCTCACTGTAGCACAAAACCGCGACGGATACTATCCAAATATGCGCTATGCGAATGTGAACAGTACGGCCTCTACATTCTGGCGCGTAAGTGGCACACGGGTCACCCTTAATCGGTTGACGATTGCTTATAAACTGCCGAAGAAGGTCACTGATTGGATTGGAATACAGAACGCTCGCCTTAATGTGACTGGTCAGAATCTGCTGAGTCTATATAATCCGTACCCCGATCATTTCATTGATCCCATGATGGGTTATGGAGTCTATCCGACCCTGCGCAAGTTTACGGTGGGTCTCAATATCACATTCTAAACGACAATCATTATGAAAAAGCTTATATATCCGAACATTATCCTTGCCGGAGCCTTGGCCTCCATGACTCTGACGTCATGTAGCGATGACTTTCTGAAGGAAAAAAGAAACTATGACAATGTCAGCACCGAGATATACAATTATTATGAAGGTGCTGACGGTCGTATCAATGACCTCTATTATTGGTGCAATCCGAATATTCAAGGAGCAACGGGAGGGCGCCTATGGCAGTTTGTCAGCATGGGCATGGTTGAGGAACAAACCCAGAGCACAGAAGAATATGCGGGGCTGAATGTTTTCGTCGACCCTCAGACTGACCTAAACACTGTCAGCGGAACGAACCAATCGCCTGATTATTTTCAAGGTGGAAACGCATACGTAATGAATAACTCGACCTGGGGGCGAATACGTAGCGTGAACGAAACGATAGCCGGAATAGAAGCCGGAACACTTTCCGAAGGAGAGAAAAACGAATTGCTTGGCCAGGCATATTTCTTCCGTGCCTGGTGTTATTATCAGCTTTTCCGCTTCTATGGAGGCGTTCCGATCATCACCGAGGTGATGGATCCAACTGAAGGATCTGTGGTTCCCCGCTCGTCTGCGTCAGATGTCGTCACTTTCATGATCGCAGATCTGAACAAGTCGGCAGAGATGTTGCGTGCCCGAACTGTAGAGAACAGATGGGAAAATGCCGACTATGGGCGTGTCACTTCGGGCGCAGCGCTGGCACTGAAAGATCGCATCCTGCTCCTATGGGCAAGTCCTTTGTTCAACCGGAGCAATGACGAGGCTCGTTGGGATAGTGCGTATGCGATTGCAAAAGCTGATCTCAACGTGATAAACCAATGTGGTTTCGGTCTGGCCTACGAGGGCAATCCGGGTAAGAACGGATCCAATTGGGCAAAGCTGTTCTTGGATGGAGCGAACAACCCGGAAGCCGTCTATGTGTCACTCTACAACACTACGGTGCCCGATCTGACGCCTGATTACCAGCGCAATAACACTTGGGAGCAACAGATACGTCCGGCGAATACGCTGGGTAACAACGGCAAGACACCATCGGCTATGATCATCGACTTGTTCCCGATGAGTGACGGAAAGCGGCCTTCAAGCTATGATTCCTACACGAAGACGGAGCCATCGGCCATTCCGTATGACAGTAATCATCCCTATTTAAACCGTGATCCGCGTTTTTATCGTACGTTTGCATTTCCGGGAGAGTATTGGCGATTCAATGGCGATCCTAACACTTCTACCAGTTGCAATCCGTATACGGGCGACAAATACATTCTCTGGAACTATGTCTGGTATAACGACCCTGCCAAATACAATGATCCTAAAAGCTCAGACAGCTATGGTGCTGATAATCTCTTGAGCAATGTTCATGGCATGTATGTCCGCAAATTCTCGGACGATCTTGATGTCAATGCTTCTCCGAATTATGTCTTCCAGACAGAAGGCAAGGCCGTAGGCTTCCGCCGTAGCAATACGCCCACTATGGAGATTCGCTACACGGAGGTACTGCTCAACTTGGCCGAGGCTGCCTGTGGAGCAGGCCATCTCGACGAGGCTGTACAGATTCTGCAGCGAATCCGGGCCCGCGTAGGCTACACGGCTGAAAACAATTACGGTCTGTCAGCAAATCTCTCCGGCGATCAGGCATCCTGCATGGCGGCCATCCTTTATGAGCGTCAGATTGAGTTTGCGTACGAAGGCAAGCGCTTCCAGGATCTTCGCCGTTGGCTTCTCTTTGATGGTGGAACCGGCTTTGCCGGCATCGGTGCTACACCTTTGACCGGTTGGGGAGGCAATACATGTACCTGGCTAGGCTTCAAGCCGCTGAATGGGCAGCGGCGGGAGAATATGGAGTTCCGCCTTCAGGATGCCTATAACTATACCGATGGTACAAGCGGGCGCACTTGGACGGTGACAAGCGCTAATCCAGAAGAACGAGATGTTTCCAATCCAGACCCGATCATCAAGCTCATGAAACGTGCTGAGCGCGATGCGTATGCTGTGGATCCGAGCGAGAGCATCGTCAAGAAGCCATTTGCCGAGCAGTTGGATAACCTGACGACATTCTACAATAAGTATCTCGTGCGTAAAAATCTGAAGGGCGATGGGTATGACAGCAACAATCTGCCTCAATACATCAACTTCAAACCACGCTATTATATACTTGGATTGACGAAGTCCGCACAGATCAACAATCCTAAGCTTGAGCAGACCGTCGGATGGGAAGACTATCAGACGGGAAGTTCCAGCGGAACCTTCGATCCGATCAAATAACCATTTTTCAATTAAGAGGACGGCAGGCCAGATGCAGACTTGCCGTTCTCTTTTTTTCATGCCCTGCCCATGGTATGCGCCAATGGCCACAGAGCTTTCTATGATTCAGCAGGATCCGTTGTGGCGTACTGGTCATTTTCTTCTACTTATACAAGGGATTCCGTAGCGGAGAGATACCCAAGGCATAGATACGGGAGTACACCGAAGCCTTGCTGGTACTATGTGAAGCATTATGCCTTGCCTTCTTGACGCTGGACAATAGCACATAGTTCATTAAAAGATATAAAAAAGCAGGAAGAAGTAACTCTACCTGTTTCTTGTGTTATATTTTTATATTACCGTCCGCTAAATATCCTTAAACTTGAGAATAAACTCGTAAAGACAAGGATTTGAATGTCTTATTATATACAAGGTCTTCTAAACTTAAATCTAAACCTTACGGGAAAGCAATCCTTTTCTTTTTACAGAAAGACAATATGGTTTATGGATTAATTGTTTGGGTGTTGGCTCGCGAAGAAATTGACATATCTTGCGTGAAAAACGTGAATAGCCTGCTGGTTTATTTGGTGTTCTGTGGATTATTCGTTATTTTTGCATACAAAATTTGCAGACGTGCAATCGCAGTAGAATTATCCGCTCTCAGCAATCCTCTTTGAGAGTGAGATCGGATGGATAAGGTACTCGTTTCACGGGAAGCAGAGTCAAGAAATATAAACGTTAATTTAAAACAGCAATCATGATCTAAGATACAAAAGTCTCTGCAAGAATGTTTGGCATCCTCAAAGGGCACAGAGCTGAATTTGCAGAACGTGCGGAAGAAGTTTACAATAGCATTACAATAATCTCTTATCAAGCTGATTATCAGAGTCTATTTGCTGCCGTGCAGGCTACAGTGGAAGATTAATCTGATGATATCATTTCACATCTTCTATTTTGGCAGGACTACGCGGGTAGTGTTGTTTTCTTCTGCATCCTAAAAAATTGAATAATAATCAATAACAAAAAATATGAGATATTTCATTTTTGCATTATTCATGGCTTGCTGCATGACGTCATATGCGCAGCAAGAATCAATGGTTGGCAACACCAAGTTAGGTGCCGTCTACGAAGAGGCCTTAATGTCTCTCAAAGCCGAGTTCGGCGAACCTGAGCAGGAATCGATAACCCAAATCAAATTCAAGAACGTGCACTTTAAAGGCTTTAAGTTTGATGCGTTGTGTCTAAACTTTAGAAACAACAGATTCAGCGAAGCCAGATTCTATATGAATGCATCAAATAAGCAGGCGGCACTGCATCTGAAAGAGTCACTCGCAAAGGCCTTCAGTCAGAATCAGGAATTGTCGAAGGACTTAGAGGAGGATGGTTCTACGTTTTATAAGGGGGGGCGTGGACCTTTAGGCATCGGGCATCTGTTTACGATCTTTTCAGCCCCAAACAATGGCAGATGGACCGCGCAGTTGCGATACGGACCCTTTATTTTTTAATAAAACCGAGACATTGCTCGATCCATAGCATTCTTTCATTGTTGTAAAATGGGTAAAGTTCGTTTTCTTTCTGTAATATTTTTGCTCCCCGTTTCTATGTTTCTTCAGGCACAAAGCATGCATGCACTATGGGTTATGATGCCTGATTCGATCCTGCCATACCTCAGCAAAGATCAACGGAAAGAGATGATTGAGCGAGCGGATCAGGGATCCAGGCCGTTCGTAAACAATCTCTTTAAAGTGAATAGTGTAATTGATTCTGTCACTAACAGATATTTGTCTGCTACCATCAGCGAGTCGCTTCGCATCCAGTTGCGCCTTCTGCCATCCACGCAAGGTGACAGTCTTTTGTGCATGGTTCGTACATTTCTGGCTCCGGAGGCAGAAAGCGAGTTGCATTTCTATACCCGCCAGTGGACCGAAGTTCTCATAAAGCATTGCTTTGAGAGAGGGCGGTCTTTGCAGGAGCTGGCTCCGTCGCTGATCGTGAAACCCGATTCCATGTCTGAAAGCAGGTTTGCAGAATTGAAGCAGCTGATAGATCCCATCATGGTCTCTGCCTCCTTGTCACCTGAGAATGATTCTGTAGACGTTTCTCTGTCCCTTCCATTACTTACTGAAGATGAAAGAAAGCAAATTAATACGATAATTTTGCAAAGAAAGTTTAATTGGAATGGAGCAACTTTTAATTAATGTTACGTGGGCGAAAATTTTAATGCGAAACCCTTGCAGGTATTTGAAATAGTTGTAACTTTGCATCGTGTTTTTCATGGTATTAGATTATTAAGGTTAAGAAAGATTGGTTGTCGTGAGACAATCAATTTTTTTTTGCCCTTTTGAAAGCAGAAATAGGCACTATATGGGCTCAGTAGGAAAAAGGTGGGGATTATGCATACAGCTTTGCTATTCTGAATAGAAAGAATCTCTTATCTGCCACTCCTCTGATGTT
>ONHE01000107.1 GCA_900317545.1 uncultured Prevotella sp. | reverse complement strand
TCATCTCCTCATCCTTCATTCATCATCTCATCCCAATCATCACTTCATCTCCTCATCCTTCATTCATCATCTCATCCCAATCATCACCTCATCTCCTCATCCTTCATTCATCATCTCATCCCAATCATCACCTCATCTCCTCATCCCTCACATGCAATTTTCGACCATTTCATCGGGCGATATACTTCTTCAGTTTGATCTTCTTCGGCAGCAACGGATTGGCGTTCCCGCTTTTCAAGGCCTGCTGCCAATAGTCGACAGCCTTATCCATTTGCCGGTTCATGGCATGTATATCCCCTGCATGTTCGACGACAACCGGGCTTTGCACAGAATCCGTATCATTCATCAAAGCCTGGTCTATGTAGATCTCGGCTTCGGCATATCGCTTCTGCATGAACAGGATCCAAGCATAGGTATCGAGATAAGTGGAATTCTTGGGTTCGGCCTTCACCGTGCGATAACTCATCTGCTCGGCCTTCTCGAGATCACGGTTGTCCTCGCTCAAGAAATAGGCATAGTTGTTCAGACACGCGATATGATCCTGCTTCCATTGCAGGCAGCTGTCGTAAGCGGCATAGGCTTCCTCCTTGAGACCTTTTCGGTGGAGGAGCTCGCCCATCAACGAATAGGCGTCGCTGACGATCTCCGCATTGCTCTTCGCATTCGCCTGGCCCACGCACCGACGGAATGCGTCGAGCGAACGGTCATGGTCATCTTTCTGGAAATAGGCCAGCCCGAGGAAGTAGTAGAAGCTCAACTCCTCCGGATTGTAGGCCACTGCCTGCTGGCAAAGGCTGATGATGTCATCCCACTGCTGCCGTTTCCATTTCGACTGGATGATCTGCAGGCGCGCGCCGGCATTGTCGGGCGAGATCCGGAGCACACGCATCAGTGCCTGATTGATGGTGTCTTCGGGCATCTTCTTCAAGCTCATGTAGGCGGCGTTGAGCTCTGCCATCACCGAGTCCTGCGGATTTGCATCCATGATTTGCCCGAAGAGGCGGAGCACGGGGATGCTGTCGCCGCCCCGTTGTTCATTCTCCTGAATGACTTGCTTGATCATGGCGACCTTGGTGTCGGTATCTGTCTTCGGACTGATCAGTATGTCTTCAAGGACAAGATGCGCTAAGGAGTCCTGCCCTTCGGCCCGGTAGTAGTCGTAGAGAGAGCTTTGCGCGTAAGTGTTATCAGGCTCCTGCTTGCTCACGTGGGTGAATATGCGGAAGGCATCCTTCTTCTTTCCGTTCTGCATCAGCCAGTTGCCGATCATCACCTGATAGTTCAAGTCGTATGGATGTTCATCAGCCAAGGCCTTGAGCGTGGCGTAGGCAGCCTTCTTGTTGTCCATCATCTCGTAGACGCGCATCTTTGACAGCACGAGATCCTCGCTGCTCCCGTCGATGCGTTCGATGTTTCGGATGGCGTCGATCATCTTGTCATAACGCTTCTGCTGCTGATAGAGGGAGAGCAGGATGTTCCACACGTCGCTCCGGCTGAGGTCGCGCGAGGCGAGCTGCTCATAGGCCGAGATAGCCCGGTCGAAGTCTTTGGCGCTGATGAAATATTGCGCCAGCCGCTCTAAATAGGACGAATTGTCGGGATTGAGTGCGGCTGCCTTCTCGAGATAGTGACGGGCCAGCGAATCCTGATGGAGCTCGACGAGATAAGAGGAGAGCAGGAAGTAGGCTTCTGGAGCATTCGGGTCGATCGACAGACAATGGTTGAGCAGGTCGAAGGCGGCCGCAAAGTGCCCGCCATTCTGCTGCCGCAGCGCCTCAAGATAGAAATATTCATAACGGCGGCGGTCGTTGGCAGACAGTTCGGTGCTGTCAGTCGCCCGCTTCACGGGTATTATCTTCTTCCGCGCAAACGACGGGATGACCGTTGCAATCAGGATGACTGCAAGGACCGCAAGCATGATTTTTTCTTCCCTGAACTTCAAAACCGAATCCTCAATCTTTGACTTTTTACCTTCGAATGTCATTTCACGCCGGTATGACCGTAGCCGCCTTCGCCGCGCTCTGTCGTGTCCAGCGCGTCGACCACCGTGAATTCGCCCTGCTCATGGCGCGCGATCACCATCTGTGCGATGCGCTCGCCGTCGTTGACGACAAAGTCTTCCGAGGAGAAATTGACCAGCAACACGCTGATTTCCCCCCGATAGTCGGCATCGATGGTGCCCGGCGTGTTGAGCACGGAGATGCCATGCTTCAGGGCCAGACCGCTGCGGGGGCGCACCTGAGCCTCATATCCGGCCGGCAGGGCGATATGCAATCCGGTCGGGATCAGCCGCCGTTCCATCGGCCGGAGCACGACCGGCGCGTCAATATTTGCACGCAGATCCATCCCCGCACTCATCGGGGTGGCATAGGTGGGCAATGGTTGGTGCCCTTTGTTGACAACTTTCACCTGAATCATATCATCTCGAATAATGTGCAAAAATAATCATTTCCGACCACATAACTGAATTTTTCAGCTGAAAAAGCGACAAATTAGGCAAATTTAGATTACTTTTGCCTTTGCTGCCGGAGAATGCACTCTGGGCGGCTTTTCAATCAAACGGAATATGATGAATTGGCAACAACTGATTTCAAACAAGCGGCTCGGGCAGGAGATACGTCACGCGGAGCGCCACGATGACCGGTCGGAGTTCAAGCGTGACAGCGACCGACTGATCTACTCTGCACCCTTCCGTCGGTTGCAAAACAAGACACAGGTGTTCCCCTTACCGGGTTCTGTGTTCGTCCATAACCGCCTTACACACTCCCTTGAGGTGGCCTCTCTCGGCAAGTCATTGGGCGACGACGTGGCCCGGAAACTGACAGGGATCCATCCGGAACTGCGCGGCAGCCTGTTCGAAGAAATCGGCACGATCGTCCATACGGCCGGCCTGGCCCATGACATGGGCAATCCTCCGTTCGGCCACAGCGGCGAACGGGCCATCCAGGCATTCTTCACCGAGGGTGAAGGAGCATCCCTGCGCGACCACGTCAGCCCACGCTTCTGGGAAGACATCACCCACTTCGAGGGCAATGCCAACGCTTTCCGACTGCTCACCCACCGATTCAACGGGCGGCGCGAAGGTGGTTTTGTCATGACTTATTCCACCTTGGCAAGTATTGTCAAATACCCCTTCGCCAGCCAGACGACAGGTCTGCACGGCAAATTCGGATTTTTCGCTTCCGAAGAAGAATGCTTTGTGAAAATCGCCGATGAATTGGGCATAATCCGCACATCAGCTCCGGGCGATCCGCTCCGCTTTGTACGCCATCCACTCGTCTTCTTAATGGAAGCCGCAGATGACATCTGCTACGAGATCATGGACATAGAGGACAGCCATAAACTTAAAATTCTTTCATTTGAAGAAACGGCCGAACTCCTCTTGGGATTCTTCGACGAGAAAGACAGGGTAAGTATCCGTCAGCGACTGGCCGCAGACGGCGTCACGGACGAGAACGAACAGGTGGTCTACATGCGTGCATGCGCTGTCGGAAAGTTGGAAAACGAGTGTGTCAAAGCATTCGTCAGCAACGAGGAAGCGATCCTCAACGGCACGTTCACCGGCAGCCTCATCAGCCACATCAGCCCGCTGCAGCGCGATGCATACAAGCACTGCGCGACCATCTCAAAGCGCAAGATCTACCAGAGCAAGCTCGTTTTAGACATTGAGCTGTCGGGCTATCAGATCATGGAAACGCTGATGAAGGCCTTGGTGAGTGCCGCCGTTCATCCCGAGAAGTTCCATTCCCAACAGCTCATCCGCCGTTTCAGCAGCCAATATGACATTCAGAGCGACGACCTTGAGACGCGTATCATGGCCGTGATCGATTACATCAGCGGCATGACGGACGTGTATGCGCTCGACATATACCAGAAGTTTCAAGGCATCTCGCTGCCCATCCTGTAGAGGCGGCAGTGCAGTCCGTCATGGCAAACTGACGCCCGTTTCCCGATGAAATGGGCGTTTTTTGAACCTCATAGCCGATTTAAGCACAGGCTTAACTTTTCTTTCCGACTGCGTGGATTCTCATTGAGGGATGGGTGGGAATGAATGATTGTTGAATGAAAAACAGGCTTTGCATCCTATCTTTCATACCCCTCTCTAACGGAGAGATTAGGGGCGTCATTCACGGACCTTATCTCCGCGCTGCGCGGAGCTATCCTTTGGACGGTCCGGAGCTATGCTTTAGGGCGCGCGGAGCTATCGTTTGGACGGCCCGGAGCTATGCTTTTCTGAGCGCATATATAAACCTCTGATTTTCAACCAGTTAATTTTACGACAGAAACGCTGTCGGAACAAGCGCACAATGGGATGCTCGAAAAAAGGCCATTGATAACCAAAGGAAGACATTCAAAGCCGAAACACATCTCTTTCAAAGACGCGGAAAAGGTCTTGAAAGTGCGGTGAAATGGCGGAAAATCGAACCGGCTGACGGATGAGAAGCACACAATGCACCTGCTTCAGAGACACAGCGAAGGGCTTCGAAGCGCAATATGGCAGCGGCGAATCGGGTTATTCGGAGGCTTTGTAGATGACGGTGTTGGCACCGCTCGTGATTTTCAGGGCTTCAGGATGCTCATGGATGTAGCTGTCGATGTGGCGCACGCGCTTCTCTTCAAGTATTTCATCGACGGTGATCAGTATACCGGTCTCCTCGACATCGCCAAATCCGTAGTTGATGGCCGTACCGAACAGGCGCATCGTAGGGCTGAGGCTCATGTACGCATTCACCAACGGGGGAATGTTATAGCCCAACTTCCGCACCTCTCGATTGAGGATTCGGTAGTCGGCCTTGAAGTCTTCGCGGTTGAAGATCTGTTGCAGTTCCTCGATCGGAGTTTCAATTTTCAGCGGTTTTATCGGGATGATGAGGTTGTCTTTATCGGCGAAATGCTTCTTCAGGAAGTAGAGGATCATGTCGCGTCCGCGACGGATGTAGGAGGGATACATAGTCACCTTGCCGAAGAAATACTTGACATTGGGATTGATGACGGTCAGTGCGCCAAGCCCGTCCCACAGATTGTCGAGCGCGAAAATGCTCTTGGTGTTCTTCCGGACGTTCTGGTAGTCGAGCGAAACGAATGAACGCCCGAGCTCGACGGTATAGGGGGCATAGTCGCGGAGGAACTTTTCGGAGAAATGGAACATGTGGCTCGTGGCAAGGATAGGCTGTCCCTGGGCGTCATACTTCCAGTCGGTACCGAAGAGATAGCGATAGCCTCCGATGATCTCTTCGTCCTCGGGGTTCCAGACGATGAGCTGTCTGCAGCCGTTGTCCATGGTGTCAAATTCGTCGACGTCCATGGCCTTTCCTGTACCGCCGCCTGCAGAGCGGAATGCGATCTCGCGCAGTCGGCCGATCTCCTTCATCACGTTGGGTGCCGTCTGCGCGGTAATGACGTAGATCTCGTTATGACTTTTGTTAGTCATCCGTAGCTGGCGCTGCGGAGTAAGCTCTCTCTTGAGTAGCTCCTTGCTGATAGGTGCGATAATCTCTTCTTCCATTATCTTGTAACGTATGACAAGTCCCGGCGAGGCAGAATGTCCGGGCGGGGCTTCTGAATGATCAGAGTTTGTAGACTATGTCCTGGACATAGGCGGCCCACTGTGCCGGTGTCCTGCTCTTGTCGAAGGTCTCCCATGGTATCGGACGCCCGATGGTGACGCGAAAGGTCTTGTGAACGTTGCGGTACATTTCATCCACCAAGAAGAGCATTGCAACGTTGAACTTCAGATGGAGCGCCTTGCAGACATTGGCAATGCGATAGAACCGCTCTGAGTTTTGCCCGTCGAAGCGGATGGGAACGATGTCGCGGTGGGTCTCAACGCTCTTGTTGATGAAGGTCTTTTTCCACGGGAGATCCCGGATCTGCCCGTTTATCTTGCGGCTGCAGAGCCCTGCGGGGAACATCAGCATGTGCATATCGCTGCTGAATCCGGCCTCGACCATGGCGGGGAAGCTGCGGCTCTGGCTGCCGGTCTTGTTGATCGGGATGCACAGAGGTGCCAGTCCGGGGAGATTCATGAGCAGGTCATTGACGAGATAGCGGAACCGACTGTCGTAGTGACGGCCGATGATGGCACCCAAGGCCACACCGTCGGCACCGCCGAGGGGATGGTTTGAGACGAAGGTATAGAGCCTGCCGTCGTCCTTGTCGGGCAGGTTTTCACGTCCGTTGATCTCGAGTGTCATGTCGAGATAGCGCACACACTCCTCCAACCAGGCCGTCCCGGTGAGCCGCCGACTGTCCCAGAGATAGCGATTCACCTCATCTTCGTGGACAATATGCTTCAGCCAGGACACGAGAAAGGAAGGGACGAACTTGGCCCGTGTCCCCATTTTACTCTCAAGAATGCTACTGATGTCAATCGTTTTCTCTATAGTCTCACGCATGCTGCTCATATACTAACACTTTGCAAAAATAACATAAGTTTTCCTAATATGATACTTTTGAGCACAGAAATATTCATATTTTCTTTAAATTGTAACTTTCTCACAGCGTCATTAACATGCGGACCGACCGGGAGAAACCATCCTATGTCATGAAATTGATACTTTTTCGATAAATTTGTGGGGAAAAGTGGCGCAATGTGGAGAATAATATGTATCTTTGGCACAGAGTTTTATCCCTATTAAAGATGTACGTATGCGTTTTCTGGGAAATATAGAAGCAAAGACCGATGCAAAGGGGCGTGCGTTCCTGCCGTCTGTGTTCCGCAAGGTGCTCCAGACCTCCGGCGAGGAGAATCTTGTGCTGCGCAAAGACGTCTTTCAGCCTTGCTTAGTGCTGTATCCCGAGTCTGTCTGGAACAATCAGATGGATTCGCTTCGCGCACGCCTATCCCGTTGGAACGCCGTTCATCAGCAGATCTTCCGCCAGTTTGTCTCTGACGTGGAGATTCTCGCGCTGGACGGCAACGGCCGCTTTCTCATCCCGAAGCGCTATCTGAAGATGACCGGCATCGGACAGAACGTGAAATTCATCGGCATGGGTGACACCATCGAGATCTGGCCGAACGAGGAGGACGACCGTCCGTTCATGGACACGGAGTCGTTCACGCAGGCCTTGGAACAGATCATGAACGGTGTGCCCGGACCGGCAGAGCCAAACGAAGAACAGCCATGACAAATACCGCCGAGACCTACCATGTCCCCGTGCTTCTGGGAGCAAGCGTCGACGGGCTGAACATACAGCCCGGAGGCGTCTATGTCGACGTCACCTTCGGTGGCGGAGGACATTCGGGCGAGATTCTGTCGAGGCTTGACCCGACGGCACATCTCTACAGTTTCGACCAGGACAGTGACGCGGAGCAGAACCTCGTGCATGCCGAGGCCGACGAGGAAGGCAACGTCGCGAGCGGCCGACGATTCGTCGACGACCCGCGCTTTACGTTCGTCAGGTCCAACTTCTGCTATCTCAGCAACTGGATGAGATACTACGGCGTGGATCATATCGACGGTCTGCTGGCCGATCTCGGCGTCTCAAGCCATCACTTCGACGACGAGAGCCGCGGTTTCTCCTTCCGTTTTGACGCACCGCTCGACATGCGCATGAACAAGAGGGCAGGCATGACGGCCGCCGACATTGTCAACACCTATGACCAAGAGGCACTCGCAGACCTCTTCTTCCTGTATGGGGAGCTGAAGAACGCACGGCAGATCGCGGCGGCACTCGTCAAGGCCCGCACGGCCCGAAGCATCAACACGACCCAGGAGTTCATGCAGGTGGTGGAGCCGCTGTTCCGCCGAGAGCGCGAGAAAAAGGAGACGGCGAAGCTCTTCCAGGCCTTGCGCATAGAGGTCAATCATGAAATGACGGCCCTGAAGCAGATGCTCCGCGCGGCCACACGATTGCTCCGGCCCGGCGGCAGACTGTCCGTGATCACCTATCATTCCATCGAAGACCGGATCGTCAAGAACCTCATGAAGACCGGCAACGTCGAGGGAAAACGCATACAGGACTTCTACGGGCGCATCGAAACGCCCTTCTCGCTCGTCAACAACAAGGTCATCACCCCCTCAGAAGAGGAGTTGGAGCGCAACACGAGAAGCAGGAGCGCCAAGCTCAGAATAGCAGAAAAAATATGAACGACAACGTCAATACTGACATTAAACAGGAAATCATAAAGCCGGAACAAGTCGACGGGCAGACCAAAGACGACGCGGCCGGAGCGGTGACTCCAGATCCGAAAAAAACGGACGACGAGGGTCCCACGCTCCAGGAGGTGATCAAGGAGCAGGCAACGGAAGATGAGGCGCCGCTGTCATCCACACTCACGCTGCGCAAGATATTGGGCGGCGACATCCTCTCCACATCTACCATCCGGCATCAGATATGGCTCTTCCTGCTCATCGCATTCTTCATGATCATCTATACGTCCAACAGATATAGCTGCCAACAGGACTTGATCGAGATCGATCACCTCACCAAGGAACTGCAGGATGCCAAATACAGGGCGCTCTCAAGCTCCAGCCAGATCACCGAGAAGAGCCGTGAAAGCAACATATTGGAGATGCTCAAGAACAACGAAGACAGCGTGCTGAAGATCGCCAAGCAGCCACCCTACATCATCAACGTACCGGATCAATGAGCAAATTCGACTATAAGAAGATCATGCCCCGTTACAGTGCCATCGCCATATTGATGTCACTCACAGCCCTCGCTGTCCTTGCGAAGACGCTCTACATCATGACTGCCCGGCACGATTACTGGATGAAGGTGGCCGACCGCGTCAAGAAGGACAGCGTGAGGGTGAATCCTATCCGCGGCAACATCCTCAGCTGCGAAGGCCAGTTGATGGCCAGCTCGCTTCCGGAGTTCAAACTCTTCATGGACTTTCAGGCTCTCCACGACGCCAAGAACGACTCGCTGTGGGACGCAAAGGTCGACTCCATCTGCCTCTGTCTGAACCAGATCTTCCCCGAGAAGAGTGCTTCGGCTTTCAGAAAACATCTGAATGAAGGTCACAGAAAGATGAGCCGACACTGGGCCATCTGGCCCCGGCGGGTCGACTACAACACCTATTCCGAGATCAGACAGCTCCCCATCTTCCGCCTCCCCAAGTATCAGAGCGGCTTTCATTATGAGGAATTCAACGCCCGCCAGCGTCCATACGGCTCACTGGCAGGCCGCACCGTGGGCGACATGTTTGGCGCGAAAGACACGGCGAGATTCGGTCTGGAACTTTCATACGACAGCATTCTGCGCGGCACCAACGGTATCATCCACCGCCGGAAGGTGCTCAACAAGTTCCTGAACATCATGGACACGCCGCCCATAGACGGCGCGGACATCGTCACGACGATCGATGTGGGCATGCAGGATCTGGCCGAACGGTCGGTCATCGACGAACTCAAGAAGATCAACGGCAATGTCGGCGTGGCCATTGTGATGGAAGTTGCGACCGGCGATGTGAAAGCCATCGTCAACATGGAGAAATGTATCGACGGCCAATATCGTGAAATCAAGAACCACGCAGTAAGCGATCTGCTCGAGCCCGGCTCCGTATTCAAGACCGTGTCCATCATGACGGCACTTGAAGACGGTGTGTGCGACACGACCAAACGCGTCGACACGGGCGGCGGCATCTGGCCTATGTACGGGCGGGAGATGCGCGACCACAACTGGCGGCGTGGCGGATACGGGCCGATGACGCTGCCCCGGACCTTGGAAGTGAGCTCGAATATCGGTGTCAGCCGCATCATCGACGAATACTACCACAGTGATCCGCGTCGCTTTGTGACGGGCGTTTACCGGTCCGGAATTGCCGACAATCTCCACATTCCCTTAGTAGGATCGTCGTCGGCAAAGATACGTATGCCCAAGAAAAACAAGCGGGGCGAGTGGGTCAACTGGAGTGCGACGGATCTGGCATGGATGAGTATCGGCTACGTAACACAGATTCCGCCGATCTCAACGCTTGCTTTCTACAACGCGATTGCCAACAATGGCCGCATGATGCAGCCAAGATTTGTCAAGCAGGTGATCAAGAACGGGCAAGTGATCATGGATTTCCCACCACGAGTTGTGAAAGGCAGGGATCAGATTGCATCGAGAAAGACCATCAAGATCATGCAGACGATCCTGGAACATGTGGTCAGCCAGGGACTCGGAAAGCCCGCGGGATCTACCTCTTTCAAGGTTGCGGGCAAGACGGGAACCGCACAAATCTCCCAGGGAACGGGCGGTTACAAGGTCGGCACGACCAACTACCTCCTGTCGTTTGCGGGTTATTTCCCTGCCGACGCGCCCCGCTACAGCTGCATCGTGTGCATTCAGAAGTCGGGCCTGCCCGCTTCCGGCGGCGGCATGAGCGGTCTGGTGTTCCACCATATCGCCGAAGGCGTGATGGCACAGGATGTGAAGCTCGACGTCAGAGATGCCCGCGACTCTTCGTCGGTGATGGTTCCGGATGTCAAGAAGGGCAACATTCTCGCTGCCGACTATGTGCTTAGGCACATCGGTATCAACACCAGCCGCAGTTGGAGTGGCAGCTGGGCCGACGGCAACCCGATCTGGGGCACGGCACAGAGGCACAACGGGCGCACCGTGGACCTACGCCGCGAAAAGATCTATGGCAAAGCCCGCATCCCCGACGTACACGGAATGGGCGCGCGGGATGCCGTCTATCTGATCGAGAGCCGCGGCGTGAGGGTCGACTTGGTGGGACGCGGGACGGTCGTGAAACAGAGTCTCGAACCGGGCCATTACATCAAGAAGGGTGAGCGGTGCAGGCTTATATTGGAATGAGAAACAAAAGATTAGTGAAGATATGAAACTGAATGAATTGCTCAAGAACATCAAACCGCTGACCGTGATCGGTGATGCGGAGGTTGAAATTGCAGGTATTGACATCGATTCGCGTAAAGTCCGCGAGGGACATCTGTTCGTTGCCATGAAGGGAACGCAGGTTGACGGGCACCGCTTCATACCCAAGGCCATCGAGCAGGGAGCTGCGGCGGTGCTCTGTGAGGATCTGCCCGAGGAACGCGCAGCGGGGGTCACCTACGTACAGGTGGCTTCTACGGAGGATGCGGCAGGCAAAGCCGCGACGCTCTTTTACGGTGACCCGTCGCGCAAGCTGAAGCTTGTCGGCGTGACCGGTACCAACGGAAAGACTACCATTGCCACCTTATTATATAATATGTTCCGTCGGATGGGACACCGATGTGGGTTGCTTTCGACCGTCTGCAACTACATCGAGGACGAGGCCCTGCCCACGGAGCACACCACGCCCGACCCCATCGAGCTGAACGAACTGCTGTCGCGGATGGTCGAGGCGGGCTGTGAGTACGCCTTCATGGAATGTTCTTCGCACGCCATCGCGCAGCGCCGCATCTCCGGACTGAAGTTCACGGGCGGCCTGTTCACCAATCTGACGCGCGATCATCTGGACTATCACAAGACCTTCGAGAACTACCGGGATGCCAAAAAGGCTTTTTTCGACGGACTGCCCAAGACGGCTTTCGCCATCACAAATGCCGATGACAAGAACGGGATGTACATGGTGCAGAACACGAAGGCCACGGTGAAGACCTACTCCACACGCGCCATGGCCGACTACAGGGCGCGCATCGTGGAGTGTCACTTTGAAGGAATGTATCTCGAAATCGACGGCCATGAGGTCGGCGTGCAGTTTATCGGCCGCTTCAACGTGAGCAATCTGCTCGCCGTATACGGTGCCGCCCGCATGCTCGGCAAGCAGCCGGAGGAGATTCTTGTGACGATGAGCACGCTCAAAAGCGTCAACGGGCGGTTGGAGCCGATCCGTTCGCCGCAGGGATTCACCGCGATCGTGGACTACGCCCACACGCCCGACGCCTTAGAGAACGTGTTGGGTGCCATCCACGACGTACTTGGCGGCAAGGGACATGTCATCACCGTCTGCGGCGCAGGCGGACACCGCGACAAGGGCAAGCGCCCGCTGATGGCCCAGGAAGCCGTCAGACAGAGTGACAAGGTGATCCTCACGAGCGACAATCCGCGCGACGAGGAACCGCAGGCCATCATCGACGACATGCTCGCAGGACTCAACACCCAGCAGCGGAAAAAAGTGATCTCGATCGTGGACCGGCGCGAAGCCATCCGCACAGCGTGCATGATGGCCGAGCGGGGCGACGTGGTGCTCGTGGCAGGAAAGGGACATGAGACCTACCAAGAAATCAACGGCGTCAAGCATCACTTTGATGACCACGAGGTGCTGCATGACCTTTTTAAAGCATAATCAGCCATGTTGTATTACCTTTTTCGATTTTTGGAGCAGTTTGGCATCTCCGGCGCCCATGTCTGGGGATACATCTCGTTCCGGGCCTTGCTGGCTCTGATCCTCTCGCTCGTCATCTCTGCCTGGTTCGGAGAGCACTTCATCAAGTACCTCCGCAGCAAACAGATCACCGAGACGCAGCGTGATGCCTCCATAGACCCGTTTGGCGTGCAGAAGATCGGCGTGCCGTCGATGGGCGGCGTGATCATCATCGTGGCCATACTGATCCCGGTGATGCTGCTCGGACGACTGCGCAACACCTATCTCCTGCTGATGATCATCACCACGGTGTGGCTCGGTTTCCTTGGAGGAATGGACGACTTCATCAAGATCTTCCATCGTAACAAGGAGGGATTGAAAGGCCGTTACAAGATCGTGGGACAGGTGGGCATAGGGCTCATCGTCGGTCTGGTGCTCTGGGGTGCGCCGGATGTGAAGATCAATGAGAACTTGGCCATCGAGCGGCAGGGGCACGAGATGGTCGTGAAGCACAGGGCCGTGGCCCACAAGTCGCTCAAAACGACGATCCCCTTCGTGAAAGGGCACAATTTAGACTATTCGCGCCTGATGTCCTTCTTCGGCAAGTACAAGACCGCCGCGGGCTGGGTGCTCTTCGTGATCATGACCATTTTCGTCGTCACCGCCGTCTCCAACGGCGCCAATCTCAATGACGGGATGGACGGAATGTGTGCCGGCAACTCCGCCATCATCGGCGTAGCGCTCGGCATCTTGGCTTATGTGAGCTCGCATATCGAGTTTGCCGCCTACCTCAACATCATGTACATTCCCGGCTCCGAGGAACTTGTGGTCTTCATGTGTGCCTTCGTCGGCGCGCTGATCGGATTCCTCTGGTACAACGCCTACCCCGCTCAGGTGTTCATGGGCGACACCGGTTCGCTCACCATCGGCGGCATCATCGGCGTGGGGGCCATCATCATCCACAAGGAACTGCTGCTCCCCATCCTCTGCGGAATCTTCTTCGTCGAGAGCCTGAGCGTGATCATTCAGGTGTGGTATTACAAGCTCGGCAAGCGCAAAGGCGTCAAGCAGCGCGTGTTCAAGCGCACGCCCATCCACGACAACTTCCGTACGCAGGACTCGCAGCTCGATCCCGAGTGCCGCTATCTGATGAAGAAACCCCACTCGGCGGTGCACGAATCAAAGATTACCATACGCTTCTGGATCATCACAATCATCCTCGCCGCACTGACTATCATCACGCTGAAAATCAGATAGCATTCATGCGGGTTGCGCAGAGCTATCCTCCGGGGCGCCGAAAGCATAGCTCCGGGCGACCAAGAGCATAGCTCCGGGCGGCCGAAAGGATAGCTCCGCGGAAGGTACTTTTCACCATTAGGAAAAAGAAAGACAAAATATATGAAAAGAATAGTCATTTTAGGGGCCGGCGAAAGTGGAGCCGGCGCCGCTGTACTGGCCAAAAAAGAGGGGTTTGACGTATTCGTCTCCGACACCTCGAAAATCAATGACAGATACAAACAGCTGCTCGATGCCCACGGCATTGCATGGGAGGAGGGCCAGCACACGGTCGGGAAGATCCTCAATGCAGATGAAGTGATCAAGAGTCCCGGCATCCCCAAGGAGGCCCCGATAGTCAGACAGCTCACCGAGCAGGGCACTCACATCATCAGTGAGATCGAATTTGCAGGCCGCTACACGCAGGCCAAGATGATCTGTATCACGGGCAGCAACGGCAAGACCACCACAACTTCACTGATCTACCATATCTTCAAGTCGGCCGGCTACGATGTCGGACTGGCCGGAAACATCGGCCGAAGCCTCGCCTTGCAGGTCGCCGAGGATCCGCATGCGTACTATGTCATCGAGCTGAGCAGCTTCCAGCTCGACAACATGTACGACTTCCGCGCCAACATCGCCATCCTTCTCAACATCACGCCCGACCATCTCGACCGCTACGACTACAACTTCCAGAACTACGTCGACGCCAAGATGCGCATCATCCAGAACCAGACCAAGGATGACAGCTTCATCTACTGGAACGACGATCCGGTCATCCGGAAACAGCTGGAGAAGTATGACATCAAGGCCGTACAGTGCCCCTTCTCCGAACTGAAGGAAGCCGGCTCGATCGGATACATCGAGGAAGGACAGTACAAGATCGAGAAGCCCACACCCTTCAACATGGAGCAGGAAGCGCTGTCACTGACCGGCAAGCACAACATCTACAACTCCTTGGCCGCCGGCATCGCCTCCAACATCTCCGGAATCAAGAAAGAAGTGATCCGGAAAAGCCTCAGTGACTTCCCCGGAGTGGAACACCGCTTGGAGAAGGTATGCATGGTGGGAGGCGTGCAGTATGTCAACGACTCAAAGGCAACGAACGTAGACGCCTGCTGGTACGCCTTGGAGAGCATGAAAACACCCGTTATACTCATCATAGGCGGCAAGGATAAGGGCAACGACTACAATGAGATCAAGCCGCTCGTGCAGCAGAAGTGCGTCGGACTGGTCTATCTCGGCGCCGACAACAGCAAGCTCCACGCCTTCTTCGACGGCATGGGCATCCCCGTGCGCGACACCCACAGCATGAAGGACTGCGTGCAGGCCTGCTACGAGATGGCCCGTCCGGGCGACACCGTGCTGCTCTCTCCCTGCTGCGCAAGCTTCGACCTCTTCCGGAATATGGAAGACCGCGGCGAGCAGTTCAAGCATCTGGTCCGCAGTCTGTAAACATCCAAAACTGACAGCATGATCAACAAAACCTTAGGCAACATCTTCAAGGGTGACAAGGTGATATGGATGGTGTTCTTCTTCCTCTGTATCATCAGCGTCGTCGAGGTCTTTTCGGCCTCGTCGGAGCTGACCTACAAAGGCGGCAACTACTGGGCCCCGGTGCTCAAGCACATCGCCATCCTCATCATGGGCATCTTCTGCATGGTCGTCACGCTGAACATCAAGTGCCGCTACTTCAAGATCATGACTCCCTTTCTGCTGGTGATTTCGGCACTCACATTAGTCTGGGTCTACTTCGCCGGACAGTCTACCAACGGGGCGCAACGCTGGGTGAGCATCGTTGGCATGCAGTTTCAGCCCTCTGAAATCGCCAAGGGCACGATGGTCCTGGCCACGGCGCAGATTCTGAGTGCCATGCAAGGCCCCAACGGAGCAGACCGTCAGGCTTTCAAGTTCGTCCTCTGGGTGTGCGCATTCATCATTCCCCTTATCATGTTGGAAAATCTCTCCACAGCCATCCTGCTGTCTGCGGTGATCTTCATGATGATGGTTCTCGGCCGCGTACCGGCCCGGCAGTTGGGGCGCCTGCTCGGCGTGGTGGCGCTGATCGTGGTCTTCATCTTTTCCATGGTCATGATCGTGGGCACCGACAAGGCCGGACAGACCCCGGACAACAAGCTTACGGAGCAGACAGAAGCCAGAGACACAGAAACCGGAATCGTCTCCAAGCTCTTCCACCGGGCCGATACATGGAAGTCACGCATTGACAAATTCGTCAACGGAAAAGAAGTTGCGCCCGAAGACGTGGACCTTGACAAGGACGCGCAGGTGGCACACGCCAACATCGCCATTGCCTCCTCCAACGTCATCGGACGCGGTCCGGGCAACTCCGTGGAGCGTGATTTCCTCTCCCAGGCATTCTCCGACTTCATCTATGCCATCATCATTGAGGAGATGGGCATATTCGGCGCCTTCTTCGTAGCCATGCTCTACATCATCCTGCTCTTCCGCACGGGCAAGATAGCCAACAGATGCGAGAACAACTTCCCGGCCTTCCTCGCCATGGGACTGGCGCTGCTGCTTGTCACACAGGCTCTGTTCAACATGTGCGTAGCGGTCGGACTGGCCCCCGTCACGGGCCAGCCCCTCCCCCTCGTGAGCAAGGGAGGAACCTCAACCATCATCAATTGCATCTACATAGGTGCCATCCTGAGCATCAGCAGATCAGCACAGAAAAGGTCAACCGGTGACAAAAGCACAGACGCAACCGCCATGGCTGTTGCCGGGCAAAGATAAATAGTGCAAAAAAAGAACAAATACCGATTTTTTTGATTAATTTTGCGGAATAAACAACTCACGTCTCATGGACAAAGAATTAAGAGTTATCATCAGCGGAGGAGGTACCGGCGGACACATCTTTCCGGCCATATCCATCGCTAACGCCATCAAAGCCAAGCAGCCGGAAGCCAAGATTCTCTTCGTCGGAGCACTCGGACGGATGGAGATGCAGCGCGTTCCGGCCGCCGGATACGAGATCAAAGGACTACCCATCAGCGGCTTCGACCGCCACCATCTGCTGAAAAACGTCATCGTGCTCTATCGCATCTGGAAAAGCCAACGCATGGCCCGAAGGATCGTCAAGCAGTTCAGACCGATGGCGGCAGTAGGGGTCGGAGGCTACGCAAGTGGCCCGACGCTCAACGTCTGCGCCGACAAGGGCATCCCATGTCTCATTCAAGAGCAGAACTCATACGCAGGAGTGACCAACAAACTGCTCGCCAAGAAAGCCGACAAGATATGTGTGGCCTACGAAGGGATGGACAGATTCTTTCCCGCAGACAAGATCATCATGACCGGGAATCCCGTCCGGCAGAACGTACTTCATACCAAAATCACGCCCGAAGAAGCCCGGAAGCACTTCGGACTGGATCCGCAGCGCAAGACGGTGCTGCTCATCGGAGGCAGCTTGGGGGCCCGGACAGTCAACGAAAGTGTCATCCGCCACCTCGATCTAGTACGTGAGAGCGGCGTGCAGTTTATCTGGCAGACCGGGAAATACTATCATGAGGAAATCCTCAGGCAGCTGAAGGAGCAGCCCGAGATGCCCATGCTCAAGGTCACCGACTTCATCAGCGAGATGGGCATCGCCTATCAGGCTGCCGATTTGGTCATCAGCCGGGCGGGCGCAAGCTCAATCAGCGAGTTCTGCCTCATCGGCAAGCCGGTCATACTCGTGCCCAGCCCGAATGTCGCAGAAGACCATCAGACCAAGAACGCCATGGCGCTGGTCAACCGGAATGCCGCCATCTACGTCAAGGACAGTGAGGCTCCGGAGGTGCTCATGAAGCAAGCGATTGAGACGGTGAACAACGATGAGAAACTGAAAGCATTGCGCGAGAACATCCTGAAGCTCGGTCTGAAAAACTCGGCCGACGTCATCGCCGACGAGGTAATCAAGCTCGCGTGGCGAAACAAGTAGCTTCCGAAACAACAAGAAAATGGAACTGAAGAATATAAAAGCCGTTTATTTCATCGGTGCAGGCGGCATCGGCATGAGCGCCATCGCACGTTACTTCATCCGGAAGGGCCTTGTGGTGGCCGGATACGACAAGACTCCATCCGACTTGACACGCCAGTTGGAGAAGGAGGGTATGCTGATCCACTACGAAGAGAATCTCGACGAGATCCCTCATACATGCAAGGATCCGAATCATTGCCTTGTCGTCTACACGCCGGCCATCCCGTCCGACCATCAGGAACTTGCCTTCTTCCGCAACAACGGATTTGAGATTGAGAAGCGGGCACAGGTCTTAGGCACGCTCACACGTACCCACAAGGGACTGTGCGTCGCCGGTACACATGGTAAGACCACGACTTCCACGATGTGTGCACATATCATGCACCAGAGCCATGTGGACTGCAACGCGTTCTTAGGTGGCATATCCAAGAATTACGGAACCAACTATATCATCAGCGACACGAGTGATTTCGTCGTCATAGAGGCCGACGAATTCGACCGCAGTTTCCACTGGCTGAATCCGTGGATGAGCGTGATCACGGCCACAGATCCCGATCATCTCGACATCTATGGCACCAAGGAGGCCTATTTAGAGAGCTTCCGACACTATACGACACTGATCCAACCAGGCGGCGCATTGATCATCCATACCGGTCTCGAGATGCGTCCGGACGTGGCGGAAGGCGTTACGGTCTACGAATACAGCCGCGATCGCGGCGACTTCCATGCCGAGAACATCGTAATCGACAATGGTTCGATCACCTTTGACTTGATCTCTCCCGTCGAAAATGTGCGCGGCATCGAGCTCGGACAGCCTGTTCCGATCAACATTGAGAACGGCATCGCGGCCATGGCAATGGCCCAGCTCAACGGCTGTACGGCCGAAGAGCTGCGGTATGGGATGTCCACTTTCCACGGCGTAGACCGTCGTTTCGACTTCAAGATCAACAATCCGCAGCACGTATTCCTGTCCGATTACGGTCACCATCCCATGGAAATCCTCCAGTGCGCACGCTCTCTGCGCGAGCTGTATCAGCATCGGCGGATCACCGTATTGTTCCAGCCGCACCTCTATACCCGTACCCGCGACTTCTATCAGCAATTCGCCGACGCGCTCAGTCACTTCGACGAGGTCATCCTGACGGAGATTTACCCTGCCCGGGAAGAACCGATTCCCGGCGTCACAAGCCAGCTGATCTATGACCATCTGAAGCCCGGCGTGGAGCGACAGATGATCCGCAAGGACGACGTACTGGACTTCGTGAAGAGCCGCGACTTTGATGTCCTCGTCGTACTCGGTGCCGGCAACTTGGACAACTATGTGCCCCAGATCACGAAGCTGATTGAAAAGAAAGAAACGGTCTAAACATCTATAGCCTGCCCAAGACAACGGTCATAGGGGCGAAAGAGGCCTATGCTCATCAATTGGAAGAAATATATCACCATCGCACTTGACGTCCTGCTCGCCGGCTACATCATTGCGGCCTTCACATCCTTCAACAGACCGGATGTGACGATGAAGGTATGCACGAAGGCGAACATTGAGATACAGGACGAAACGGCCAATGGTTTCATCAACGCAAAGGAGATCAAGACGCGCTTGGAGAAGAGGCATCTCTATCCGCTTGGCGTCCCCATGCAGGCCGTCAATGCCCGGAAGATCGAGGAGACGCTCAAGCAGAGCCCTTTTGTCAAGACTGCCGAGTGCTACAAAACACAGGACGGGCAGGTCTGCATCACGCTTACGCAGCGCATGCCCACTGTCCGCATCAAGTCTATCAACGGCGATGACTACTACTTGGACGATAATAACAGCATCATGCCCAATTCTCATTACACGTCTGACATGATCATTGCGACCGGCTTCATTTCCAAGTGGTATGCGCGGAAGTATGTTGCGTTTCTGGCGCGTGCGCTCATGGCCGACGACTTATGGAAGAACCAGATCGAACAGATCAACGTGACGCATGACTTAGGCATTGAGCTTGTGCCCCGCGTAGGCAATCACATCGTCTACTTAGGGCCACTTCCGGAAGGGAGGAACGACCGGGAACGGAAGCAGAAGATTGACGAGTTTGTCAACAAGAAGATGACGCGGTTAGAGAAATTCTATAAATACGGACTCTCTCAGGCTGGCTGGAACAAATACAGCAACATCAACTTAGAGTTTGACAACCAGATCATCTGCAAGAAAAGAAACATGAATTGATAAAAGATAAAGAAACGTTATGCAAAAGGAATTTATTGTTGCGATAGAGCTCGGCTCGTCAAAAATAACGGGCATAGCAGGCAAGAAAAACCTGGATGGCAGCATCACGGTACTTGCAGTAGTGAAAGAAGACTCCACCGCATGCATACGCAAAGGTGTCGTCTATAATATTGAGAAGACGGTGCAATGCCTGACTAACATTATCAAAAAGCTCGAGACCAACCTCAAGGCCAAGATTGCCCACGTCTATGTCGGGGTCGGCGGCCAATCCATACGCAGCGTGAAGAATGTCATCGTCAAGGATCTGCCGACAGAGACGATGGTCACTCAGGAGATGGTAAACGAACTGATGGACACCAACAGGAACATGCTCTATCCCGAACAGGAAATCCTCGATGCAGTCACACAGGAATACCGGGTGGACAACCAGTATCAGCTGGAGCCGGCAGGGATCCAGTGCAGCCGCTTGGAAGGCAACTTCCTGAACATTCTCTGGCGCAACACGTTCTATAAAAACCTCAACAAATGCTTCGACAATGCAGGCATTGCCATAGCCGAGTTGTATCTGGCGCCTCTCGTGCTGGCTGACAACGTGCTGACCGAAGCGGAGCGCCGGGCCGGTTGCGTGCTTATTGACCTCGGCGCAGACACCACGACCGTGTCGGTCTACTATAAGAACATCCTCCGCCATCTGGCTGTGATTCCGCTCGGAGGAAGCAACATCACGAAGGACATCGCATCGCTTCAGATGGAGGAGAAGGATGCCGAAGTGATGAAACTGAAATACGCCAGTGCCTACACAGACAACAACGACATTGACAACACGCTCATGCTGCCGATCGACCAGGATCGCTCCGTGGAGTCGAGGAAGTTCGTCGAGATCGTCGAAGGACGCCTTGAGGAAATCATCGAAAACGCATGGTTTCAGGTGCCCAACGAGTATGTGGACAAGCTGCTTGGCGGCATCGTGCTCACCGGAGGCGGTTCCAACATGAAGAATATCGAGCGTGCATTCCGCAATCACACGCACATCGAGAAGATCAGAATCGCCCGTTTCATTTCCCAGACCATCACTTCCGGCAACCCAGACAGCACGCCGCACGACGGAACCATGAACACCGTACTCGGCTTGTTGAACAAGGGCGACATGAACTGTGCCGGCGAGGAACTCACGAACGATCTTTTCGGTAACGGCGACACGAAGCAGCCGACAACCACGGGCGACCTCCACGCTACGCCACGGACGCGCAACGAGATTGCCGGAAGCGGTGTCGTGATGACCGAAGCGGAGAAAAAGAAAGCCGAAGAAGAGGCCCGGCGGAAGAAGGAAATGGAAGATGAGCAGAAGCGCATCGAAGAAGAGCGGCGCCGGCAGGAGGCTGAAGAGAAGCGCAGAAACAGCTTCTGGCACAAGGCTATGCGCGGTCTGAAGAAGTTCGGAGAGCAGATGATCAAGGAGGAAGAATAGAAACCGGCCGAACGGCAACTACGGCTCAAGTTTCATAGAAATAAAACATAAAATGCAAGAAGATATGTCTGACAAGAATAACAACAAGCCTTCAATCTTAGATTTCGGCGAACCTGACAAGGAGAACAGCATCATCAAGGTGATCGGCGTGGGCGGTGGAGGCGGCAATGCCGTCAACCATATGTACCGCGAAGGTATCCACGACGTGACGTTCGTACTGTGCAACACCGACGCGCAGGCCCTCAATGACAGTCCCGTGCCGGTGCATCTGCAGTTGGGAAAGGAAGGTCTCGGTGCCGGCAACAAGCCCGAACGGGCACGCCAGGCGGCTGAAGAGAGCATCGAAGACGTGCGCAACATGCTTTCCGATGGCACAAAGATGGCCTTCATCACCGCAGGAATGGGCGGCGGGACAGGTACGGGCGCAGCGCCCGTCATAGCCCGCGTGAGCAAGGAGCTGGGCATTCTGACGGTCGGAATCGTCACCATTCCCTTCCGCTTCGAGGGTCCCAAGAAGATCGACCAGGCTCTCGACGGTGTCGAAGAAATGTCAAAGCACGTCGACGCCCTGCTCGTGATCAACAACGAGCGGCTGCGCGAGATCTATCCGGAACTGCCGGTTCTCGACGCCTTCGGCAAGGCCGACGACACGCTGAGCATCGCGGCCAAGAGCATAGCCGAGATCATTACCGTCCACGGACTGATCAACCTCGACTTCAACGACGTGAAAACGGTGCTCAAAGACGGCGGCGTGGCTATCATGTCTACAGGCTACGGCGAAGGAGAAGGACGCGTGAAGAAGGCCATCGACGACGCGCTCAACTCACCGCTGCTCAATGACAACGATGTCTTCAACTCCAAGAAGATCCTCCTCAGCATCGCTTTCTCGAGCGAAAAGAAGGAAAATCCAAGCCTGATGATGGAGGAAATGAATGACGTGAACGACTTTATGGCAAAGTTCGACAACGACTTTGAGATCAAGTGGGGGCTCGCCGTGGATCCCGACTTAGGCAAGCGGGTGAAGGTGACCATCCTTGCCACAGGCTTCGGCATTGAAGATGTCGAAGGCATGAACAGTCACCTGCGTAAGCAGACACAGGAAGACGCCGACCGGATCGCACGCGAAGCAGAACGCGCAGCAGAGCGCGAGGAGCGGCGCGGACGGTTCTACGGACCCACAGGAGGCAACATCCAGTACAAGAGACGCCCGCACATCTTCCTCTTCAGGCCCGATGACCTCGACAATGAGGATGTCATCCTCGCCGTCGAAAACACGCCCACCTACAAACGCAGCCGTCAGATGCTCGACGAAATACGCAAGCAAGCCAACGGCACGGCTGCCGCAGACAAAGAGTCAAACAACGAACCGGTTCAGGGAGTGATCAGTTTTGCCTGACGCATATAGAATCCATTTAAAAGATAGATACAACATGACACTATTCGATCAGATCAGCGAAGATATCAAGGCCGCCATGAAAGCGCGCGACAAAGTGCGCCTCGAGACCTTGCGCAACATCAAGAAAGTTTTCCTCGAAGCCAAGACCGCACCCGGCGCAAACGACACGCTCAAGGACGAAAAGGCGCTCAAGATCCTTCAGAAACTGGCCAAGCAGGGCAAGGAAACAGCCGAGACCTACGCCCAGGCCAACCGTCAGGACTTAGCGGAAGCCGAATCAGCACAGGTGAAAGTCATCGAGGAATACCTGCCCAAACCCATGAGCGAGGCTGAAATCGAGCAGGCCGTCCGCGCGATCATCACCCAGACAGGAGCCACGAGCATGAAGGAGATGGGCAAGGTGATGGGCATGGCCAGCAAGCAATTGGCTGGCAAAGCCGACGGAAGCGCCATCTCGGCTGTCGTCAAGCGACTGCTCGCATAGACAAACCACTTTTCAGACTATTTATCAACGGCCGTCATCCGACTGCGGGGACCCATTTTGCCCTGCTGTCGGACAACGGCCGTCTTCTTTTCTGTAATCACCTGACTGTCAATTGATTATCATCCCATACTGCCATTGCATAAAAACGGCCGGCGCGGAGCTATCCTTTCGGCCGTCGAAAGCATAGCTCTTGGCCGCCCATATGTGTCCTTTCGGGCGCCGAAAGGATAGCTCCGCGCCGGCCGTTTTTATGATATGCCGAAAGGTGAGCATATCGGTCTGATTTTCAGAACATTACAAAATATAAGGAAAAGCAGTCCATTTTGTCCCATTGAAAAACGGAATGGGATGTCGGGACGGGCGTTTGTTGCCTGAGAAATGAGAAGCATCAAGTGACGAATGAGGGGCACTTGACGAAGGGGAAATGAGGAATGGAATGCAGGGACGATGGTAGAGACCGTAGGAGTGGATCCGCGTATCCGTCCGCAATGGGCCGAATGCCAGTGCGAAATGAACAGCGTCCTCCCTCAAGATCATCACCCCTCACCCCGGAGAGGCCGGAGTAGCTCTCTGCAGACCGATGCGCCATCCCCGTCAGACAAACAGCGTCTTGAGCACTTCAAATGATTTCAGTTCAGGGAAATCAGGCACGTGCAGACGGTAATAGGTCAGAATGGTCTGGGCGAAGCGGTTGCGATCGTCACGCGACATGGCAAAGAGGTGCATCGTCTCGAAGTTCATACGCATCAGGGTGCTGATCCGCGCGGCGTCCGCAGGCTGCAGCACGTCGGGGTGCGGAGGACATTCGAGCGAGAAAGCACCGTTGCGCAGGTCGAAGAAACAGCCGGGCGTATCATCGGAAAGATTGGGATAGAAGCCGAGGAAACGCGAAAGACGCATCATGAAGACTAAATGGAAGTTGGCCACGGGACGCTGACAGCCGTCCAACCACCGGATGCTGTCCTCGACATACTGGTAGAGCGGCACGTTCTGCGGCTCGTTGTGCGTGGCGTGGTAGAGAAAATCGGACAGGAAAAGAGAGATCGACAGCTTATAGGGATCAAACGGGATCGAGCCGAAAGGATGCGCGATCCGCACGTCGCGGAGGTGTTGCAGACGGGCATTGGGACGATGGTCGAAAGACAGTTCCAAACAAGTGAGCGGCTGGAAGAACTGCTTTCTGACCTTCGCCTTCGACGTCTTGGGAATGCGGCAGATAAACGAGAGCCTTCCCGACTGCTCCGTGAAAAGGTCTGCAATAAGCTGCGCCTCACCATACTTGACCGTCCGCAGCACGATGGCATGTGTTTTGAGCTCCATAATGATGCAAAATTACGTAAAAACAGACATTTAATGAAAATTTTAGCTTTAAAATTTGTGCAGTTGAGAAAAAAGATCTACCTTTGCATCCGCAAATCTGAGCGCCGGTCCCTTCGTCTATCGGTTAGGACGAGAGATTTTCATTCTCTAAAGAGCAGTTCGACTCTGCTAGGGACTACCCATAAAATAAAATATCAAACAGAAGATGGCAAATCACAAATCAACTCTCAAGAGTATCCGTCAGACCAAAACTCGGACGCTGCATAACAAATATTATGCAAAGACCATGCGTAACGCCGTGCGCAAGCTCCGCACACTGACCGACAAGGAAGAGGCCGTGAAGCTCTATCCCAAAGTTCAGAAGATGTTGGACAAATTGGCAAAAACAAATATCATTCACAAGAACAAAGCAGCCAACTTGAAGTCAAGCTTGGCGCTCCATATCAGCAAGCTGGGCTAATCAGCCCGCTCATCAGACCTTTACACAAAGGCCGTGTCATCTGTCGTGACACGGCCTTTGTGCGTCCCGGCGCTACCATCCAGCTTTGCCGAAGCATTCTCTGGGCCTTTCGGCACCTTGTTTCCCCCATGCTCAGAGAGAGACTGCTTGACAAAGCGAGCAGCCTCGTCAGACTGGTGTTTTTATAACCTAAAAATTTCGCAGTATGACTTTTTTTCACTAAATTTGCATGTTCATATACGAGAAACAAAATATGTCTGAATTCCAAAACAACGAGAGCAATTACTCGGCCAGTAACATTCAAGTCTTAGAAGGGCTTGAAGCCGTTCGCAAACGGCCCGCCATGTATATCGGCGACATATCTGAGAAAGGGCTTCACCATCTGATCAACGAGACAGTTGACAACTCCATCGACGAGGCAATGGCCGGATTCTGCAAGAACATTGAGGTTACGCTCAATGTAGACGGGTCAGTAACGGTCGAGGATGACGGTCGCGGCATCCCAGTCGACGAGCATAAGAAACTCCATAAGTCCGCACTTGAAGTCGTCATGACGGTGCTCCATGCAGGCGGAAAATTCGATAAGGGCTCCTACAAGGTGTCAGGCGGACTCCACGGTGTCGGCGTGAGCTGCGTGAACGCCTTGTCTTCCCACATGCTTTCGCAGGTCTACCGCGACGGCAACATCTATCAGCAGGAATACGAAAAGGGCAAGGCGCTCTATCCGGTCAAGGTCATTGGAACCACCGAAAAGCGCGGCACCCGCCAGCAGTTCTGGCCTGACAAGACCATATTCACAACGACCACCTACAAGTGGGATATCGTCGCGAGCCGTATGCGCGAACTTGCCTACCTCAATGCAGGCATCCGCATCACCCTCACCGACAACCGCCCCGATGCCGAGGGCAAGATCCGGCAGGAGACATTCCATGCCAAAGACGGACTCAAAGAATTCGTCCGCTATGTCGACAGGCATCGTACGCCCCTCGTGAACGATGTGATTTATCTCAAGACAGAGAAGCAGGGCATCCCCATCGAGGTAGCTATCATGTACAATACGGACTACACTGAGAACATCCATTCATACGTCAACAACATCAACACCATAGAAGGCGGTACCCATCTCACCGGCTTTCGCACCGCTCTGACACGCACCTTGAAGGCCTATGCCGACAATGACCCGGTCATATCCAAGCAGATCGAGAAGGCAAAGATAGAGATTGCCGGCGAGGATTTCCGTGAGGGGCTGACCGCCGTGATATCTATCAAGGTGGCGGAACCGCAGTTTGAAGGTCAGACAAAGACCAAATTGGGCAACAGCGAGGTAGCCGGCGCCGTGCAACAGGCCGTCGGCGAAGCACTCTCATTCTATCTTGAGGAGCACCCTACCGAAGCTAAGCGCATCTGCGAGAAGGTTATTCTCGCCGCCACAGCGCGTATTGCAGCCCGCAAAGCGCGTGAGAGCGTGCAGCGCAAGAGCGTCATGAGCGGCGGAGGACTACCCGGCAAATTGGCCGACTGCTCCAACAAGGACCCCAAGGACTGTGAGATCTTCCTCGTGGAGGGTGACTCCGCGGGCGGCTCAGCCAAGCAGGGGCGCGACCGTTTCACACAGGCGATCCTCCCATTGCGCGGTAAGATCCTCAATGTGGAGAAGGTTCAGTGGCACAGAGTGTTCGAAGCGGAGTCCGTGATGAACATTATCCAGAGCATAGGTGTGCGCTTCGGCGTCGAAGGAGAAGACGACCGGGAGGCCAACATCGACAAGCTGCGCTACGACAAGATCATCATCATGACCGATGCCGATGTCGATGGCTCACACATCGACACGCTGATC
>ONHE01000040.1 GCA_900317545.1 uncultured Prevotella sp. | reverse complement strand
GCTGTTCTCCATCAGTTATGTATTCTTCACCATCAACGTGGTGGTAATCGGCTATTTGCAGAGTGTGGAGCGCTCGCATGCCGCCACATTTTTCATGCTGCTTCGATCATGTCTGTTGCTCATCCCTGCCTTCGTGCTCTTGCCGCATTGTATAGGCAACAGTGGATTGTGGCTTGCCGTACCCGCGTCGGAACTGCTCACCACGGTTGTGGCAGGTGTGTGGTTAGGGTTGAAGACCAAGCTCCTCGCTTCTTGGCTTCACTGCAAGTCCTTCTGAAATGTAGTTGCCAAGATATTTGACCGCAGCGTCACGTTTATTCTTGTTATTTCATGCTCTCCGATTGCTTTTGTCGGCATGCAGGACATCTTGACTGCCAAGCTTTCTTTGCGTAACCCGCTATGCTTTTGGATCCCCGACCGCCAAACTGCCCATCCATCTAAAATCAGTTCGGACTCTAATGACCGATCCGGGTAAAAATCCGCAGCATAGCTGAAAATAAAGTTCCTTTAATTTTGCGCATTATTGCAATTGTACTATCTTTGTAGCACATTTAAATATATTTGCAATGAATTTAAAAGTTCGTCTCATCTTAATGAATTTCCTGCAATATGCAGTTTGGGGTGCTTATCTGACCTCAATGGGCAGATACTTGGGAAATTTAGGGTTAGGATCAGATATAGGTCTGTTCTATTCCATGCAGGGAATAGTATCTATCTTTATGCCGGCAATCATGGGAATCATCGCAGATCGATGGATAGCATCCCAGCATGTTCTTGGTATCTGTCATCTGCTGGCAGGCTCTTTCATGATCGCAACGGCCATGTATGGGCTTTCGGCAGGAACTTCAGCCAGTTTTGGTATTATCTTCACCTTATATTCATTGAGTGTGGCGTTCTATATGCCCACAATTGCGCTGAGCAATTCGGTTGCATATTACAGTCTGACGGCAGCTGGAATGGATACAGTGAAAGACTTTCCGCCGATCCGAGTGTTCGGCACGGTAGGCTTCATCTGTTCCATGTGGTTTGTGGATATCATGAATTTCCAGATCAATCAGAATCAGTTTGTGACGTCCGGCGTTCTGAGCATCATTCTCTTCTTGTATACATTCACGCTGCCGGATTGCCGCATCCGCAAGGAAGGAAAGCCACAGAGCCTCGTTGATGCTTTCGGATTGAAGGCCTTTACACTGTTCAAACAGAAGAAAATGGCCATCTTCTTCATTTTCTCCATGTTGTTGGGCGTCAGCCTGCAGATCACGAATGGTTTTGCCAATCCTTTCATTTTCAGCTTCGGAGCACAACCGGAATACGCCTCAACGTTCGGTGTTCAGCATGCGAACATTCTGATTTCGCTTTCTCAGATCAGTGAAACCTGCTGCATATTGCTGATTCCATTTTTTATGAAACGTTACGGGATCAAGAACGTCATGCTCATGGCGATGTTCGCGTGGGTATTGCGTTTCGGTCTTTTCGGTGTCGGGAATCCTGGAGGTGGGGTATGGATGTTTGTCCTGTCGATGATCGTTTACGGCATCGCCTTCGACTTCTTCAACATCTCCGGATCCCTCTTCGTAGACCAATCCACGGATCCTTCCATCCGGTCAAGCGCCCAGGGCCTTTTCATGCTGATGACCAACGGCATCGGTGCCACCATTGGTACACTTGCCGCCCAAGCCGTCATTAATCACTTCACGCATACCGAGGTTATCGGAGATCAGATCTATACGGTCGGTGATTGGCAAGCTTGCTGGTTCATCTTCGCCACCTACGCCCTTGTGGTGAGCATTTCGTTTGCTTTGATTTTCCGTCCCAAGAAGACGTCAGTTACAGTATGAGGAAACTAAAACTGCACTTTCACAGTGTGTCTGAGATTGTCGGGACGAAGGAAGTCGGGCTGCTGATCCTGTTGGACGAGGAAGAAAAGCGGCAGCTGACGATCGCCTGCGACCGGCAGATGATGTATCAGTTTGAGCTCCGTCTTCAGCATTTACCCATTGCGGAGCGGCTCTTGCCGGAAGTCATGTGGCAGGTGATATCCACTCAAAGTGAATTACGTTTTGAAATTATCATCAACGACCTCATCGACGGGCAGTATCGCGCAGTGTTGTGCAACATCGACAGTTTGGAACCTGTTGCCATGCGCGCAAGTGATGCGGTGCTGCTGTCGTACATAGGGAAGATCCCGCTCTACATCGAAGAAGGCTTGATGGACAAGCAGAGCGTGAAATATGTAAGGGAAGCCAGCGGCGTTTCGATTCCGGTCAACACCATCAGCGATGACATGCTGCAGAAAGCATTGGACAAAGCCATTGCCGATGAGAATTACGAATTGGCCTCCCACCTTCGCGACGAGATGAAGAGACGGAAAGGAAACGTACAATAAATGAAGGAAACAAGGTTTTTCTATGTCCCCGATGCTTCAGAAACCGGAATGCTACCCGACGAGGAAGCGATCCACGCATTGCGGGTGCTGCGCCTGAAAACAGGTGACGAAGTGTTTCTGATCGATGGCAAGGGGACCTTCTATCGCGCTGTTATCACGCTGACGGATACCCGCCATTGCTGGTACGAGATGCGTGAATCGATGCCCCAGGAAAGGACTTGGCGCGGAAGGATCCATCTCGCCATTGCTCCCACCAAGATGATGGACCGCATGGAATGGCTCGTGGAAAAGGCGACGGAAATCGGTATGGATGCATTTACGTTTCTCGATTGCCAGTTCTCAGAGCGTAAGGCCTTGCGCCTTGACCGCTTGGACAAGATTGTCATAGCGGCCGTCAAACAGAGCCGAAAGGCCTGGAAGCCCGCAGTCCATCCACTCGTTCCATTCAAAGAATTCATGGCGACACGCCGTGCCGGGCGCCTCTATATTGCACATTGCTATCCGGAGATTGAAAGATCTGATCTTTTTAACGAATTGACGGCCCACAATGACGATGAAGACATAACGATATTAATTGGTCCGGAAGGAGATTTCTCGGTCGAGGAAGTGAAGATAGCGGCAGCGCATGGATATACTTCCATCTCTTTGGGAAAAAGCCGCTTGCGCACCGAGACGGCAGGACTTTTTGCCGTGGCGATGGCCAATCTTGCAAGGAGAATATAATGTCTGCTTTGACGGAGCATTTATCCTGGTTGCCGAAAGCTATCATTCGGGGTGCCTAAAGCTATCCTCCGGAGCCTCCAAAGCTATCTTATGGAGGCCCGAAAGCTATCGTATGTACAATCAATTAAGAATCAACGAATTATGAAACACTTAGGTCTCTTATTGGCAGGGGTAGTTACTGCGCTTCTTTCTGCATGCAATCATTCGGATTATCTCAATGCCATTCCGGAAGACAGTAAGGCTTTAGTGGCTGTTGATGTGGCTAAGATGAGCGGATTGAGCAATCCTGTTCTGCTGAAGTCTGTGCTCCATGTGAGTGACTTGGACAAGAGCGGGCTTGATCTCTCGAGGAAAATCTATCTCTTTGAGGATGCAGTCGGCAATCTCGGTCTCTGTGCCAGTGTCAGCGATGCCGGCCGGCTCGAAAAGACGCTGCAGGCTTCAGGCCGGAAGATCAAATCCAAACGGGGCTTCCACTTTACGACGGTCAATGACAGTTGGATCATCGGATTCTCCGATCAGTCGATGTTAGTGATGGGACCGGTGACAATCGATGCGCAGGCTGAACTGCAGAACCGGATGGCCCTGTATCTGAAGCAGGACGAGGGGTCTTCTGTCAGGGGAACGCCTCTGTTTGACCGTTTGGATTCCATCAGCTCACCAATGGCGATGGTGACCCAGGTCGAAGCTTTGCCCGAGAAGCTTGTGGCTCCGTTCACGTTGGGCGCTCCGAAGAATACAGATCCGTCAGAGGTCTATATCGCAGCAGGCATGTCGATCTCCAAGCGACACCTGTGGATTGACGGGGAAACCTTTTCTTTCAACCGCAAAGTCAACGAGGCCTTGCAGCAGGCAGCCAAGGTCTATCGCCCGATCAAAGGCCGTTATGTCCGGACGATGGATCAGTCGGCGCAAATCGGTATTTTCATGAATGTGGCCGGAGAGCAGTTCCTGCCGCTCATGAAGAACAATGCAGGCCTGCAGGCCTTGCTTACAGGCATCAATGCAGCCATTGACATGGACAACATCATTCGCAGCGTCGACGGCGACATGGCCATTGTGGTTCCATCTTTCAGCAACGACCGGCTGCAACTGTCGATGGCTGCGCAACTTGCGAACAGCAAGTGGTTGGCTGACGTAGACTACTGGAAGCAGTCGTGTCCGGCAGGCGGGCGGATCGGAGACTGGGGTCAGAACCGCTTCTTCTATCAAGACAGTCACACCGCTTTCTATTTCGGCGTGAGCGAGGATGGTCAATTCATGAGCGGCAGCAGCAAGGAAGCGGCTCTCGCTTCCATTGCCGCAGGTGCCGGAAAGGGGGCTGCAGATCCGTCTTTACATCAAATGATTGCTGGCCAACGGATGGTTCTGCTAGCCAATCTGAAAGCTTTGGCAGGGGAGGGGAGCAGTGGCGCCATGACCCAGGTCAACGAGATGATGCGCCCGTTTTTCGGTGACGTCGATTATGTCGTCTATCGCATGAAATAGCATATAGGTAATCGTTTAATCATAAGGGATTGTGGAAACAATTAGTCTTCATTCTGTCCTCCCGCAGGTTTTCGCCCAACGCGACGATCTGCAGTCGGAGGTATGGAATCAGGAGGTGACTTTTCGGAAAGGGCATCTCTATCTCATCGAGGCTGACAGTGGTCAGGGAAAGAGTACATTTTGCAGCTATGTGACCGGCTATCGGCATGATTTCAGCGGGCAACTGCTGTTTGACCAACGCGAAGTGCGGTCATTGAAAGTGAAAGAATGGGTGGACATTCGCAAGCAGCACGTCAGTCACCTCTATCAGGAACTGCGGCTTTTCCCAGAGTTGACAGCCATGGAGAATGTGGAAATCAAGAATAAGCTCACGGGATACAAGTCGAATGCGGAGATCGTAGCCTGGTTTGAACGGCTCGGCATCGCCGATCGGATGAATGCAAAGATCGGCAAGATGTCTTTCGGTCAACAGCAGAGGGTTGCCATGATCCGCGCACTTGTCCAACCGTTCGACTTTCTGCTGGCCGACGAACCGATCAGTCATCTCGACGACAGCAATTCGGCCGTCATGGGAACGATCATGCTCGAAGAAGCCAAGCGCCAGGGTGCCGGCGTCATCGTGACGAGTATCGGCAAACATATGGACCTAAATTATGAAAGGGTATTGAAGCTATGAACTTGGTTTGGAAATTACTTCGG
Organism: uncultured Prevotella sp.; assembly: GCA_900317545.1. Lineage (GTDB taxonomy): Bacteria > Bacteroidota > Bacteroidia > Bacteroidales > Bacteroidaceae > Prevotella. Next base: position 5,320 of record ONHE01000040.1, on the reverse strand, counting down.
CAGCATATCAGCGTGCCCCAGTTGGCAGGCTTCTTCTTTGCGAACCTGTTTGGAATGTTCATTGTCCTGTTAGGTTATCAGTTCTATCACGATGTCATGCCGGTCTTTACGGCCGATGACAGCTTCATGAAGTCGGACTTCATCATCGTCAACAAGAAAATAGGAGCGACCAATGCGTTTTCCGGAAGAACCAACACCTTCAGCGATGCAGAATTTGAGGATCTGGCATCGCAGACGTTCATCAAAAATATAGGAAAGTTTACAGGGGCTGAATTCAAGGCAAATGCGCAGATGGGCGTGAATGGGACCAACGTCCTCAATTCAGAGATCTCCTTCGAGAGCGTACCTGATGCCTTTGTGGATGCGGACCTGAACGAATGGCATTTTTCCAAGACGTCAAAGGTGATCCCCATCATTCTGCCCCGCTCTTATATAACAATGTATAACTTCGGCTTTGCACAGAGCCATTCATTGCCGAAGATTTCCGACGGTCTGGTAGGCATGATTGACTTCGACATTTTCATTCACGGACACGAACATGAAGACCGTTTCAAAGGAAAGGTCATCGGATTTTCAAACCGACTGAATTCTATTCTGGTTCCGCAGTCGTTCATGGACTGGGCCAATGACTATTTCTCGCCCGGCGAAAAGAGCAACCCGTCAAGACTTATCATGGAAGTTGTCAATCCTGCCAATGAGAACATCGCCAAGTATATCGACAAAAAAGGATATGAAGTGGAAGATGACAAGATGAATGCAGAGAAGACGACCTACTTCCTTCGGCTGATTGTGTCGATGGTAATGGTGGTCGGACTGGTGATCTCCATTTTGAGTTTCTACATACTCATGCTCAGTATCTATCTCCTGGTACAGAAGAATACGGAGAAGTTGGAGAATCTGCTGCTCATCGGCTATAAGCCTTCGAGGGTGGCGCAGCCCTATCAGCTGCTGACAGTCGGCTTGAATCTCTTGGTCCTGCTCATAGCGATCGTGCTGCTCTGTATGGTAAGGGCCTACTATATGGGCGTGCTCGAGACCCTCTTCCCTGATCTTGACGACGGCTCGATGCTCCCATCCTTCCTCGCCGGGATAGCCCTGTTGGTGATCGTTACGATCATCAATCTGTTCGCAATCAGGCAGAAGATCATGCGCATTTGGATGCATAAAGACTGACAGATGAAAGGCTATTCAAACACAAAGATTTGAGTAGCCTTTATCATTATTGATATAAACAACGAAAAATTTACTTTTCTGTAATATCAAATTCGTTTTTTTTAATTAAATTTGCATCATGAATAACCATTTCGGGTGTAATACCCGTCATTATTAATTAAATTTTATAAATAGTCATGCAGAAAAGATTGTTTTTGCTGGTTGCTGTATGGGCGTTCTTCGCATCGTCCATCATGGCGCAAATCACAACTTCTTCAATGAGTGGAAAGGTTACCGTGGAAGGAACCGGTGAGGAGATCATCGGTGCGAATATCCAGATAGTCCACGAACCTTCCGGCACGCGCTATTCAGCAGTTTCAAACGTCGATGGTCAATTCAATGTGCAAGGTATGCGACCGGGTGGTCCGTACAAGGTCACTGTGAGCTATATAGGCCATCAGACGAAAACTCTTAAGGACATCACACTCCAGTTGGGTGAAACCTACAATCTGGCAGTCTGGCTGTCCGAAAATGCTACGGAACTTAGTGAGGTCGTCATCAGTGCCAAGGCTTCCAAGTTCGCCGTTGAGAAGACCGGGGCGTCAACGAACATCTCCAACGCGCAGATGATGAGCGTACCAACCGTGAATCGCAGTATGCAGGACATCGCCAAGATCTCACCCTATGCAGGCGCAGGCTTGGGATTTGCTGGTGGCGACGGTCGCTCAACGAACTTCACCATCGACGGTGCGAACTTTAACAACAACTTTGGTCTGACCTCCAAACTGCCCGGCGGCGGAAGCCCTATTTCGCTCGATGCCATTGAGGAAGTGCAGGTGGTCGTGGCACCTTTCGACGTACGTCAGACGAACTTCATCGGCGGTGGCATCAATGCGATCACGAAGTCAGGAACCAACACTTTCAAGGGTACCGGCTATATTTACTACCGCAATCAGGACCTGCGAGGAAACATGATCAACGGAAAAGACTTGGGACGGCGCGCAGATGAGTCAAAGACCACTTACGGATTCACACTCGGTGGCCCGATCGTTAAGAACAAACTGTTCTTCTTTGCAAATTTTGAGAAAGAACTGACTCCGGGAACGGTCATCAAATACCGCGCCAGACAAGACGGCGAGCAGGCCGGAGGGATGGTGTCACGCACATTGGCCTCGGACATGGAGAAGGTAGCCAAGCACCTCAAAGACAAATATGGCTACGACGCCGGTTCATATACGAACTTCCCGGGTGACGAATCCAATACCAAGTTCCTCGCCCGCATTGACTGGAACATCACCAACAATCATCACCTCTCTGTCAGATACAACAACACGAGCAACACCTCATGGTTTGCACCGAACGGAAACTCCGGCAACTTTGGCAGTGGTGGACGCCTCAACAACACCTATCGTGTCGGTCCTCAGTCAATGGCATTCTCCAATGCCATGTATTCCATGGACAACAAGGTACAGTCGGTTGCTGCTGATCTCAACAGCCGTTTCGGCGATCGTTTCGCCAATCAGCTGCTTTTCACCTACACCAACATTGAAGACATGCGCGGATCCGATTCTTCCATCTTCCCATTCGTTGACATCATGGCCGGTCGGGACAAAGACGGAAGTCAGATCCTCGAGCCTTACATGAGTGCCGGCTACGAGCTTTTCTCTTACAACAATGGTGTGAAGAACAAGATTACGAATGTGACCGACAACTTCACATGGTATGCCGGCAGACACAAGGTGATGGCCGGATTCAGCTTTGAGCATCAGTTTGCCAACAACGCTTACATGCGTGAGGGAACCGGCTACTATCGTTACAGCAGCGTGGAAGATTTCCTGAACGACGCAGCACCTGAAACGTTTGCCCTCACTTACGGTCTCAACGGAGTCAAGGATCCCAATGCGCAAGTCACATTCAACCAGATCGGTCTTTACTTGCAGGACGACTGGAATCTGACCAATCGCTTTAAACTGACCTATGGAATCCGCTTCGACAATCTGATCTTTGACAACAAGGATCTGCAGCGCAATGAGGCTATCTATGCACTCGACTTCAACGGCCGCCACATCGATACCGGCAAATGGCCGGATTCACGTTGGAACTTCTCTCCGCGTTTTGGCTTTACATGGGACGTGTTTGGTGACAAGACATTCAAAGTGCGTGGCGGTTCCGGTCTGTTCTTAGGTCGTCTCCCCTTGGTTTACTTCACCAACATGCCTACCAATGCATCCATGGTTCAGTTGCTTCAAGTGGTAGGAACCTCCTATCGTAACGGCGTAGCCACTCCCGATCCTCGTCTGCAGCAGCTTGCCGGTGGCATGATCACCAATGTTGATGACATGATCGCCAAGCTTGGTTTCCCCACGACGATCGATGCCAAGAATCACGTAGCCGGATCTACTGTCTCCGGAGTAGCAGACGACTTTAAGATGCCACAGGTGTGGAAGTCTTCTATTGCCGTTGACTATCAGCTTCCCGTTTCGTTCCCGTTCACGGTCACTGGCGAGTTCATGTATACGAAAAACATCAATGCGGTAACCGTAGAGAACATTAACGTGAAGACTGCGGAGGCCGACACATGGTCCAGATTCAACGGAGCTGACAATCGGCTGATCTATCCCAAGGATTATCTATATGTTAAAGGTAAGAACGCACCTGTGCTGACGAACACGTCGAAGGGATACGGCTATACGGCCAACGTCACATTGAATGCCCAGCCGATCCAGAACCTGAACATCATGGCTGCTTACACTCATACCGAGTTCAAGGAAGTGTCCGGTCTTCCCGGCAGCGATCCGCTGTCTACTTGGACAGGAATGCAAACCATCAATGGCTCCAATCTCGGCACTGTCATGCGTTCAGAATATGTGACGCCTGACAAGGTGATCGCTTCAGTCAACTGGTACATCCCGACCGAGAACCGCTGGGAGCCCTTCCTCGGCACGCACATCAACCTGTTCTATACCGCCTATTCTCCTTCCGGCAACAGCTTCGTCTATACCAACGACATGAATGGCGACGGATGGTCAAACGACTTGATGTACATCCCGAAGGACGACAGCGAGATCAAGTTCAAGACTGATGCAGACCGTCAGGCTTTCTGGAACTTCGTTGAGCAGGACAACTATCTGAAGAATCACAAGGGAGAATATGCAGAGGCTTATGCCGCACGGACACCATGGGTTCACCAGTTTGACCTCCGCATCGCTGAAGACTTCATGTTCAAGATTGGATCAACGCAGCACAAGTTCCAACTTTCATTTGACTTTATCAACATCGGCAACATGTTCAACTCAAAGTGGGGTATCCCCAAGAATGCGCAGCCGTCAAACTACAACAAGATTCTGAAGTTTGAAGGAACCGACGCCGACAAAACGCCGATCTTCTCCATGTATAAAGTCAACAAAGCATATCCTACGCGAACCTATGACACCAACATGAGTTATACAAACTGCTGGAAACTGCAGCTTGGATTGAAATATTTCTTTAACTGATCTGTAGTATCCACTTGACGTCTTTGGGAGGGTATTCAGCCTTGAATGGCTGAATACTCTCTTTTTTCGTACCTTCGCATCTTTTTTACATGAATACGCTTCTTCCATTCAATTAATATTCGTATATTTGCAGTGTAAAATCTTACACTGCCTTGAGGGGCGTCGACATGCGTCCCGGCAGGCAGATTCCACAGGATAAGCATAGTAATAACAACTCTAATAACCAAACGAATGATAATTGACTTTGACAAGATTCCCGAGGTGAAGCAGATGAACTTCAAGGGAGGAACAGGCGCACTGGATACCCGCAACTATGTAGACGGGAAAGTGAAGATTATGTATTCCACACTGCGTCCGGGGGCCAAAAGCGGATTGCACACGCACATGCAGAACTGTGAGGTCGCATTCATTATATCCGGTGAAGCGACATTCCATTTTGATGACCAAATAGAAGTGTGCCGCGCCGGACAGGCACATTACTGCCCGCAGGGACATAGCCATTATATGGAAAACCGCACCGACCACGACATCGTCTATCTCGCCATCGTGCCCGAACATCATCAGAATGATCTGCCGACTGACAGATAAGTCTGTCACTAAAAAGTAATTAATATCATTATATTTATCAACTAAAACTTATTATTTATGAACAAAATTTTACGCTATGTTTTTGT
>ONHE01000015.1 GCA_900317545.1 uncultured Prevotella sp. | reverse complement strand
GCCGCTCGATGTGTGGGCAGACGCAGAAACAATCGGCCTGGATGGGATTTACCGTCGTGTGTGTCGGGAAGCGGCTCATTATGAGACGTTGATCAATGAGATGAACCAAGCCTATGAGGATCTTGCCCGCTCAGAGGGCGTCACGTCTGCAGATGACAAAGAAGGATAAATAAGGGAACAGGATAGGGAGGATGTGTCGAGAGGCTCAAGAGAACCATTTGCCCATTTGTATCATGACTGATGTGAATATGAACCGTGCTTTTCTGACCATGAGCCGGAGCTGATTCCGCTCAGCTGTCATTATCGCTCCACGCTTACCTGTTTCTCTTGTCCGTCTGCACTGATGAGGAAAAATGTGTAGCGGCGTCCTTCTGCGAAAGGAAAATTGACAAACTGCCGAAAATCATTGATCGGCTGATTGTCAATGCGGATAATGGTGTCGCCCTGGCGCATGCCGTTCAAATAAGCCTCACATTTAGGGAAAATGAGGCCCACGACGGGTTTGCCTTCACGCGGGATGAAGGCCACGCCAAACTGCCGGTTGGCTACGGTCACACTGTTGCTGTCATTATGTGGCTGGAAGATGATCTGACGCCGGAACGGATCGATGATCAAGTTGCCGTATCTCAATATTTTGGCCCCAATGCGCGATGTTCCTTGGGTGGTGACTGCGCGCACGTCGTTGAACGAAAAGTCGCCCCACTTGAGCCTGTCTAAGTGCAGAAAGGCAACTTCATCATGTTGCTCCGTACCGTAGGAGCCTATGGCAAGGCTGCCTTTGGTGAAGCCTTCGACCTGCGCGTTGACCTGCTTGCTCTTATAGGCATGTCGGTCGAAACTCTCTTTGTTCATCGTGTAAAGCTGCTGGGATCCTAAATCGAGCAAAGATTCATCGGCATGACGGATGAATGGAGAAATGAGAAGGTGGGGTACAAACCATTTCAGTTTGTAGCGTAAGGCGTATCCCGGTTCGTCGTCGAATGCCGATCGCCGGTCGGAGATGATCAGCTGATGACGCAAGGCATCGATTTTGACGCAGAGTCCTTTATGAATGAAATCAAATCCGATGGTTCCGGTATAGTGCCCTTTGATGGGCGGATGAGGGAGGATGGTCGCTATATAGTCGTTCACGACAAGATTCCCGATGCGGAATGGCGGCATCTGGATCACCTTTACAGTATCCATTCGTCCGTTGGCATCACGGGATACCACATTTCCAAGCTCTCTCCACTTTCCCAATCCTTCGGTTCCGACCAACGTCCCCTGACTGCTTCCGGTGTCTAAATTAAATCGGAGGAGTCTTCTGTTTACGTCTATGTTGATATAAATCTGATCATCTTCAATCATGATCGGAATCGTATCGCAGAAGTTGCTTTTTGAGAAGGAGAAGTTAGTGCTGTAGCGATAGCGCTGCGCATCAGTTGGCAAGCAACAGGCAAACGTCAGAAGCAGACAGAGTAGATGTTTCATGAATCGGAGATATGAGATGGGGCTTCGATTCTGATTTCAACCTCCGCGTGCTTTATGACCTGATCGTAACGGTAGCATTGGGCCTCGTGGTCGTTGATGATGCCGATGGCCTGGAGATAGGAATATACGATAACCGGACCTAAATATTTGAATCTCCGTTTCTTCAGGTCTTTGGCCACCGCAACAGATACATCGTTGCTGACAGCCCTTTTCTGCTGATGCGCCGGATATACCAGCATCTTGCCTTCGCTAAAGCGCCAGATATAGGCATCGAAACTTCCGAACTCCCCGCGGATGGCTACAAAGGTGCGGGCGTTGGCGATCATAGCCTCTATCTTCGATTTCGAGCGAATCATGCCTTCGGTATTCAGTATGCGCTCTACGTCGGTGTCGTTGAAGGCAGCAACTTTGTCATAATCGAAATCGGCAAAACACGCTTCAAAAATCCTTTGCTTTTTCAGCATCAGTACCCATGAAAGGCCGCACGACATTGCTTCCATCAGCAACCATCCGAACAACTTGTGGTCGTCATGTTCGGGTAACCCCCATACTTCGTCGTGGTATTTCTCCAGCCATGCTCCGTCCCGGCACCATTGACATTTCTTCTTTTGTTCCATCATTTTACCATTTTGATTGCAAAGATAAAAAAATATTGGTAACTTTGGCCAAAACAAATGAATATATGAAGGTTGGATTTGATAGCTCCAGAGGGGGAAGATGCTCCGGGAAACTTCATGAGCATCAATGAATGCTGCGAGTTCGAAGGAGTGGGCGTACTTCTTGTCAGTAGGATGGAACGAAAGGACCGCTGCAAAGGGCTCGTTCGCATAATGCCATCAGGAATGAATATGAATAGAAGATAAGATATAGATATGAAGACAGAATTTCAGAAAATGCGATCCCAGGAACTCTATTATTTCACAGATCCGGAGATAGAAGCCAGTCTGGAACATGCCAAAGAACTGTGCACGCGCTTGCAGACGTTGACGCTGTCAAGTCCCGATTATCGTT
>ONHE01000106.1 GCA_900317545.1 uncultured Prevotella sp. | reverse complement strand
TACAAGGACTACGGCTACTGGCACAACGCGGACGCTTCCTTTACCGGCTCCTACGATGCCTCTTGCGACGGCACCTATACCAACCAAGGCAACCATTATGCCTGGGCTGGAAAGGACAATCAGCCTGTCGACCCGATCTTCTATCCATACAAACCGAAGTGGACCACAGCCTGTTTCCCCACTGATGTGGACGTGAAAGCCGAGTTTGGCGATGAAGCCAAGGCGGCTGTCCTCACCACTGCAGAGTATGACATAACCGCTTCCAGCAATGATGTGGACCAAGCAAACTTCTATCACCTCTACTTCGAACTCGTCCAGCCGGATGAACACGGTCGTATTATCATGAAGGCAAACACGCCTTATCTATTGAAAGCAGACCCGAAAAACAGCGGTTCCGCCTATATCGTGAAGGTATCAGAAGAGGATAAGACCCGTACGGATGAACAAAATTCCATCACTGTACCCATTAAGAATGACAGTGATGACAAGTCGGCCACGAAGACAGAGGTGCGCATGCTCGGTACGTATGCGGAGAACGGTTATCATCTCGGTGCAGGTGAGTTCTTCTTCTCCAACCCCGATCCGAAGGACGGTGGCGACTATGATAAAAACATGAGATTCTATAAGAAGGGTTCTTACGACCGCGTCATCCCGACCTATCGCTGCTATTGGCAGATCATCAAAGATGGAATGCAGGACGTGAAGGCGAAATTAGGAATTGTCTTCGATGACAACGGCTCTACGACGGGCATTCAGATGACAGAGGGAAGTCAACGCCCTCAGGACCTGCGTGTCTATAACTTGCAGGGACAATGCTTCGGAGTGGTATCTCTTTCCGACCTGCCTGCAGGCATGTATATCGTGAATGGCAAGAAAATCATCAAACACTAAAAAGCAGCAAGTCATGAATCAATTGAAAAGACCATACGTTGCCCCCCTGTTGTCGGTACTGATGTTAGAAGAAATCAATCCGCTCTGTGGCAGCCAGAACAAATCGGCTGGCACCATTGGCGGAAATGGCTCACAAACGAGTGAAGGTGCTGAGCATGCCAGTTATGGTGGTGCGGACCCGGGTGCGGAAGCTTCCGTGGATGCAAAGTCCTGGGGAGGCTCGGATTGGGATGAATGGGAATAAAGGAATACAAGGACAAGCCTTGGTGAAAAGCTACGGAGAAATAGGGAAAGGTCAGGTGATGAGGCTACTCGTCCTTGACCTTTTCTATTTGAAAGACATTGATCACGTCTACATCAGGACAGCAGAAGCAAATGGAATCTTTTTCCTTGCTGGGCAGTTGACCGCCGTATCGGAGGATGTCAACATAAGGGAAAGCGACATGTTGCGCCATCGGACAGAGGGAGCCTCGCTCCGTATCCCAATCCCAGGTATCCCCGACCTGATGTCCATGGTGACAACCCCAGGGACCTTTCTTGTCGACTAATGAAATCTTAATTTTAGGTTTTCTCATGGTCATGCTTGCTTTTGAGGGTTTATGTACGCTTCCTTGTATAGCAGTCGGCAGAGCTCCGTTCCTGTTTTCGTCCTGAAAATATTCTTCAGGGCCGCCTCAATGCCACGCTCGGATATCCCATCTTCATAGAGGTTGACAAGGAAATCCGCTTCCACTAAGATCTGGTAGTCCATCCCCTGAATGTCTTGATAGGTATGGTGGTGCGCGATCAGAAAGCAGATCCGGTCGATGTCCTGACCTTCAAATCCCAGGTCGGTGAGCATCTCTCGTGCCGGTGCCGGTCCCATTTTCTCCTGTAGCTTTCCGTCGCTTCTGCCGCATGCTGCTTCGGCAGGATGGATACCTATATCGTGCAGGATTGCTGTGCATTCCAAGACCATTTGCGTATGCTCGTCCAACTGTTCCTTTCTGCCGATCAACTGGGCAAAGCGGTGCACCTTCAGAAAATGGTGGATGCGCATCGGGTCCCCCTTATCAAACTCAATCATCCGGAGCGTCAGCTCGTCTGTTATTTCTTTTGTGTTCATTTGCGTTTGTATTTTCTCCTGCGAAGATATGAAAAAATCGCGAGTCCGGCAACTTCTGACCTTCTTTTCTTCTCTAATTGACAGTCAGAGGTTAGCATGTAAACGCGAGGAAATCCACCCCGGCATCGCGTTATGCCAGGGTGGAGATGATGGGTGTAGGAGCTCTTTGAGCTAAGGCTTAAAGGCATCCATGATATGTGTTGGTCGTCCGTTGCGGAATGCCCCGAGCTTGTATCCTCCGTCTATTTCTGGAGCCCAATAGAAGATGCCATGGCAGTGCCCGTTTGTCTCTGTGCGCAGGGCATGG
>ONHE01000103.1 GCA_900317545.1 uncultured Prevotella sp. | reverse complement strand
TTACTTCCCCGTCTCTAAGACATTCCTGTCAGGACCGGTGCAGTTGAAGGATCATGTGGAGATCGTGATGGATGCAGGATCGGTGTGGAAAGCCAATCCCGATGAGAAAGTCTATCGGCTAAGCGCCTTTGGCAACAACGAGGGAGAGGGCATGATGTGGATCTATGCGAAGGATGCAACGGATATCGCCATCACGGGCAGAGGCACGATCGACGGCAACGGAGTAGCCTTTATGGGAGCAGAACTGGAAGATTCCTATGAGCTGAAACCGGTCACGACATTTGATCCTCGACCGCATGTACTCACGCTGATAGGTGTACGCCGACTGTTGATCCGCGATGTCACTATCCGCGAGGGAGCATATTGGACGGTGCATCTCGTTGGCTGTGACGATGCCGTCATTGACGGAATCAGCCTGCTGAACAATCTGAAGATCCGTAATGGAGATGGCATTGACATAGACCATTCTAAGCATGTGCGCATCGCAAACTGCCGCATCACGAGTGGGGACGACTGCATCTGCCTGAAGAACCGGCGCGAGTATGAGCACTATGGATCGTGTCACGACATCACGGTCACTAATTGCGTGATGACCTCACGCAGTTGCGCCGTCAAGATCGGGTCTGAAAACGTGGACTCAATCTATAACGTTACATTCGACAACTGCATCATCACGGGCAGCAACCGTGGTCTCGGCATCCAGAATCGGGATGAAGGAACGGTGACGGAGGTTGTCTTCTCTAACATTCTGATGGATTGTCAGTTGTGGAGTGACGTGTGGTGGGGAAAGGCCGAACCAATCTATGTGACCAGTTATCCGCGGGCTAATGGAAACCACAAAGATGCCAACTGGCGCTTTCCGAAGGGACAGACCGAGGGTCGATGTGGTGAGGTCTCTCGCATCTATTTCAATCATATCGTGGCCCGAAGTGAGAACGGCTGCTTCGTCGGAGGCGATGTCGCAGGCAAGGTTCACGATATCTATTTTGATAATGTTCGTGTGGAGAAAGTCAGAAAGACAAGCTATAAAGCTGATGTCTTTGATAAGCGTCCGTGCCGTGGAGAAGCCTTTTTGCCGACGAACGGGAAATTGCTGGGTACGCAAAATGTATCGCGAAGCCAGCTTAATATTTTATCTTCTCCGAAACAGAATTCGTTCTGACAGGGAATAGCGTTGCAACCTTTTTGCAACGAAGAATTATCATACTATAAACAAATAATTTATGCAAAACCTACAAAAATCAATTCTTGGAAGCATTCGCCGCACGTTTGCGGTGGCACTGCTTCTGTTTGTAAGCACCTTGGCATTTGCACAGAATAAGGTTACGGGTACCGTCAGGGATGCCCAGGGTGAACCTCTCGTCGGTGTTAGTGTCCAGGAAGTGGGAACGACCAATGGTACAGTTACTGATGTTGATGGTAATTATACGCTTGATGTAAAGCCTGGCGCTACCTTGAAATTCTCTTATATCGGCTTTGTTGCACAAACTTTAAAAGCCAGTGTGGCAAAGTCTGTAACCCTCTCGGAAGACAACAAGACGCTGAATGAGGTCGTTGTCGTGGGTTATGGTACGATGCGCCGCAAGGATGTCACCTCATCCATCACTACTGTAAAGGCCGAAGACCTAAACCGTGGCGTATTCACCGACCCTGGCCAGATGCTTCAGGGAAAAGTTCCTGGACTGGTTGTTTCTTCTACCGCCGACCCCAATGGCTCTCCTTCGATAACGCTGCGTGGAGCCTCTACACTTCGCACGGGTGCCATGTCGCCCTATTATGTGGTAGATGGTATACCTGGTGTTGATATTTCTATCGTTGCCCCCGACGATATTGAAAGCATTGACGTGCTCCGTGACGCTACCGCTACCGCCATCTACGGTTCCAAGGCTGCCAATGGCGTAATCATCATCACCACAAAGAAAGGTGGAGAAGAGAGAACCAACGTTACCTATAATGGCTATGTGGCATTCGACAACATTCTCAAGACTTATGATATGTGCACGGCCGATGAGTTGCGTCAATATGCCAAACAAAACGGCGTGGCACTGAAAGATGGCGGCGCAAACGTAGATTGGCAAGACGAAGTGCTCCGCACCGGTATCAGCCACAACCACAATGTGGGCATCAGTGGTGGAAATGGAACTACAAATTATATGGTGAGCGCTAACCTTATGAAACGCGAGGGCGTTATTAAAATGACAGGCATGGATCGCTTCAACGTGCGATCGCTCGTTTCTACAAAGACGCTCAAAGACCACCTCACCTTGTCTATAGGATTGAATGCCATGTATGGCAAGCATTTCGGCGTTCCGACCGGCAATGAAGGTGCCTCCGTTCTTGATGCCATGAATTATTATTCCCCCACTAATCCAGTTAGAAATGCTGATGGTTCGTGGACGATAGGAGCTGGTTCGAAGAATTACAATCCCCTTGCTCTAATGGAGGAGAACAAGTCGGAAACCATTTGGAAACGAAACCAGTTTGTGGGTAAGGCAGTACTTGAACTTTGGAAGGGATTCTTCTGGAACATGAACTATTCATGGAGCAACTACCAAAGCACATACAGTGCTTACAACACTCGCAACTCTCAGCTTGAGGGTATCGGAAACAAGAACGGACAAGTTACCCGCAACACTTATTTCGGACATGAGCAGACCTTTGAAACCTATCTTAACTATGGATTCAAGGTGGGCAAGAGCAAATGGGATCTCATGGCCGGTTACTCTTGGGAACAGAAGAAGAACAACGACGGATTCGGACTTAGCGTAGAAGGATTTTATAATGATGACCTGACATGGTACAATATGTCGTATGCTCAGAGCATTCTGGGTGTGCAGAATTCGGTGCAGAGTGGTTACGTTGACAACATCCGTAACATCTCGTTCTACGGTCGTGCCAACTATTCTTTCGACAGCCGATACATGATTCAGGCAACCATACGCCGTGATGGATCTTCTGTGTTTGGCGTCAACAACCGCTGGGGAACCTTCCCATCGGCTTCTGTCGCATGGAATATTACAGAGGAAAAGTTCATGAGAAATCAGCACATCTTCGATAACTTGAAACTCCGTGCCGGTTACGGTATTTCTGGTAATGCAATGGGCTTCGACCCCTATTCTTCTTACATTACCTACGGAGCAACGGGCACTTTTACCTATAATGGAAAGTTGTATCGCACATATGCTGCCACAAAGAATGCCAATCCTGACCTGAAATGGGAAACTACCGGCATGCTCAACATCGGTCTCGACTTTGCTGTGCTCAAGGGACGTGTGAACGGAACTTTGGAGGTTTATAACAAGAAGACCAAGGATCTCATCTGGAGTTATCCTGTTCCTACCACCCAATACGTATATGGCTGGATGGATGCCAATGTGGGAGAGATGACCAACAAGGGTATCGAGTTGACCTTGAATGCAGTTCCTGTCAGCACCAAGAACTTCATGTGGAACACCACCTTCAATCTGTCTCACAACAAGAACACCGTTGACAAGATGCAGAACGAGCAGTTCCATACCACTAATCTCTCTCAAGGAGACCCCATGGTGGCCGGCGTTTCGGCAAACGGATGGACACAGAAGATTATCGAGGGCGAGCCCATCGGAACCTTCTACACCTATCAGTATGCCGGTGAGGTAAACGGACGTTCTGAATATTACGTGCTGGATGAAAACGGACAACGGACAGGCGAGACTACTAACAACCCCGGTCTGAAAGACCGTACGATCACGGGTTGTGCCCAGCCTAAACTGAATGCGGGCTGGAACAACACGCTTTCCTACAAGAACTGGAGCCTGAATGCCTTCATCACCGGCGTGTTTGGCAATGATGTTTATAACAGTGCCCGTGCTCATTACACAAGTGCGCAAATGTTCTCCGACGGTAAGAACGTGCTGAAAGAATTCCTTACAAATCCTGTCGGCGACGCTTCTGGCTCACTGCCATCTGACCGCTACATCGAGAAAGGCACTTACGTCCGCCTTCAAACGCTCTCTTTGAGCTACACATTCCGCAACTGTTTCAATGACTGGATTCAGGATCTCACCCTTTATGGCACTGCCAACAACTTGGTTACCATCAGCAATTACAAGGGTCTTGATCCCGAAGTGAATCTGGGTGGTATCGATCCGGGCATTGATTACCGCTGGAGTCGTTATCCTCACACACGCACATTCATGGTAGGCGTGAAGATCAATTTTGGAGGAGGCAAGAAGAAGGCCGCCGCTCCACGTTACATTGACAGAGAGGTTATCAAGGAAGTTCCCGTGGTAAAAGAGGTTGTCAAGGAAGTTCCCGGTAAGGACAGGGTGATCTTCGTCCAGAATACCTATGTGGTCACCTTCCCCGTGAACTCTGCTAAGATAAGCAACTTCGATGAACTTAAAGGCATTGAGAAAGGCGCCAACGTCGAGGTTGTGGCTTATGCTTCGCCCGAAGGCAATACTTCCGCCAACCAGAAACTTTCTCAGCAGCGTGCTGATGCCGTTGCCAAGTATCTGCAGGAAAAGGGCGTCAACGTGACGCGCATTGTTGCCAAGGGAGCCGACACCAATCATGCCAACCGCATTGCCGTCGTAACTGTAAAGTAAATAACATATAATCCGATTAAAGAGTATGAAACTAAATAATTTGATTCTGGCAGCTGGGTTATGTGCGGCAGCACTTACCAGTTGCACGGATTTGGATGTCAGTCCAAACTCCCAGTACACACAAGACCCAAGTAAGAATTCCGGCGTCGATCCCATGCTTGTGGTCGAAGCCAAGATGGCTGATGTTTATTTCCATCTGTCCGGCACGTTGGGTCGTCGCTATATGGAAGCACAGTGCCTTTCTTCTGATGAGTTCACGGCCATTGCTTTCAATGGAGGCTACTATGATGACGGAACTTATGCGCATCAGGCTCTCCACAACAGTAAAGCAACCGACGCATCCCTCGACTGGTACTCTGATGTGACGTCAGGCATTACCAAAACCAACACCATCCTCGAAGAGCTTGGCAGCAGCGCTTCTCAGCAGATGACAGCTCCCGCACGTGCCATCCGCGCCTATTTCACCTGGATCTTAATGGATTGCTTCGGCGATGCGCCCATCCTTGAAAAGGTACCCGCCGAAGGAGAGGTAATTCCCCGTTCGCCGCGCAAGCAGGTTGCAGAGTGGATAGAGAAAGAACTCACTGAGATCATTCCTTACCTGACTGAGGATGTGACTGAGAATACCTATGGTAAGCCTACTAGGTGGATGGCCGAAGCCTTGCTCGCCAAACTCTATATTAACTGGGCTGTCTATACAGCCGAGTCAGTAGACAAATATGATGCCGCAACTGCCTCCAATCCTAAGCTCGACGATTGCATTGCTGTCTGCAACGACATTATCAATAGCGGCAAGTTCGACCTTTCTTCCGGCGCTGACGACTATCTCCACAAGTTCTCTTATGACAACAGCTGGAAGGTGAAGGACTTTATCTATGCCATGCCCTATGATGCCATCAACCGTCAGGGCTTGCAGTATGCGCGTCCTCGTTCGTTCAAAGACCTGAAGAATCTCGTGCCCAATGTCTATGGATCTGAAGATAAGTTCACGCAGTCGTTCGGCGGCAACATGGTGGTGACGCCCGAGTTTGCCAAGCTCTTCAGTCTTGAGGGCGATATTCGCAATCTCTGTATCCTTCGCGGCGATGTGTTTATTCGCGATGCCAAGACGTTGCGGCCCACAAAACAACCTTTCATGTTTAACGGAAAGCAGGTGCATTTCACTGAGGACATCAAGCTGATCAAGCAAGACAACACCATTGACGTGGGCAACGATGACAATGCCAAGCAGCAGGGTTGCCATTCCATCAAGTGGTTCACTACTCCTGCCGATTACAACAATGGGCGCAACCAGTCCAACGACCTCCCCATCTTCCGCTATGCAGATGTTCTTCTCATGAAGGCAGAGGCACTGACGCGCTTAGGACAGGGCGGTGCAAAGGATCTCTTCAATCAGATCCGCGCTTATGCAGGGGCTCCTCAGATTACCGCCGAACCCACGCTGCAGGAACTCTACGAAGAGCGCGGACGGGAGTTCTTCGACGAGAACTGGCGCCGCAACGACATGATCCGCTTTGGGCACTATGAGGATGAGTTCTTCCCCCACTACAAGAACTTCCCGGATGCCAATTTCGACAAGCGTCATCGCATCTTCCCCGTTGAGCAGGAAATGCTCGACCTGAACCCCGGCTGGACGCAGAATGCTGGTTATTAATAACGATCAGCTCATCCGGAAAGAAGACGGCGGCGCGTCTGCACGGGCACTCTCGTCGAAGTGCTGACTGTCTTTCCCTTCGTTGTTACTGCCGACTGATGACCGTTCAAGGCGTCAGTCGGCAGTGCTGTTTTTAGGCCTTTTGTAAGTGGATGATAATCAACACGTTGGCGGAGCTATCTTCCGGGCCGTCCAAAGCATAGCTCCGGGCCGCCAAAACGATAGCTCCGGGCCGCCCGGAGGATAGCTCCGTGTAGCATGGAGGATATCTATATCGGGCGCTTTATAAACCCGGATCGGCCATTAGACCGCTGGAGCACATTGATTCTTGTCATTTCATGCTTTCCGACTGCTTTCGTCCGCTTGCAGGACATCTTTCCTGCCGGGCTTCCTTGACGTAGCCCGCTACACCTTCGGATCCCCGGCAGGCAATCTGCCCTGCCATCGAACAAAATCAGTTAGGGCTCTAATGACCGATCCGGGATAATTATTTCAGCAACGATCTGATAATCAATGAAATGCGTTTGTGATTCTTTCTTGATGCCGTTTCCGGGTTTTTCAACCGAAAACTTTGTGTTTCCCAACCGCAAACCGCATTGTCTGCAACCGCCGAATCTGATCCATTCCACCCCGACACTTGCCAGGCTCCCGTAAATGGTCATCATGTGGAAAAGGGGAGATTTTATTTGCGGAGATCTGCCTTTTTTGCTATATTTGTCACGGATGATGGTGATGATGAGGGGTGATGATGGTGATGATGAGGGGTGAGGATGATGATGATGAGGGGTGATGATGGTGATGATGAGGGGTGATGATGGTGATGATGAGGGGTGATGATGGTGATGATGAGGGGTGATGATG